>NZ_NHRY01000060.1 GCF_002937115.1 Rhodopila globiformis | reverse complement strand
AACAGGTCGGTATCGCGCATGGATGATGGCTCCGGTCGGTTCGTTCCCAAGCCATGCCAGACAGCGCGTTATGCGCAAACCCCCGTCTGCGCCAGATGCCGTCAAACCAAATTCGGCTTCGTGGCTAGCCAGCGCTTGGCCGACAAGCGCTCCCAGACACTCAACCTCTGCGTGCGGGCCACCCATCCGAAATAGCGAGGAGCCACTTTTTTCAAGCGCTTGCTGAGAAGTCTGAAAACTGGCGCCGCCCGGAACCGGCACGGCCTGAAGCCAAACCGGTGACAGTGCAGGTCTCGCCGCCCCGTCAAGGCGGCAACGGCGCGGCGATTCCGGAGCTTCGGGTCCCGTCGCCTGTTCGCGATCTGCTCCCTTCACCAGACGAACGGCAGCAGCCGCCAGGTGCCTGCAGCATGGCCCCGAACACAGAAATTTCTTCAAAGAAATAAAGCCGATGGCGCAGCCAGCGGTAGGGGCCGCTCCGCACCACCCGGCGCGCCTGCGGCACCAGGCTGAACGCCCGGCCCAGTTGCACGACGGTGATCATGGTCAATGTCATGCCAACCAGCACGAATCCGGTTGAGGCCAGGTTGAGTGCAGCGGAGCCCGTGGGCTTTGCCAGGATGCCCATCGTCCACGGCAGGTACGTGCCAACGAACGCCGCCACCCGCGGCGCAAGCCCTTCCGCCTGTGCTTTCGGCGGAGCACGCAAGAGCAGGAGCGCGCACAAGATGGCGTAGAAGGCCACAAGGCAGGCCCGCGCCGCGATCTGGGCGAAACCGCAAGCTTCCTGGCAGGCCGCGAATTCCTCATCCCGGCGCTGACGGTGCGACGGGCGGAAACCACCGTCGAGCTCGGCAGCGGCCAGAGCTTCGCCATCGCCGGGCTGTTGGAGCGCACCAGCATTGACGCCACCAACGCCCTGCCCGGCATCGGCGAAGTTCCCGTGATCGGCTCGCTGTTCAAGTCCAACGATTTCCAGCGCGGCGAGAGCGAGCTCGTCATCATCGTCACGCCCTACATCGTAGAGCCGACGTCGTCACCACAGGCGCTGCACGCGCCGACCGACGGTTTCAAGCCGGCGACCGACCTCGACCGCATCCTGTACGGCCGCCAGATGGCACCGCTCCCTGGTCCGACTCTGAATGCCGGTTTTATCCTGAAATGAGAATCACGAACATGCGCATGGCATTTCTCCTGGCGGCGTTGGGTCTGTCGGGTATCTCGGCAGGCTGCACGCCTGATTTCCCGTTCGACAAACCGGGCACCTGGAGCCTGGACAACCGGGCAAGCGCGAATGACCTCAATCTACGCGCCATGGTTTCCAATCCTCATGATCTTGTCGAGGGAACCGGGGCACCGACCAGCCTCGGTAGCGAGGCCGCACGGCCAATTACAAGATTGCTGGATGGACATCGCACACAATTGCCTGCCTCGGACATAGTCCAGCTCCAGACGAGTGGAGCGTCGTCAGCGCCACAGGGCAATAATCAGTAAGGATCAGCCTCTGATTTCCTCGCCGAAGCGTCGATAGTTTTGGAACACGACCATGAAGCTTCACACGTTGGCCAGCCTCTGCATCGCTGCGGCACTCGCCGCCTGCGCATCCCCAAGGGGGAACGCGTTGGACGGCGCCAGCGGCGAGCCAAGATTGCGGGTTGCCCAGGCGGCGGTCGCATCGGGCAATCTCCAACTGGGGGAATCGATTTACGCCAGCGTCTCGGCTGCCGCGCCGTCGGACACTGACGTGCAACTCGGCTATGCCGATGTGCTGGTCCGGCTCAACAAGTTCCACCAGGCGCACAGCGTGCTGTCCGATCACTTGAAGACAGTGAAATCTCCGCAGTTGTTATGCGGCCCCCTGGGTGCGATTGACGTGATACAGGGTGAGGCCGCCCGGGCCATCAAGGAGTTCGATACGGCGATCGCAGCGGACCATGGCAACATGCGCTGGGTGGTCGACAAGGCAATTGCGCTTGACATGCTTAGCCGGCATGCCGACGCGCAGGGACTGTATAGTCAGGCGCTGGCCGCCGAACCGGACGATGTCATCACCATCAATAATCTTGCGCTCTCGCTGGCTTTGTCGGGCCAGAAGACTGAGGCTACGAGTATCGCTTCCTCTTTGGCCGGCCGCTCCGACCTGCCGGAGCGGGTCACGCTCACATACGATGTCCTGCGTGCGGCAGACGGCGAGAACATCTCGACTGTCCGCGACACGATGGGACCCGGAAATTACGAACATGTGCTTCAGCTTGCGAAGGCGATCGGTGGAACCGAGAAGTAACCAACGTCATGGCTGAAACCCGGCCCGGCAGGCTGCGAAAGGACCCTTTGTAATCCGCGATCGCATTGGTTCCCTGTAACCAGGCCAGGCATGGACGGAGAGGGACGGATGCGCGGGCAGGTTTCCGTGTCATGACGTTTGCCCGGGTGCCGAACCATCGTCCGGCGGATCGTCTTGCCGTCGTTCCGTTTCCCGGCCGGGCAAGTTGGCAGGACCGCCGGACCCTATGCTATCGGTGATCACCGCGACCGGCGCCGTCATCGGGGAGGCAACCATGCGATCGCTCATAGGCCTGGCGATGTTGATGCTCATGGTCCTCGGGACCACCCCGGCCGGAGCGGCCGAGCCGTCGCTCACGCTCGACCTGGGCGGCGTCACGCACCGCTTCACCGCCGCCGAACTCCTCGCCCGGCCGGACGCGGCCGAGCTGGCCATCCCGCATGACCACGACTACCGGCGCGCTACCCATTACCGCGCGGCGCCGCTGCTGCCCCTGCTCGCGGGGCTGCCGCCGGACCGCTTCGACACGCTGGAGGCGCGCGCCACCGACGGCTTCGTGGCGCAGATCCCGCTGTCGCTGGTTCGCAAAGGCGCCGCGGGTGGCGCGACCGCGTGGATCGCCGTCGAGCCGCCCGGGCAGCCCTGGCCGAACCTCCCGGGCAAGAACGTTGGGGCCGGACCGTTCTACCTGGTGTGGCAGCACCCGGAACGGTCCGGCGTGATCCCCGAGCAGTGGCCCTATCAACTGGCAAGCCTGACGGCGGTGGAGAGCCCGGCCCATCGCTGGCCGCAACTGGCCGTCGATCCCTCGCTGCCGCCCGGGGCCCCCGCCCGGCACGGGCAGCGTGTGTTCGCGGCCAACTGCCTGCCCTGCCACCGCCTGAACGGTGGCGGCGCCGGTGAGATGGGACCGGACCTCGGCCGGCCGATGAACGCGACGGCGTATCTGACCGACGCCGGGCTGCGCGCCCTGGTGCGCGACCCGAAAGCCGTGCGCACCTGGCCGCTGCAGCGCATGCCCGGGTTCAGCGCCGCCACCCTGCCCGACACCGACCTCGACGCCTTGCTCGCCTACCTGCACCACATGGCGCGGCACGAGGACGTTGCTTCAGGTCAACGGTAGCGCGAGCCGGCTTCAGTCGGGTTGCGCAACGCCGTAGAGGTAGCCTTCGACGCACAGCTTCATGTCGTTCGGACCACGGGCGCACAGAAAGGCACGCGGGAAATCCGCCGTCTGCAGGAACGTCTCCTTGCAGCGGACCCCGGTGTCGTCCTGGAACACCAGCACGCGGTCGCGGGTGCAGCCCTGGAAGCTGGAATACCGCTTTCCGTCCTGGATATAGCCGTCGATCGTCTTGCCGAAGACCAGCGTGTAGCCGATGAGCTGGCTCAGGTCACAGGCCGCCAGCGCCGGGCGGCCGGAGAGGCCGAGTGCGACCCCGGCCGCCACAAGCCAACGCGGGATACGCCAACGGGCGGGCATGCGCGCGCCGGGTTGCCGGACCACGGCGACAGCCGGAATTCGCCGGAAAACGGGGCTGTCAGACGGGCTTCCACGATCGGTCCACCTCGATATCGATCAGGCTCGGCCCGTCCGCCGCCAGCGCCTGCTCCATCAGATCGCCCAGATCCGACAGAGCCGTCGCCTTGTGTGCCGCCAGGCCCAGCCCTTGGGCGACCGATACGAAATCGACCCGAGGCTTGTCCAGGTCCATGGCGACATAATTGTCCGCCTGCGCCGCCAGTCCCTTCATCGCGTTGGTCCGCTGCTTCAGGATCCGGTAGGAATAATTGTTGATGATGACGAACACCATCCGCAGCTTCTGGTGCGCCGCGGTCCACAGCCCCTGGATGGTGTACATCGCGGACCCGTCGCCGATGAGCGCCACCACCGGCCGGTCCGGCAGCGCCAGCTTGACGCCGATGGCCGCCGGCAGCCCCCAGCCGATGCCGCCGCCGCGCAGCCCGAAGAAGCTCTGCGCGTCGTCGCTTTTCAGGAACCGCCGCAGCCCGGTGCCGGAGGACACCGTCTCGTCGATCACTACCGCATCCTCCGGCAGCAGGCGGCCGATGGTCTGCATCAGCGCCAGCGGATGGATCGGGTGGCGCTCGGCCACCGCGTCGGCCATGGCGTGCAGCTTGTGCAGGCTGGCGACACCCTCGGCGCGGACGTGCACCAGGCGCTTCGCCGCCGCTTCACTCTCGGCAGCGGAGCGAGCCTTCACCACCGCCTCGGTCAGTTCCGGCAGCGTCGCCTTGGGCTCGCCCAGGATGGAGACGGCCTCGGGATAATTCTTCGCCAGTTCCCACGGGTCGGTGTCCAGGTGCACGACCGGGAAGTTCTCCGGCATTGCCTCGCTATCGCCGGGCAGTGACAGGGTGAACAGGTCGCCGCCGATGGAGACCAGCAGGTCGTGCTGCGACAGCATGCCGTGGATCGCCGCCGGCAGCCGCACCACGGTGCCGCGGTACAGCGGATGCGAGGACGGGAACATCGCCCGGCTGGCCATGCCCTCGTCATAAACCGGCGCGCCCAGCGTTTCGGCCAGCGTCACCAGTTCCGCCAGCGCGTTGCTCTGCGCCACGGCGTCGCCGGCGATGATCACCGGGCTTTTCGCTTTTGCGATCACCGCGGCGGCGCGGGCAATGGCGCCGGCGTCGCCGCGGATGCCCAGCGCCACCCGGCTTGGCGCTCCGAGGTCAAGATCGGCGCTGTCGCTCAGGATGTCGCCCGGCAGCGACAGGAACACCGGCCCCATCGGCGGCGCCAGGGCGGTCTTCACCGCGCGGTGGATCGCCCGCGGCAGGTCCTCCAGCCGGCGCACTTCCTCCGACCATTTCACGAACGGCCGAGCCACCCGCGGCAGGTCGGTCCACAGCAGGGGCTCGGTGAAATTGAATCGCTGCTCGTGCTGTCCGGCGGTCACCAGGATCGGCGCGCCCGCCTTCTGCGCGTCGTACAGCATGCCCATGGCGTTGCCCAGGCCGGGCGCGGCATGCAGGTTGACCATGGCGCAGGTGCCGGAGGCCTGAGCATAACCGTCCGCCATCCCCATCGCCGGCGCCTCCTGCAAGGCCAGCACGTAGCGGATGTCCTTCTCCACCGCCAGTGCGTCCATCAGCGGCAGTTCCGTCGTGCCGGGGTTGCCGAACATGACGCGCACGCCTTCTTGCTTGAGAAGCTCCAGCAGGGCGGTCTTTCCCGGCATCATTGGCATCGATATCATCTCCCCTGGACGGCATACGGTACCGTTCCGCGACAAAGCATGGCGCGACCGATCGAGCAACGCGCTGATATACTGGGAGGGAGTCCGAACGAATGTCCAGACTGACGCGTCGTGTCCTCGTCGGCGGCCTGGCGGCGGCGCCGCTGGCGCGCCCTGCCCTCATCCGGGCGCAGAGCACCTCGAAACCCGTGCGCATTGGCCTGCTGTCGGACATGGGCGGCCCGTACCGCGACGTCGGCGGGCCGGGCAACAAGGTCGCGACCGAACTCGCCATCCAGGATTTCGGCGGCTCCGTGCTGGGCCGGCCGATCGAGGTGCTGCAGGCGGACGACCAGAACAAGCCGGATGTGGCGGCGGCGCTGGCGCGGGAGTGGGTGGACAGCGGCGTCGACGTACTGGCCGACGGCGCCGCGTCGTCATCGGGCCTGGCGATCCAGCAGATCGCGCGGGAGAAGAAGCGCATCTACCTGATCACCGGGCCGGCGACCTCGGACCTGACCGGGAAGCAGTGCTCGCCGTATGGGATTCATTTTTCCTACGACACCTACGCGCTGGCGCACGGCACCGGCGGGGCGCTGACCCGGGCGGGCGGCGACACGTGGTTCTTCATCACCGCGGACTACGCCTTCGGCTACGCGCTGGAGCGCGACAGCATGGCCGCGGTGAAGGCCGCCGGCGGCAAGGTGCTGGGCAACGTCCGCGCGCCGCTGGGGACGGCGGATTTCTCGTCCTACCTGGTGCAGGCGCAGGCCTCCGGCGCCAAGGTCATCGGCCTGGCCAACGCCGGCACCGACGCGCAGAACTGCATCAAGCAGGCCGCGGAGTTCGGCCTGACGAAAAGCGGCGTGCGGCTGGCGACGCTGCTGATCCAGATCAGCGACGTGGCGGCGCTGGGACAGGGCGTCTGCGCCGGGCTGTCCTACACCGACAGCTTCTACTGGGACATGACCGACAAGACCCGCGCCTGGTCGAAGCGCTGGAGCGCGGGGATGGGCCGGGTGCCGGGCGTGCTGCATGCCGGCAGCTATTGCGCGACGCTGCACTGGCTGAAGGCGGTGCAGGCGGTGGGATCGACCGATGCCGACGCCGTGGCCGCGAAAATGAAGGCACTGCCGGTGAACGATTTCTACAACACGAACGTGAAGATCCGCGAGGACGGGCGGGTGATGCACGTGATGTATCTCTGGCAGGTGAAGCCGCCGTCCCAGGCGCGGTATGCCAACGATTTCTGCAACAAGGTCGCGACCATCCAGCCGGCGGATGCGTGGCGTCCGCTGGACCAGGGGGGATGTCCGCTGGTGAAGGCGTAGGGGGCGGCCGGCATCGGTATTCGGACGGGTTTCGTTATTTTATCGTCATGTCAGGCGCAGGCCCATCGGCGTTACGGATCCGGCCCTCATTATTTTGGCCATGATAAACAACGCACGGCGTGCAACGCGTGGACCTCGCGGCCGCAGGCCATCTGAATCCTTCGCTGCGTGCTCTGCGCCCCGCTCTGCGCGCTCTGCGTTGAATCGCGGTGGCCGGGGTGCCACCGGTGTCGCAGGTTGGGCGACTCATGGGCAACGCCGTTCTTTGTTGCGGCACCGCATTTTTGCAACGCAGAGCGCGCAGAGAAGAATTTGGGGCGACCTGCGGTCGCGGTACCTCGAACCCGGCCGGGTTGTTCCTGTCGCAACGCGCGGCCTGGCGTTCAGGACAATCAGGGCCGGATCCATAAAGTAGGGTGGCCTGTTACTCCCTCGTCGTGCCCCTCCCCCGACTTGTTCGGGGATCGTCCGGGCCATCGCCATACGCTCATGCCGTGACAGCAACACACGGGGCACGCGCCCCATTGGCGTAAAAATGGGGGCACAGGCGACGTGACCGCACTGTCGTCATGGCGGCCGAAGGGCCGCCATCCCCGCCTTTCTGCGGCATCAACAGCGCAAGGCGTGGATGCCGGGCCTGCGCCCGCCATGACGATAGAGCAACGACCGCCGCTATTTCAACGCCTTTGGGGCACGCGCCCGCCATACGACGACAGAGGCAGTCCCGCCGCCTGTTCGCCAACGCTCGTGCGGCGCTACCCGGCCTCGCGCCGCCAGGTACGGCACCGGGCGGCCGGGTCACGCCGCCCGCCACAGTTCCCCGTCCCGCACCGCCTTGCCCTCGCTTTCCATCTTCAGCAGATGCGCCAGGACGTTGCGCTCGGCCGCGCGCCGCAGCCGCGGGTTCAGCTGCGAATACAGCGTGTCCATGATCGTGTAGGTATCCGCCGGCCCGTCGCTCAGCTTGCGGGCAATCGCCTGCTCGCGCAGCATGCGGTGGGTCAGCATCGCCCGCACCAGGCTGTGCGGCTCGCGCAGCAGCGGGCCGTGGCCGGGCAGGTAGACGTTGTCGTCGCGGCCCAGTAACAGATTCAGGCTGGCGAAGTAGTCGCGCATGTTCCCGCCCGGCGGGCTGACGATGCTGGTGGACCAGGACATCACGTGGTCCGCGCTGAACAGGATCCGGTCGCCCTCCGCCCCCGGCCGCGCGAAGCAGATATGGTCCGAGGCGTGGCCGGGCGTGTGCACCGCCTCCATCCCGGCGATGCGGTCGCCATGGCTCAGCCCGATGTCGGGGGTGAAGCTGTCGATCGCGCTCTGGCGGTAGCCGGCCGTCCGCGCCCCGGTCGCCGCCTGCAGGGCCGGCACGGCGCCGACATGGTCGTGGTGGGTGTGGCTGACCAGGATCAGCGCCACCTTGCCGCCGGTGTGGCGCAGGATCGCCTCGACATGCTCGGGATGGTTCTCCGGTCCGGGGTCGAGCACCGCGGTGCCGTCGGGCGTGTCGATCAGGTAGGTGTTGGTGCCGTAATAGGTCATCGGGCCGGGATTGTTCGCCACGACGCGGCTGATCCCGGGCAGCACGGGCAAATTGGCGCCGCGATCGGGCTCCGCTTCGGTCAGGAAGGACATGGGGGTGGTCTCCGTTTCGCCTCATGCTTGCGCAATCCGCCCGCACTGGCAACGCCGCCACGGCGCTGGCAGACTGGCGGCCGCTACCAACGGGAGGAAACCACCATGGCCAAAGGCCTGCTGTTCGCGGCGCTCGATTTCGCTACCGCGCACGAGGATGAGTTCCACGACTGGTACGACCACGAGCATATCCCGGAGCGGCTGCGGGTTCCCGGCTTCCTGAACGCGGAACGCTGGATCAGCGAGGACAACCCGACGGTCCACGTCGCCACCTACGACCTGGAGAGCGCGGCCGTCCTGGAGTCGCCGGCCTATCGCGCCGTGGGCGGCGAGAACGGCACCGTCTGGACGAAGCGCGTCACCGGCATGTGCCGGCGGATCATGCGCTTCGCCGGCGAACAGCTCGTTCCGGGCGACCTTGTCGCGCCGGCTGGCGCGGGCGCGCTGCTGGTGGCGTCGATGAACGTCGATCCGGCCGCGGAGGCGGAATTCAACGAGTGGTACAACGCCGAGCACCTGCCGCAGCTCGGCGCCGTGCCCGGCGTGCTGTGCGCCCGGCGCTACCGCAGGGCCGACACGAAGTCGGAACGCCAGTACCTGGCGCTGTACCATCTGCGCAACGCCGGGGTCACGCGCTCGGCGGCCTGGGACAGCGCGGCGAACACGCCCTGGACGCAGCGGATGCGGCCGCACTTCCGCGACCTGCTGGTGCTGCGCATGAACCGCTGCCAGCGGCAGGGCTGACCGCCGCGGACGCCGCTGGTCGCGTGGCGCGAGGTCGTCTTCCTGTCGTCATGGCCGGGCGTGTCCCCATCGCTGTCAGTGATAGGGGCGCCTGGAGAAGGATTTGGCGCCTGGTCCGTTGCTCCCTTGTCATGGCCGGGCGTGTACCCATGCGTATCAGGATAGGCCGGCGGTTGGAGACGGATTTGGTGCCCGGTCCGTTGGCCGCCCATTTCCGCCAGCGCAGCGCCAGCGCGACACCGGCGGTTCAATTCCGTGCGGAATGAGATTTCGCAGCCCCCGCAGCCGGGAACCTGATAGGCCGGACAGGTGGTCTACCGAAATGTCTCAGGGGGACGAACGTGACGGATATCTATACGAAATGGGTCCTGACGATCATCGCCGCGGCCCTGGTGGTGCTCGCGGGTGACAGGGCGGTGCGGACGGCCTTCGCGCAAATCGGCTACGCCAGGGTGCAGATCTGCGACGAACAGAACTGCACGCAGCTCATCCCGACCCAGCAAAGCGTGGCCGGGAGAACGGTGATCGTCTGGGCCGTGCCGGTTGTGCGCCGCTGACCTGGCGGTGAAACCCGTCGCCGGCGCCTGTGAAGCGGTCAACAGCGCTCCTGTCCGGCCTCTGTCAATCCTGGCGCGGGTCAATGGGCTTCGTCATCGACCGAGACGAACCCGTTGGCCGGCAGGCCGCCGCAGGCGGCCATGCAATCCATAACCGCATGCAGGAGAACTCCATTGGACAAGCGGAAACACGATGACGCCTCACTGCCCGAGCCTGTCTCGCTGACCCTGGAAGAGGCGATGCAGGTCTCGGGCGGCTCCGGCACCATCCAGGCCGCGGCGGCCTCGCTCTCGACGGTCTTGCAGCAGCCCGTCCTGGTCAGGGGCATACCGCCGGTGGACTGGAGGACCCTGGGCCAGGCATCCGGGCACACCGCCTGAGCCTGTCCCGGCCTCGCTGACGTACGGTCCTGGCACGCCGGCCCGCATGCCAGGACCGCCTTGCCGCTCGTCCCCATGCAGGGAGCGCCGCCCATGACCAAGGGTCCTGAAACCGACCGCCTGCTGTGCCCAAGCTCGCAGCCCAATCATCCGGACGCACGCGTGTTCGGCGTGCAGACCGGACACTCGCCCGAAACCTTTCGCGTCGGCTACCTGACCGAGGCGCACCCGGTGACCCGGGACCTTCTGGCGCAGGCCGGCGAGGCCCTGCCGACCGAGGTGCTGCGGATTGCCGCGCCGTGCATCCGCTGCAGCCATCACGATGGGATCGGCTGCCGCCTGGCCACCCGGGTGGCGACGATGCTGCCGCCGGTCGTCGGCGCCATGCCGCGCTGCGCGATCCGGCCGGATTGCCTGTGGTTCCGCCAGGAGGGCAAGGCAGCCTGCGTGCGCTGTCCCCAGGTCGTCACCATCGCCCGCGGCGCCACGGCGTTCGACGAGGCCGTCGCGGGACTGTCGTCGCAGCGCGCCGAGGATCTGCCCACGGTGACCACCCCTGCGGGATCACGGCCCGGCACGCCGGCACGCTGATCGCCCCCCGGCCCCGGCAGCCGGTGAAATGCCGGTGTGGCGCCGTGGCGTTCCCGGCGGCGAGGGCGATACCCGCGTTGCGCGGCAGGACGGGTCGGCCTCCTGTCATGCGTTCCGTCCGACATCCGTAGCTGCTATAGCGCCGCCGAAGCCTGAACGGGACGTGCTTGCTGAATGAACGCCATGCGTACGACACTCTGTCTTGTTTTCCTCCTCGGCAGCCTCGCCGGCTGCGGCCGGCACCAGCCTGATCGCGTGACCGGCGGCGCCGCGACCGGCGCCGGCACCGGCGCGACGATCGGGTTGATTGGCGGGCCAATCGGCGTGGCCGCCGGCGCGCTGATTGGCGGCGGCGTCGGGGCCGTGACCGGCGCCGTGGTATCGCCGAGTCACGTCAACCTGGGCCCGCCGCTCTGGAGCAACCATACGCAGTGATGCCGGCGCGGCGAGCCTATCCGCGCAAGGACCGCGCGGTCTGGCCGAACAGGACGTTCCGCGCCGCCTCGCTGTGCGGGCCGGTGCGCCGCAGGTCCTTGCCCAGGTCGACGCCGCGCTGCACCGCCGGCCGCGCCTTGACCGCGGCGCGCCAGCGGGCGACGTTGGGAAACTCGTCCAGCGACTGTCCCAGCGGCTTCGCGATCAGCACCCAGGGCCAGGACATCATGTCGGCGATCGAGTAGTCGTCGAGCAGCCAGTCCCGGCCCTGCAGCCGCCGCTCCAGCACGCCCAGGCAGCGGTGGTATTCGCCGCGGTAGCGGTTCAGGGCGTAGCTGTGGTCGCCCGCCTGCACGCTCTCGGCGTAATTGACGAAGTGGCTGAGCTGCCCCGCCATCGGGCCGAGATTGGCCGCCTGCCAGAACAGCCATTCCAGGCATTGCTTTCGCCCGGCCGCGCTGTGCGGCATGAAGCGCCCGGCCTTCTCGGCGAGGTGGATCAGGATGGCGCCGGACTCGAACACCGGCAGCGGCCCGCCGGGGGGATCATGATCGACGATGGCGGGCATGCGCGCATTCGGGCTGATCGCCATGAAGTCCGGCCTGAACTGGTCGCCGGCGCCGATGTCCACCGGCCTCAGGGTGTACGGAAGGCCGGTTTCCTCCAGCATGATGGCGACCTTCCAGCCGTTCGGCGTCGGCCAGTAATGGAAATCGATCATGCCGCGTGTTCCCTTGCGCGCAAGGACTCTATTTCTTCCCGGGAATAGCCGAGTTCGCCCAGCACCGCCTCGGTATCGGCGCCCAGTGCCGGGCCGCCGTGGCGGATCGTGGCCGGCGTGGCCGAGAACCGGGCGGCCGGACGCGCCTGGCGCAGCCGCCCGGCGGCCGGGTGATCCGTTTCGACGACAAGGCCGTTGGCGACGACCTGCGCGTTCGACAGCATGGCGGTGCGGGTCAGCACCGGGGCGCAAGGCACGCCTTCCCGGGTCAGGCGTGGCAGCCATTCCTCGGCGGGCCGGGTGAGCAGGACGTCCTGGGTCAGCGCCAGCCGCTCGTTGACGTGACGCTGGCGCAGCGCCGGGGTGCGGAAGCGCGGATCGTCCAGCCATTCGGGACGATCGAGCGCACGCGCCAGCGCCTGCCATTCCCGGTCGGTCTGCACCGCGGCGCTGATCGGCGTGGTGGCGGTGTCGTAGATCAGGTCGATGAAGCTGGCGGCCTCCTGCTGCGGGATCGTCTCGCCGACGAAGGTCTGGCTGCCCATGTCGGAGGACCACAGGAAGGCGACCACCGCATCCAGCATCGACAGGCGGACATGCTGGCCCTTGCCGGAACGCGCGCGTGCCAGCAGCGCGGCGGTGATGGCCTGCGCCGCGGTGACGCCGGTCAGCTTGTCCGGCAGGATGGTGCGCACCAGGCGCGGCCGCTCGGTATCCGACCCGGCCTGCACCGAGGCGAGGCCGGAGACGGCCTGGATCAGCGGATCGTAGACCGGCTTCTGCGCGTATGGCCCGGTCTCGCCGAAGCCGCTGATCGAGACGTAGATGATTTCCGGCGCAACGGCCCGGACGGCGTCCTCGCCCAGCCCCATGCGCTCGGCCACGCCGGGACGGAAGTTCTGGATGAAAACATCGGCGGTGGCGACCAGGCGCAGCAGCGCGGCCAGGGCGGCTGGGCGCTTCAGGTCCAGCGCCACGGAGCGCTTGTTGCGGTTGTTGTTCAGGAAGGAGGCGGAAAATCCGTTGCGGCGGTTGGCGGCGGCGCGGGTATGGTCGCCGCCGTCCGGGTGCTCGACCTTGATGACGTCGGCGCCCTGGTCCGCCAGGATCATGGTCGCGAGCGGGCCGGAGATCATCGCGGTCAGATCGACGATCCGGTAGCCGTGCAACGGTCCGGGCATGATGTTTCCCATGATGCTTCCCATGATGCTTCCTCTGGCCTGTTATTGGCAGGATATGGCGAGCGGAGCGGGGGCTGCAAATGCCGGCGTATGCGGGCAGCGCCGGCGCCGTGGCACGGTCGGTGCACTGCAAGAACGGGATGCAGTCGGCTTTGGTTGCAAACCTGATGGCGGCCGCACCCGAGCGCAGCCGTATGTTGCCTTAACCGATTCTTCAGGTTTATCCGCCAGAAAGAAAAAACCGGCCGGGATGGTCCCGGCCGGCTCTACCTGAGGAGGGTTGAGTTATGGCACAACTCAAACTCCTGCCAAGGATAGTAGTGAAGATTGGCGTCAAAGTCAAGATCACGATCATCCGAAAGTAGGAAGTTGGCTGGCCCGTTACCGGGTCAGCCGCTTCCTCGGAATAACAAAATGGTGTTACTACAAATGTATTCACTTGCCGCTGCAAGCGCGGCATTGACCGCAGCGCGCCCGCCTCAATCGAACCGCGGCCGGCGCCGCGCCGGCTCGGTGGGCGTGGCAACCGGCACCGCCGCCTCGGGAATCCGTTGCGTTTCCGCCTGCCCGAACAGGCGATCGACGCCGGCGGCGCTTTTCGCCGTGGCCAGTGCCGTCATCGTCCGGTCGATCGCCCGCAGCAGCTCGCGGCCCTCACGCGACAGCTGATCGACCGCATCGACATGCGCGCGCAACTCGGTATGCAGCCGATCCGAAGACCCGCGGACCAGCGCCTTCGCCCGTTGCGCCACTCGCCGACGCAGGCGCTTCTGCAGCGGCGGGAAGAACAGCGAGGCGGTGATGTGGCCGATCAGCAGCAGGATGAAAATCAGTTCCATCGCCGTCAGGAACAGGCTGCCCGGGGCATACGCGCCGGTGACGAAGTCGATCCCCACGCGCACCGCGGCGATCAGCAGCACCGCGACGACCAGGATCTCAACGCCGTAGAGGCTCGCCGTGCCCAGCGCCCGGCGCAGGGTATGGCCGCCGGCCTCCGTCACCACCTCGGTTTCCACCGCCAGCGGCAGCGGCGCGAGCTGGCGGTCCAGCCTCGTGGCCTCGGCCGCCCATGCCGCCTCCACCGGTCCCAGCGGCAGCCGCGCCAGCGCCGCATCCCGCGCCAGCTCCGTCATCGCCGCCGCCAGCGCGGCCGCGCTGTCCTGGCCGAAGCGGTCCCGCCGCGGTCCGGCATCCGTCGCGTCCGCGTCCGGCAGGCGCAGGAACGACACGCCCGAGCGCAAGGCCGTCGCCGTTGCCCCTAGCCGCTGGCGGGTGCGCACCCACATGCCCAGCAGTCCGGGCGTGCTGGGCCAGACGCTGTCGTCCGGGCTGCGCGGCTGCACCAGCGCGGCCTCGACCGCCACGCTCTGCTCCGCCGTTGCGCCGGCGGCGGCCAGGCGCCGGGTCAGGTCCGGCAGGAAGGGATGGTCCGACAGCGGCGCCGGCACCGCCGCCTCGATCACCGAGGCCAGGCGGCCCCAGGCGGCGCGCTGGCGGCGCTGGCGGATCGCCGCGCCGGTGGACTGGCTGATCCCGGTCTCCAGCCAGGCGCGCAGCGCGGGCAGGTCGTTCTCGCGGTCGTCCGGAGCGTTCAGCGCCGAGACCTTGAACACCAGCGCGTCGGGGAACCCCTGCTCCGCCAGCACGCGGCGGAAATCCGCCTCCAGCTCGGCGCGGCGGTCGTACTGCACGCCCAGCGCCTCGCGGTCCCACTTGTTCAGCACAAACGCCATGCCGCGCTGCTGCCGCTGGCCCAGCACCCAGCGGGCCGAGCGCATCACCTTGTATTTCTCCGGCGAGGTGACAAACAGCACCACGTCCGCGGCGTGCACCAGCCGCGCCGTCAGGTCCCGGTGCTCCAGCATGACGCTGTCGATGTCGGGCGAGTCGACCAGCACCTTGTGCAGCAGCGCGTCGGCGTGGTGGCGGACCATCTCGGTTTCCTGCCGCTCGCCGCCCAGCCCGTGGCTGTAGGCATACAGACGGGCCGGGTCGTCCTGCTCGTGCACATACAGCACCGCCGCCCGCGTGGTCGCGCCCAGGCCGCGGCGGGAGATGTCGGCGCCGGCCAGGGCGTTGATCAGGCTGGACTTGCCCACCGCCGTCGGGCCGCACAGCATGACCACCAGCAGCGAGTCGTCCGCCTCGTCCAGCCGCTCGCCGCCGGACGCCGCCAGGGTTTCCGCCACCTGCGCGGCCGTGGCGGCGTCGATCAGCCCCCGCTCCTGCAACGCCGCGGCCCAGGCGCCGGCGTGCTGCAGCGTCGCCGCCTCGGCGCGCCGCGGCATCGTCGCCTCGGCGCGCTGCGGTGTCATCGCCTCGGCGCGCTGCGGCGTCATCGCGGCATCCGTCCCGCTCATGCGCCCACTCCGTCGGCCAGGCGGCGCAAATCGGCAGGCAGGCGATCCAGCAGCGCCTGGTCGATGCCCAGCGCGCCGATGCTGGCCATGATCGCATCGCCAAGCTGCTCCAGCGGCTGGACATACAGCGTGTCCGCCATCTCCCGCGCGTCCGCCCGCAGCTTGTCGATGATCTCGGCGCGGCGCTGCGCGACATAGCCCTCGACCGCCGAGGACGCCGCGAAGCCGGTCGCCCCCAGCATCGCCGGCGCGATGACGACGTCCTGCAGCAGGTCGTGCGCGACGCTGCCGTGGCCGGGAATGGCGAAGCCGACCAGCAGGCCGCTGACGTCCAGCGAGACGCGCGCCATCTTCAGCAGGGTCAGCACGTTCGGCCGCTGCTGCAGCGCGCGCAGCACGTCGGCGGCGGCGGCTTTGATCTCGGCGTCGGTGCGTTCCATGTGCAGCACCGTCGCCTGGCTGAAATCATCCGCCAGCCGGACCGTGCGGCGGTCCCACTCATCCGACAGGCGGTCCCAGAACGGGTGATGGTGATACGCGCGCCGCTCGGCCGCGATTGTCTCGAACAGCGAGGCCAGCAGTGAGCGGTGCGCCATGGCGTAGGCCTTCAGTTCCGGTGCGAGCTTGCTGTCGGCGTGATCGGCTTCGTTGAACAGGCTGGCGAAGCCGCGCGCGGCGGCCTGCAGCAGGCGGGTCGGGATGCGCTGCACCGCCCGCAGGCCGCGGATCGCGCCGGCCATGATCGGGATGTCGGGGTTCAGCATTTCCAGCAGCGTGGCATTCAGTTGCTTGAACGGCTCGATGACCGACTCGCCGGACAGGTACTCCGCCTCGTAGGTCCGCACGAACCCCGCCACCGCGTCGCGCACCGCCGCTCGCCAGGTGGCGCGCACGGCATGTTCCCGCCGGGCCGGCTCCAGCACGTGGTCCAGCCGCCGCCGCACCGAGCGCAATGCCGCGCGGGCCTCTTCCACCTCGTGCCGCTCGGCCAGGCGGGACAGGGCGGCGTCGCGCAAGTCGGTGGCCTCGGGGTGGTCCTCGCCCCACAGGTCGGGTTCCTCGCCTTCGGTCATGTAGCGGAGAGCGACTACCGGGATGTCGGGCTGGCGCAGGCCGGTGCGGCGCGCCACCGCCGGGAAGACGTCCTCGGCCTGGCGCTGGACCAGCAGGGACCGGTCCTTGCGGGAGGTCTTGTTGACGCATTCCAGGATCGGGATCCCGGCGTCGGACAGGTCGAACACCCACTCCACCAGGTCCGCCACGGCGTATTTTTCCACGCTGGTGACATAGACGACGACATCGGCCGCGGCGACCGCCTCGACCACCGCGGCGAGGTAGCGGATCGAGCCCACGGCATCGCAGTCGGGCGAATCCCACAGCACGACATCGGGCGGCAGCACGTCCGAGGCGATAGGCGCCACGGCGTAGCAGTCGAAATCCGCGTTCTCCAGCGCGGCGGGCGGCACCTGGCGGAAGTGCGCGAAGGCGTAGGGGTTCCAGGCGAACAGGGGTCCCTCCGACATGCTGAACGCCTCGGCGTGGCGCGTGTGCCCGCCTTCCGGGCTCGTGCCGGCGACCGAGGCGGCGGCGAGGATGTTGACCACCGTGCTTTTGCCGACATTGTTACCGCCGAACACGACGAGGTGACGCGGGCCGCTGCGCTGGAACACCAGCCGGGCGACCCGCAGGCGCATCAGGGCGCCGAGCATCAGGGCCTCGCGGCGGAACCGGTCCGCCTCCTCGGCGCCGCCGAGCAGGGTCCACGCGGTGGAGCCGGGGCCGCTTTCGGCCGGCAGCCCGGCCTGTTCACAGGCCGATCGCACAGTTTCCAGATCCGCGACGATGCTGCTGAAAAGCGCTTCCACGCCTGCCCTCTCCTGACGCGCCCAACGGCGGTGGCCCTCGGTTCATCGAACGGTAAACTGTGGGCGAGGCGGGTGCGTTGCAGGCGGGGCGGGATTTCGTTTGGATAGCGCGATACGTTGCGGGACTTCCTCCGTCATGGCCGGGCGTGTCCCGGCCATCTGCGCTTCGACGGTTGGGGGTGGATGGCCGGGACACGCCCCATGCGTATCAGGATAGGGCGGTGGCTGGAGAAGGATTTGGCGGCGCGTGCCGTTCCCCCTCGTCATGGCCCGGCTTGTCCGGGCCACCTGTTCAAGCACTTGTGCCGCGACAGGTGGCCCGGACGAGCCGGGCCATGACGATCAGGGAAAGGCCGTTCTCCAACCGTCGCTCTATCCTGATACGCATGGGGACACGCCCGGCCATGACGATGGGGCGACGAGGGGGGCGACGACCTCGCTTGGTTCCTGATGCGGTTCCCGGCCGCCAACCCGCGCCCAGAAGGGCCGTTGCCGTAACAGATGACAGCGCTTAGGGTGCCGCCCCGGACACGCGGGGCCCCTGGCCCAGCGGTCCGGCCGGTACGGATTCCGGGAGCGGCGGATGCAACAATTTCATCGTCTTGAAGACGCTTATCCATTCTGGCGCGCCCAGGCGCGGACCCTGGCCCGGACGGAATCGGGCGAGGCCGGCCGGCTGCCGTTCCAACGCATCGCCACGTCCTGCCTCGACTGGCTCGCGGCGCAGGAATGCTGGCCCAACCAGGCGGCCGACATGCCAGCGATCGCGGCCGAGATCGAGGCCGCGCTGCGCCGCCTGGCCACGCCACTGCCGCAGCTTGTCCCGGCCACGGGCGGCCTGGAAACCCGGCCCGCCGCCTGGGCGCTGCCGGCCGCCATCGGCTCCGGCATCGGCGCCCTGCTGGCGTCGCCGCTGACCTTCCTGTGGTTCGACAACCGTCTCATCGGCCTGTTCGGCGGCGGCGTGCTGGGCGCGTACCTGGTGGTCCGCGGCATCGCCGCGCTGCTCGACCGGCCGCGCCTGATGGCGCTGATCCGCTCCGCCGCGCCGCTGTCCGGCGGCGGCATGGTCATCGGCGGAGTCCTTCGGGCGATCCGCGGCCAGTCGCTCGGCCTGGTGCGCGGCGGGCTGTTCCTGGCGGCGGCGCCGCTGGTGCTCAGCGTGCTGCAGCCGCGTCCGGCCCAGGCATCGCCCCATCAGGCCGCGCCGCGCGACGACGGCGCCCGGCGCGAGGTCGAGTTCGCCCAGGCCGCCGACATCGCCCTGGCCGTCGCCTGGTCGCACCCCGACCGCTTTCCGCCGCTGATCGACCGCCCGCGCACCGAGCCCGACACCCTGCCGCGCCCGGTCATCGTCGCCCTGTCGCAGTTGCAGGGCGACCTGACCGGCGGCGGCTCCAACGAGGACATCCGCGAATCCTGCGACGAACTGATGCAGCGGCTGCAGGAGGGCGGCTACGAATGGCAATCCGTCCCGCGGGGAACCGCCTATGAGCCGGACATGGCGGCGCTGTTCGACGTGTTCGGCACCGTCCAGCCCGGCCAGGCGGTCCGCACCCAGCGGGCCGCGGTGACCCGGCACGGACAGGTCATGCACCGGGGTGAACTCCGGCGCGTCTGACCGCATCCGCCCCCCTCCGCTGCGGAGAGAGACATGACGACCTACCTTGGTATCGATTTCGGCACCAGCAACACCCACGTGGCCTATTGCAACGACCAGGGCGAGGGCGCGCTGATCGCCGTGCCGATCAAGATCGCCGGCAAGTCGCCGACGGCCACCTGCGTGCTGTGGGGCACCGCGCCCGACGGCTCCGACATCGTCGAGGCGTTCGGCACCGTGGCGATGGAAACCTGGAGCCAGTACGACGCCGAGGAGCAGGCCGGCAAGCGCATCGCCTGCGGCTTCAAGCCCGACATCGCCCGGTCCGACCGCGCCCGCACCGACGCCCGCGCCTTCCTGACCAAGGTCTGCCAGTCGGTGCTGGACATCCAGCCCGCGGCGGTGCGCGCCGGCCAGACTATCATCGGCGTGCCGGCCGAGATCAGCCAGGAACACCGCGACCGCACGCGTGAGATCGTCCGCGCCGCCGGGTTCGCCGAGGCGGTGTGCGTCGACGAGCCGCTGGGCGCCCTGGCCTATCATCTGACCAACGGCAGCATCACCCCGGCCGAGGCGCATGTCGGCATCGTCGTCGTGGATTTCGGCGGCGGCACGCTGGACCTGGCGCTGGTGACCTCGGAACAGGGCCTGCGCGCGCCCTGGGGCGACCCGGCGCTGGGCGGGCGGCTGTTCGACGACCTGTTCTACCAGTGGATCCAGGACCAGAACGGGGAGTTCGAGGTTTCGGAACGCGAGGCCCTGGCGGTCTGGCAGCAGGAATGCCGGGAGATGAAGGAAAGCTTCTCCCGCCGCTGGTCGATGATCGGCGACGGGATGAACGACTTCCGCTTCCGCATCGACGTCGGCGACGGGCGGAAGACGCTGCGCAACGGCTCGGTGGCGGAGTTCCTGGAGCGCGCCCGGTCATACCGGCCCAGCGCGCTGGCGGTGAACTACTTCCAGCGCTTCGGCATGCCCGGGCCGCTGGGCAACGGCACGACGATCGACCTGCTGGACTGGATTCGCCGGACGATGCAGCGCGAGGGTGCCGGCGGGCCGATCAGGGAGCGGTTCAGCAAGGTGGTGCTGACCGGCGGCAGCTCGGAATGGCCGTTCATGCGCGGCATCGCCGCCGAGGTGTTCGGCGTTGATCCGGAAACCGGCATCCTGCGGTCGGATGATCCCGAGGCCACCGTCGGCTCCGGCCTGGCGCTGTACAATGCGCTGCGGGCACGGCACAAGGCGCGGCGGGAGGAGCTGATCGCCGCCGGGCCGGCCGCGGCCGCAGGCGTGGCACATGCGGTTGCCGTGCGGCTGGACGGCTTCGCCGACGAGGTGGCGGCGGCGACGATCGACGCGACGATGCCGCGGATCGAGGCGGTGTTCACCGACTGGTACAACCGCGGCGGCTCGCTGAAGGAGGTCGAGGCCGAGGTGACGGCGATCTGCGCGTCCTTCGAGCCCGAGGCGAAGACGCTGATCGAGGACGCCTGGCGGTCACTGGACGCCGATCTGCTGCGGGTGCTGCGGGACCACCTGCGCGACTTCCTGCGCGCGCATGAGATCGCCCGCGACGTCTCTCGCTATGTGCCGGACGTCTCCGGCGCGGTGTCGCTGAGCGGCGTGCATGGCGGCACCAGCGAAGGGATCGCCAATGAACTGGCCGGGTTCGCCGGCAACATGACGGTGATCGCCGCGGGCATCGGCGCCGTGGTGGTGGCGACGGTCAACCTGCACGTGATCGTGCTGCTGGCGGTGGCGCACCCGGTGCTGGCGCTGGTGGCCGGCATCGGCGCTTTGGCGACCTGGCTGGGACTGGGCTCGGCGGTCGGCGGCGCGGTGGAGAATGCGGTGCGCGAGCACAAGTTCAACGCCGTCAGCCGCCGGCTGCTGCACTGGGCGCTGCCGGAGTCGCGCCTGAAGGCGAAGCTGGCCGAGGGACGCGCGGCGGCGCAGGCGACGCTGAAGCAGAAGATCCTGGAAAGCCTGGAGACAGTCGGTGGCACGGACGGCATCGCCGGCGCCGCGGTGCGGGCGTTCGAGGGCATGATCGCGGCGGCGGTGTCGGACCTGGGC
Organism: Rhodopila globiformis; assembly: GCF_002937115.1. Lineage (GTDB taxonomy): Bacteria > Pseudomonadota > Alphaproteobacteria > Acetobacterales > Acetobacteraceae > Rhodopila > Rhodopila globiformis. The sequence continues at coordinate 11,840 of NZ_NHRY01000060.1, read as the reverse complement.
GTGCTGGAGGAACTGGCGCGGATTCCGGAGGCCGAGACGCCGGATGTTTCGGAGCCGGAGGTGGCGTGAGAAACGACGGGAACGTGTCGCGGCGATAGGAAACGGGTTCGTCGTCCGCGTGCCATCCACGGCCCGGCATTTTGCAGCCCGTGGCTGGACCTTCAGGGCGATTCGCTCGGCGCGCTCGGCGGCGGGCCTTGGAAAGGTCATGTGTCGCCTGCAGGTTGAGCCAGAACTCGGGTGTCGTGCCAAAATATCGGCCGAGGCGCAGCGCGGTGTCCGGCGTCATCGCGCCCGCAGCGAGGTCGTCTCCCCATTGTTATGGCCGGGCGTGTCCCGGCCATCTGCGCTTCGACGGTTGGGGGTGGATCGCCGGGACACGCCCGGCCATGACGATGGGGCAACGGACCGGGCACCAAATCCTTCTCCAACCGCCGCCCTATCCTGATAGCCATGGGGACACGCCCGACCATGACGGGAAGACAACGGGGCAACAGCCTGCTGTCGGCAGCACGATTAACCCTTTGTCAACCTTTTCCCGCTATGCCGCCGGCATGGACCTGACCGTTTGCATCTGCACTCACAACCGGCCGCTCTACGTGCGCGACTGCCTGAACGGGTTGCGCCAGCAGACGGTCCGGCGCGACCGCTTCGCAATCCTGCTGGTGGACAGCGCCTCCTCGGCACATGCGGCGGCCGAGGTCGCCGATCTGGCCGCGCAGCACGACGCGCGGCTGATCCGGCTGGACCAGCCCGGGATCGGCCTTGCCCGCAATACCGCCGCCTGGGCGGCGCGGACCCCGTTCATCGCCTATATCGACGACGATGCCATTCCCGCCGGCGATTGGGTGGAAACCATCCTCGAGGCGATCAACCAGCCCGGGCGGCGCCCGGCGCTGATTGGCGGGCGGATCCTGCCGAAATGGGAAGCCCCCCTGCCTGCCTGGTGGCCCGCCTCGCTGCGTGGCGTGCTGTCGATCATCGAATACGAGGGCAGCGGCGAATACCGCACCGCCGCGGTGCCCGCCGGCCTGGAGCCCTACGGCGCCAACATTGTCGTGCATGTGCTGTCGCTGCTGGCGGCCGGCGGCTTCGGCAGCACACTCGGCCGCGTCGGCAATTCGCTGCTGTCGGACGAGGACGTCCAGCTGGCGTGGACACTGCAGGATGCCGGCTATTCGGTGCGCTACGATTCGCGAATCGTGGTGCATCACCAGATCCAGGCACGCCGGCTGGATCCGGCCTGGCTGCTGGCGCGCCTTTATTGGCAGGGGGCGTCGCATGTGTTGACCGCGCGCCTGCTGCACCAACCCCACGCCGTCTGGCGTGAATTGCCGCAGCGCCTGGCGGTCGGCCTGCTGCTGGCGCCGTTCGGGCTGATCCCACGCCACTCCACCCGCCTTCTCGGAGCGCGGTGGCGGCTGGCCTACGCCGCGGGTTTCCTCCGCGCGGCGCTCGGCTGGCGCGCCACCACGGCGGCGATCGCCCATGCGACCCCGATCGCGGCCTGACCGCGCGGCATGATCCTGTATCAATGGCGCGGGCCGAGCAGCAACTTCGGCGATGAACTGAACAGCCTCCTGTGGCCTCGCCTGCTGCCGGGATTCTTCGACGATGACCCGGCTGTCCGGTTCCTCGGCATCGGCTCGGTCCTGGACTGCCGCCATCCACGCCATGCGCTGAAGCTGGTGGCCGGGGCCGGCTATGGCGGCTACGAAGCCAGGCCGGTGCTCGACGACAGCTGGGTGGTGCACTGGGTCAGGGGGCCGCGAACCGCGGCGACGCTCGGCCTGCCGGACAGCCTCGGCCTGGGCGATCCGGCCATGCTGCTGCCGCTCACCCTGACCCTGCCGGCGACGCGCGACGGCGGCATCGGCTTCATGCCGCATTTCGAGAGCCTCGGCCGCGGCGCCTGGCAGACGGTGGCGGCACTGGCCGGCGTCACCCTGATCGACCCGCGCCTGCCGCCGCTGGACGTCCTGGCCGCCATCGGCCGCTGCCGGCTGCTGCTCAGCGAGGCGATGCACGGCATCATCGCCGCCGACGCACTGCGCGTGCCGTGGATCGCCATCCGGCCGCTGGCGCCGGTTCATCGCGCCAAGTGGCAGGACTGGGCCGAGGCGGCACAGGTGGCGCCGCGCTTCGCCCCGCTGCCGGCGTCCAGCGTGGCGGAATGGGTCGTGACCGGCAGCCCGTTCGCAAGGCGCCTGTCCCGCCGGCGGCTGGATCGCATGGAGCGCGGGCTGGCCGGCGTCCGCTCCGAACGGCTGGTCGCGCGCACGGCGGAGGCGCTGGGCCGGGCAACCGGGATGGCGCCGCAACTGTCGCCGGACAGCGCGCTCGACCGCTGCCAGTCGCGCATGTTGGATGCCGTCGCGCGGTTGCGCCGCCAGCCTTGCGGTTCGGCCGCGGCCCACGGGTGTTCGCACTTGCAGGCGACGGCGGATTCCGCTTACCAACCCACGCTGATCGGCTGACACCTCGAACGCTCCGCCGCGGCGTTCACCGCGGACACCAGGACCGTCGATGCACGCTGCTTTCCCCGACGCCGCCATGCTGGACCGGATACCGTTGTCGGCGCGCACCGTGCTGGTCGTCGGCTGCAGCGACGGCGCCCTGCTCGCCCCCTATCGGCGGATGAACCCGCGGGCGCGCCTGCTGGGCGTCGAAGCCGATCCACAGGCGGCGGCGCTGGCGGCGCGGCATCTGGATGAGGTCTCCACCGCCGACGTATCCGGCGGCGACCTGCCGTTCGACCTGCCGGAGGGCCTCGACTGCATCCTGTATCGCGGCATCCTGGCGGACGTCGCCGATCCCGTGGCGCTGCTTCGCCGCCATGCCGCGGCGCTCAATCCCGATGGCGTCGTGCTAGCCGAGGTCGCCAACCCCGGGCACTGGCGGCTGGCGCACCGGCTGCTGCTGGGTGCGCCGGACGCGGCGCCGGCGGCCGGGCTCACCCCGGACGGCATGCGCCAGCTTCTGCAGGCGGCCGGCCTGACCGGCTGCGACGTCACGCCGCACGAACCGGACCGGGAGGCGGCAGGCAACTTCGTCGCGGCGCTGGCGCCCGGCCTGGAGGCGCTGGGCATCGACCCGGACGAGTATCTGCGCCGCGCCGCGCCGGCCTGCCTGCTCTGGCGGGCGCGCAAGGAGCCGCGCCAGACCGTGATCCTGTCCGGCAACATGCTGGCGCCCGTCGGCGGCGTGTCACACGTGCGCGTGGTGCATCCGCTGCACGCCCTCGCCAGCGACCCGGGTTTCCAGACGATGGTCAGCCCCGAGATCAGGCTGCGCGCGCCGGATGACGACACGCCGCGCATCTTCGTGCTGCATCGGCCGGCACTTGCCGGCGCGCACGGGCTGCAGACGCTGCAGGCGCTGTGGACGGCCGGCTACCTGGTCGTCACGGAGTTCGACGACCATCCCGACCATTTCGAGGCCATTCGGCGCAGCAGCCACCTGTCGTTCCGCGGCGCGCATGCGCTGCAGACCAGCACGGCCGCCATGGCCGAGGCCTTGCGGCCGTACAACCCGGAGATCGCGGTCTTCCCCAATGGCATGGCCGCGCTGCCGGAGGTGTGGAATTTTGCCGATGCGGGCCGGATGACCCTGTTCTTCGGCGCGCTGAACCGCGAGGATGACTGGCAGGCACTGATGCCGGCGATCAATGCCGTCGCGGCGACGGCCGGCGAACGGCTGGCGTTCCAGGTGGTCCACGACAGAAGCTTCTTCGACGCGCTGGACACGCCGCACAAGGCATTCACGCCGACATGCGACTACGAGACCTATCTGCGCCTGCTGGGCGGGTGCGAGATCTGCTTCATGCCGCTGTCCGACACGCCGTTCAATCGGGCGAAATCCGACCTGAAGTTCATCGAGTCGGCGGCCTGCCGGGTCGCGCCGCTGGCCAGCGCGGTGGTTTACGGCGACAGCATCGAGGACGAGCGGACCGGGCTGCTGTTCCGCGACCCGGCCGAGTTCCACACCCGGCTGCTGCGGCTGGTGACGGTGCCGGACCAGGCGCGCGCGCTCGGCGAGGCGGGACGCCGGCATGTCGCGGCGCACCGGATGCTGGCGTACCAGGTGGCGCCGCGGAGTGCCTGGTACCGCTCGCTCTGGGCCCGGCGGGAGGCGCTTACCGAGGCGGTGCAGGCGCGCCTGGGCGGGTGAGGCCGCCTGCGCGCTGACTTGGCGCTAACTTTCGGGGGAACAGGGCATGGTCGTCGCCCATGACGGTGAGGCAACGGACCCGGCCCGGACGGAGAGGCAATGGACCCGGCTCTGTTCCCCCCTAAAGTTAGCGCCTATGCGGCTTGTCCGGGCCATGATGATGGGGCAGGAACCGGCCCCTACCTCATCAGCGCCCAGGGATCGATGATATCCACCCCGGTGCCTTCAAAGTCTGCCACGTTGCGCGTGACCAGCACCTTGTTGTGCACCTTCGCCGTCGCCGCGATCAGCCCGTCGGCGACCGGCCGCGTGCGCTCGGCCATCAGCCGGCCCCAGGCAGTCGCCACCGCGTCGTCGATTGGCAGGATGCGCGCGGCATAGACAAAGCGCAGTTCATCCAGCCAGCGCAGCAGCGAGGCGGCGGCCGGCGGATCGGCGCGCAGCTTCATCATCACGCCCTTCATGATCTCGCCGACGGTGACGACGCTCATGAACAGCGTGTCCGAGTGCGCGGCCTGGAGCCACTTCACGGCGGGCAGCGTGCCGCGCCGCGCCTCCGACACCACGCAGGTATCCAGCAGATACATCAGAAGCCGGCGTCGCGGCCGGTATCCTTGCTGCGGTCGTTGATGACGTCAACCACGTCGTCCGGCCAGGGCGTGTCCGACAGCAGGAACTCGACGAACGACATCCGAGGCTTGACCAGCACGTCATACTGCGTGGCCGAGACGACCACCGCCGCCCGCTGGCCGTGCACGGTCACGGTCTGCGGCCCTTCGTCACGGGCGCGCTTGACGACCTCGCTGAAGCGGTTCTTCGCGTCCTGCAACTGCCAGTCCAGCATCGCACCCTCCAGTTCTGTCCAGACCGGCTAGATTGAACTGACGGCTGACGAAAGTCAATCTTTCTGTTCGAGATCCCGCGCGATCTCCGGCCGGTGCATCAGCTCGTCGATCTTCATCGCGTAATCCAGCGCATGATCCGGCTGGAAGGTGATGTCCGGCGCGGCCCGCAACTGCAACGCCTTCGCCACCTGCCCGCGCAGATAGGGCGCGGCCCGGTGCAGCGCCGGCAGCAGCGCATCGACGTCCGACCGGCCCAGCCGCGAGACAAACGCGGTGGCGTGCTTCAGGTCGGGGCTGATGCGCACTTCCGTCACGGTGATCTGCGCCGCCGCGAGGTCCGGATCGCGGAACTCGTTGCGGGTGAACAGTCCGGCCAGCACGTGGCGGATTTCCTCCGCGACGCGCAACTGCCGCTGGCTCGGGGCATGACCCGAGCCAGCGTGATGCTGATGCTTCGTCAACTGTCGTGTTACCCTGGCACCATCTCCGTCTCGAAGCACTCGATGACGTCGCCTTCCTGCAGGTTGTCGAAGTTGGCGAACGACAGGCCGCATTCATAGCCGCGCGCGACCTCCCGCACGTCGTCCTTGAAGCGCTTGAGCTGCGACAGCTCGCCGTTGTGGATCACCACGTTGTCGCGCAGCACGCGCACGCCGGCGCCGCGCTTCACCAGGCCCTCGGTGATCATGCAGCCGGCGACCTTGCCGGTCTTGGTGATGTTGAAGACCTTGCGGACCTCGGCGTAGCCCAGGAACTTCTCGCGCGCCTTCGGGGCGACCTTGCCCTTGACCAGCTTCTCGACGTCGTCCGCGACTTCGTAGATGATCGAGAAGTAGCGGATATCCACGCCCTCGCGCTGCGCCAGCTCCCGCGCTTGCGTCGTGGCGCGGACGTTGAAGCCGATGATCACCGCGTCCGATGCCTTGGCGAGCTGGATGTCGCTTTCAGTGATCTGGCCGACTGCGGCCAGCAGCACGCGGACCTTCACCTCCTCGTGCGCCAGCTTCAGCACCGTCACCTGCAGGGCTTCGGCGCTGCCCTGCACGTCGGCCTTGATCAGGACCGCGACTTCCTTCTGCTCGCCGGCCTGGATGCGGGCCAGCATCTGGTCCAGCGTGCCGCGGGCGCCGACTGCCGCGCCGGCCAGCTTCTCGCGCTGGCGGCGTTCGCGGAATTCGGTGATCTCGCGGGCGCGGCCTTCGCTGTCCACCACCACGAACGGCTCGCCGGCCGACGGCGCACCGCTCAGGCCGAGGATCTCCACCGGCATCGACGGGCCGGCGTCGTTCATCTGCCGCCCCTTGTCGTCCAGCATCGCCCGCACCTTGCCCCATTCCGAGCCGGCGACGATGATGTCGCCCTGGTGCAGCGTCCCGCGCTGCACCAGCATGGTGCCCACGGGGCCGCGGCCGCGGTCGAGACGGCTTTCGATCACCGTGCCTTCCGCCGTGCGGTTCGGGTTGGCCTTCAGGTCGAGAATTTCCGCCTGCAGCAGGATCGCCTCGACCAGGTTGTCGAGCCCCTGCTTCTTCAGCGCGGAGACCGGCACGTCCTGCGTCTCGCCGCCCATGTCTTCCACGACGATCTCGTGGCTGAGCAGTTCCTGCCGCACCCGGTCCGGATTGGCATCCGGCTTGTCCATCTTGTTGATGGCCACGATGATCGGCACGTTGGCCGCCTTGGCGTGGCGGATCGCCTCGATCGTCTGCGGCATCACGCCGTCGTCGGCGGCGACGACCAGGATGACGATGTCCGTCACCGAGGCGCCGCGGGCACGCATCGCCGTGAAGGCTTCGTGGCCCGGGGTGTCGATGAACGTCACCTTCTGGCCGTTCGGCAGCGTCACCTGGTAGGCGCCGATGTGCTGGGTGATGCCCCCGGCCTCCCCGGCCGCCACGTCGGTGGCGCGCAGCGCGTCCAGCAGCGAGGTCTTGCCGTGGTCGACGTGGCCCATGATGGTCACCACCGGCGGCCGCGGCAGCAGGTCGGTATCGACGTCCGCATGGCCTTCCAGGCCCATTTCCACGTCGGACTCCGAGACGCGGCGGGCGCGGTGGCCGAATTCCTGCACCACCAGCTCGGCGGTATCGGCGTCGAGCGACTGGGTGATGGTGGCCATCACGCCCATCTTCATCAGGGCCTTGATGACCTCGCCCGCGCGCGCCGCCATGCGGTTCGCGAGCTCCTGGACCGTAATCTGGTCCGGCAGAATGACGTCGCGCACCACCTTCACCTGATCAGAGCGCAAACGGTCAAGCTCAGCCTGGCGACGCTCGCGCTCACGCTGACGACGGACGGATGCAAGCGAGCGGACTTTCTCGTCCTCGCCCTCGATCGCCGCCTGGACGTCGATGCGGCCGGCACGGCGGCCGTCGCTGCCTTTCTTCGGCGCCACCACGGGCGGCTTGCGCGCGGGCACGCCGGCGCCCGCGCCGGGACGACGGGCCGGACGGGCCTCGTCCTCCTCCTCGGCGCGGCCGGTGCGCAGGCGCAGCGTTTCGGACGCCGATGCGGGCTGTCCGGCGGCGGGCTTCGGCGCCGGCGCCTTGGCGGCGGGCTGCGCCGGACGCGCCTGAGCCGGCAAGTGGGCGGCGGGCGTGCGGGCGGTTGGCGCCTGGGCGTGGGCCGGCGGCTGCGCGGCCGGAGCCGGCCTCACCGCCTCCTGCGCCGGGCGCGCGGTAACCTCGTCGGCGCTACGCGCAGCCTCGGCGGCCGCAGCCGCGGCGGCGCGCGTTACCTCTTCCTCGGCCTGGCGCTGCGCCTCGGCCTCGGCGCGGTCGCGCTCTTCCTGCTCGGCGCGCAGGCGTTCTTCCTCTTCGGCGGCCCGCTTGGCCTCGGCTTCGCGGCGGCGCGCCTCCTCGGCGGCGGAGAGGATGGAAATCTTCTCCTGCTCGCGGCGCTCGGCCTCACGCCGGGCGGCTTCGCGCTGCTGCTCCAGCACGGCGCGCTGGCGCGCGGCCTGCTCGGTCTGGGTCAGCGCGCGGCCGGCCCCCGGCGCCGGTCGTCCCGGCTGGGTCTGCGGCCGTGGTGGTGGCGCGGCGCCGGCTGGCGTCGGCGTCGGGGCCCCGGCGGCGGCTGAAGGATTCGGCAAGGGCGCGCGCTTCTTGCGCACTTCCACCTGCACGACCTTCGATCGGCCGTGGCTGAAGCTCTGCCGCACGGACCCGGCATCAACCGTTCTTCCCAGTTCCAAACGTCCTGCCGGACGCAGTGAGAGCCGCCCTTTGCCGCCGTCCTGATCGTTGCTTTCGCTCATGTTTATCCGTTGGCACCCGTTCCATCGTTCACCGGCGCGGTTTCCCGCTCCGTGGCCCTTGCGGACCCCCTGGCCCTTCCGGACCCATTCCTCAACCCGGCCAGCCTACCCGCTTCCACGACGAGCGACTCCGCCAATTTGCCCGGCGCTATCGCGACGTGCACAACATAATCCCGACCGAACAGCCGCCCCAGGACCTCGCCCGGGAGGGGATCGATCACCGTCAGATCCGGACCGAAACCGGAGAGGAAGCGCTTGCGCTCCGCCTCGCTTCCATCCGACGCCTGCACCACCAGCCTTGCCCGGCCCTGGCGCAGCACTTCGCGCGCTTTTTCATATCCTGCAAGAGCCTGCCCGGCGCGTCGGGTGAGGCCAATGAGTTCGCTGATCCGCTGGACCAGCGCCGCCTGAAGGAGACCAGAAAGATCTGATGGCACTGTCACGGGACCGCGAGCGGCCCTGGCAAATGCGCGGGCGAGATGACGATCCACCCCCCCGGCCGCCGAACCCCCGGTTTGCCTTCCTGTTAGACGCCTTTCTTCCCCGGCGCCACCCGACTCTAACACATCGCGGCACGCGCTCAACCAGATTCCCCGTCCAGGCAGCCTTGCAGCAAGGTCGGGAACAAGCTGGCGATCGGGCCCGACGACGAAGCGGATCATCCGCTCCTTCGGCAGCCGTTCCCGCGTGACGATGCAGCGGCGGAGCGGGCCGGTTTCCGGCTCGTCCGCGATGTCGTCCGCCTCCAGGTCGCTCTCAGTCGTGACCAGCCTCCTCATCCGCCGCCTCTGGTGCCCCCTCCGGTGCCACCTCTGGCGCGGCCTCCTCGCCCTCGAACCAGTGGGCGCGCGCCGCCATGATCAGGTCGTTGGCGGCGGCCTCGTCCATCTTGTCGGCGCCGACGATCTCGATCAGCTCGTCGGACGCCAGATCGGCCAGGTCGTCCAGCGTCTTCACGCCCTTCTCGCCCAGCGCCACCAGCATCGGCGGGGTCAGCGGCTCCAGCACGGCGACCTCATCCGTGACGCCCAGCGCGATGCGCTTGTCGTTCATCTCGTTGTCGCGCGCCTGCAGGAACTCCTGGGCGCGGCGCACCAGCTCCTCGGCGACGTTCTCGTCGAAGCCCTCGATCGCGGCAACTTCGTCGAGCGGCGTATAGGCGAGTTCCTCGACCGAGGTGAAGCCCTCGGTCACCAGCAGGCCGGCGATCATGTCGTCGACGTCCAGCGCCTCGACGAACAGGCCGGAGCGGCGGCGGAACTCTTCCTGGCGGCGCTCGCTTTCCTCGGCCTCGGTCAGGATGTCGATGTCCCAGCGGGTGAGCTGCGAGGCCAGCCGGACGTTCTGGCCGCGGCGGCCGATGGCGAGCGACAGCTGCTCGTCCGGCACCACGACCTCCACCCGGCCGGCTTCCTCGTCCAACACGACCTTGGTGACCTCGGCCGGGGCCAGCGCGTTGACCACGAAGGTGGCGGCCTGGCTGGACCAGGGAATGATGTCGATCTTCTCGCCCTGCAGTTCCTGCACCACCGCCTGGACGCGCGAGCCGCGCATGCCAACGCATGCGCCCACCGGATCAATCGACGAGTCGCGGCTGATCACCGCCATCTTGGCGCGGCTCCCCGGGTCCCGGGCGACCGCCTTGATCTCGATGATGCCGTCGTAGATTTCCGGCACTTCCTGGGCGAACAGCTTGGCGAGGAAGCCGGGATGGGTGCGCGAGAGGAAGATCTGCGGCCCGCGCGGCTCCTCGCGCACGTCGTATATATAGGCGCGCACGCGGTCGCCGTTGCGGAAGCTCTCGCGGGCGATCAGCTCGTCGCGGCGCAGCAGCGCCTCGGCGCGGCCGAGCTCGACCATCAGGTTGCCGTACTCGGTGCGCTTGACGACGCCGTTGATGATCTCGCCGACGCGGTCCTTGAACTCGTCGTACTGGCGCTTGCGTTCGTATTCGCGGACGCGCTGGACGATCACCTGCTTGGCGGTCTGGGCGGCGATGCGGCCGAAATCGATCGGCGGCAGCGGATCGACGATGAACTCGCCGACGGACTTTTCCGGAAACAGCTTGGCCGCGACGGCCTTGGGCATCTGGGTTTCCTCGTTCTCCACCGTCTCGACGATTTCAGTCCAGCGCGAGAGGCGGACGTCGCCGGTCTTGCGGTCGATGGTGGCCCGGATGTCCTTTTCATGCCCGTACTTGGCGCGGCCGGCCTTCTGGATGGCCTGCTCCATCGCTTCCAGCACTTCCTCGCGATCGATGTTCTTCTCGCGCGCGACGGCATCGGCGACCAGCAGCAGTTCGGGGCGGGCGATAGCGGTGTCCATGGCGACCTCTGTCAGTATGTCCGGTGCAACCAGTCCGTATTTAATGCGCCAGCGGCGGAGTCGCCGTGGCCTCGATCAAGGCATCCGTGAGAACAAGTTTCGCGCGGCGAATGTCGGGATGGCGAATCACGACTTCCGCTCCGTCATCCAGCCGGAGTCGCGCCGCGGTTTCATCGGCGCCGAGCACGACGCCGGAGAACCTCTTGCGGCCGTCCTGTGGCACGAATGTCTCCACCCGCGCCAGATGGCCGGCGAATCGGTTCCAGTCCTTCACCCGCGTGAGCGGGCGGTCGATGCCGGCGGAACTGACCTCCAGCGTCCAGACGCCGGGAATCGGGTCCTCGACGTCGAGCGCGGCGCTGACATCCTGGCTGATCTGCTGGCAGTCATCGATCGAAATCTGCGAGCCATCCTGCCGATCGGCCATGATCTGGATGGTGGGGCGGTCGCGGCCAAGGACGGCGACGCGCACAAGCTCGAAACCCATGGCCTGCAGCCGCGGCTCGATGATTGCCGCCAGCTTGGCCTCCAACGTGGTGGTTGGCTCGTTTCCGGTCAAGACACTATCGCCCAAAACAAAAAAAGGCGGCCCGTGAAGGCCACCTCCGTTACAACAGCGGAGAATGATTTCAACGAGAAGTAGCGTGCGGCGCGGCGTTTTGCAAGAGTTCGTACGGTGTTGTCCGCCGGCGATGCGGGCAGGCGCGGCGGGGCGCGCCAGGTGGGGCAAGGCGGCGGTGGAGCCTGGATTGGCCACCGATCTTCTACACGGGGCTAGCCAGCCGGCGGCGCCGGCACTGCAACGGCTGAAAATGGGCGAGAGGTCCGTTGCCCCCACCGTCTGGCCGGGACACGCCCGGCCATGACGATGAGACGATGACCCTGCGGGACCGTATTTTCACAGCAGTCCCCCAGCCCGCCCGCGGGCACGGCGATGGGTGAAAAAGGTGGCGTTGCGAGCCGGTGCCAGTAATAGGGGCAAAACCCCAGGCACACACGTGCAGCATACGCTCGAAACTGGAACGGCAGGCACGGAATTCCGCCATTTTTGGCATCCAAATGCGGAACGATATGGGTGATCACCAAATTCGCCTGGGGTTTTGCCCCTATTACCGCGGCCGGTGCGAGCCAAGCTGCTGGCACGATCGTCTCGAGGCTGATGTCTCTGCGGTGGCTTGGCGACCCCGTGTAGCAGTCCGGCCCGCGCTGCGTTGAGGTACCACACTTTGTCGCTCCCGGGCACG
>NZ_NHRY01000059.1 GCF_002937115.1 Rhodopila globiformis | reverse complement strand
TCGAGGCCTTCATCGCCTACTTCAACCGCACCCTCGCCAAGCCGTTCAAGTGGACCATGACCGGCAAGCCGCTCGCTGCGTGAGCGGCCGTCGAAATGGGGTTCGTTCTTCCGGCGAGGTGTACTAGAGCAATATCGGCCGGGGCGGAAATGTGCCGGGACCTCGGCGGCGGCGCCGCGCCTACAACAGCGCCTCGATGTCCTTCGCCAGGCTTTCGGGCTTCGCCGTCGGCGCGTAGCGGCCCTGCACCTCGCCGTTGCGGTCGAGCAGGAACTTGGTGAAGTTCCACTTGATGGCGGCGCCCAGCAGCCCGCCCTTCTCCTGCTTCAGCCAGGCATACAGCGGATGCGCGTTGGCGCCGTTCACCTCGATCTTGCTGAAGACAGGGAACGTCACATGGTAGGTACGATCGCAGAAGGCTGCGATCTCGGCGTCCGTCCCGGGCTCCTGGTGGCCGAACTGGTTGCAGGGGAAGGCCAGGATTTCGAACCCGCGCGGCCCATACCGGTCATACAGCGCCTGCAGCCCGGCGTACTGCGGCGTGAAACCGCATTGCGAGGCGACGTTGACGATCAGCAGCACCTTGCCGCGCCAAGCGGCCAGGCTGCGGTCTTCGCCAGTGCCCAGGCGGGCGGTGAAATCGGAAACCGGCATCGCGCACTCCTCTGACGGAAGCAGAGTAGAGCACGGATCGGCAGTGGGCGCACGCCGCCGGTGCGGCCGGTCCACGCGCCGATCCGGGCAGGCCGATCCTGCGCTACTCCGCCGCCACCTCGCCGCGCATCGCCAGCCGCCGCAGCGTGCGGTCGATCCATTGCGCCGTCAGCTTCTCCTGCGTGCCCTGCTGCATCAGCCGCTCATGCAGGGCCGGGAAGTCCACCCAGTCCAGCGCCTGGTCCTGGTTGAAGCAGGAGAACACCACCGTCCGCTCCCCGGTCTCCGGGTTGGTGTGCGGCTGCAGGCACTGGGCGCACACCTCCTTCATCATGCACTGCATGGGGGAGTTGATCGAGCCGATGGCGTGGTGGCACGGCTTCAGGTACGCTTCCAACACGCCGTGCCGCGCCGCCCGCACCGCCTGCATCATCCGGTCGGAGCCAATGACGATCATATGCGCCGCGTCCTTCAGTGGCACCGCCTGCTCGCCCAGTTCGCCGGAGCCGTAGGCCACCATCGCCTGCACGATGTTGCCGACGAAGGTGCGGTCCTGCGGCCGCGCGGGGTTCGGGACAAAGCCCGGTGCTTCGTCGCAGCACCAGACGATGACGTCGGCGGCGCGCTCGATCTCCGCCACCTTGTAGCGGTCGCGCACCGCCTTGTAGCCGGCGAAGTAGATCACCTTCGACCCGGCGACCCGCGTCGCCGCGCCGATGGAGAACAGCACGGCGTTGCCAAGCCCGCCGCCCACCAGCGCCACCGTCGTATCCGCATGGATCTCCGTCGGCGTGCCGGTCGGCCCCATCAGGACCACCCGCTCGCCCGGCGTCAGCATGGCGCAGAGGTCGGAGCTGCCGCCCATCTCCAGCGCAATGACGCCGACAAGCCCGGCCTCGGGGTCGGTCCAGGCGCCGGTCATTGCCAGGCCTTCCATGTTCAGCCGGGTGCGGCCGATGCCTGGCTCGTCGTCGAATGCCGCCAGCACCTCGTAGTTCTGCAGGCGGTAGAACTGGCCGGGCTTGAACGACCGCGCCGCCGCCGGGGCGCGCACCACCACCTCGACGATATTCGGCGTCAGGCGGTTCACCGCGTGCACCGTCGCAAGCAGGGTATCGCGCGCCTGGGCGATGATTTCGGCGCCGGAAACCGCACTCGCCGGCAGCGCCGCCAGGGCGCGGGAGACTACCGGATAGCCGCGCTTGGCGCCGCCCATGGCCTTCACCACGTTGCCGAAGAAGCTCGGGTGCAGGTCACCGAAGAAGCTGATGAAGCGGCCGTTTTCGGCGCGGTGCATCAGCACGTGCGCCTGCTCCGGCTTGGCCAGGCCGCGCACCGGCTCGACCTTGTGGCCGAACTCGTCCACCGCCTGGAAGTAGCGGCCGTCGAGCTGGATGCGATGGTCCTCGCGCGCCAGCACGGTGTTCGGCTGGGTGCCGGCGGCGACCAGGATGGCGCGGGCCGGCAGCGTCACCTCGGAGCCGTCGGCGCGCTTCAGCGTCAGGGCGGAGGCGTGGCCGTAATCGTCGGTTTCCACCGCCGTCGGCGTCAGGCCCTCGGCGAAGCGCACCGCCTCCTCCATCGCCTTGGCCACTTCCTCGTGGTTCAGCGTGTAGGACGGGCTGTCGACCAGGCGGCGGCGATAGGCGACGGTGGCGCCGCCCCAGCTGTCCAGCAGCACCGCCAGCCGCGGCTCCCGGCCCTGCTTCGCCGCGGCTTCGCGCTCGGCGCGCAGGGCGGCGGCGTGGGTGAGGTACTCATCGGCGATCCCGGCCTCTTCCGGCGTCCAGCGCGCCCGCACCGCGGCCTCGCCCTTCTCGCTGACCAGCACCTTGTAGCGCAGGGCGAATTTCTCCACCTGCCGCACGTAGTAGGCCAGGCTCTCGGTCGCGGTGTCGATCGCGGTCAGGCCGCCGCCGATGACCACCACCGGCAGGCGCAACTGCAGGTTGGCGATCGAGGACTTCTTCGCCGCGCCGGTCAGCTGCAGCGCCATCAGGAAGTCCGACGCCTGCCGCACGCCGCGGGCGAGGCCGTTCGGGATGTCCAGCACCGTCGGCTTGCCGGCGCCCATGCACAGCGCGATGTGGTCGAAGCCCATCGCCCAGGCGTCGTCGATCGACATCGTGGCGCCGCCGCCGAAGCGCACGCCGCCGAAATGCGCGAACTCCGCCCGGCGCTCCAGCAGCAGGCGGACCAGCTTCAGGTAGTTCTTGTTCCAGCGGACGGTGATGCCGTACTCGGCGACGCCGCCAAACCCGGCCATGACGCGGTCGTCCAGGTTCTCGTACAGCGTCTCGACATTGCGGATCGGCGTCGCCACGTCAATGGTCAGCGGCTCTATTTTGAGCCCGTCCACTGCCACCACGGTGTGGCCGTCGTTCATCAGGTGGTGCGCCAGGGTGAAGCCGGCCGGCCCCAGCCCGACGATCAGCACTTTCCGCGCGCTGTCGGGGCGCGGCAGCGGACGGCGGATGTCCAGCGGGTTCCATCGCGTCAGCAGTGCGTAGATCTCGAAGCCCCAGGGCAGCGCCAGCACGTCCTTCAGGATCGAGGTCTCGGCCTGCGGGATGTCGACCGCCTCCTGCTTCTGGTAGATGCAGGCCTTCATGCAGTCGTTGCAGATACGGTGGCCGGTCGCCGCCATCATCGGGTTGTCGATGGCGATCATGGCGAAGGCGCCCAGCACGCTGCCCTGCGCGCGCAGCGTGTGCATTTCCGAGATCTTCTCGTCCAGCGGGCAGCCGGCCAGGGTGACGCCGAACGGCGACTTCTGGAACGCGCCGGTCTTGCGGTCCTTCAGGCCTCTGGAGCAGGAGTCCTTGCCCTGGGTGTGGCACCAGATGCAGTAGTTGACCTGGTCCAGCGCCTGTTGCTTGCTCATGCCCTCGTCGGTCAGGGCGAAGCCGTCGCGGTGCCGCCAGTCATGCTCCGGCAGGCGCAGCATGGTAACGCCGTCGCGCTCGATCGTCTGCACCGGCACCAGGTGCTGTGGATCGACGCGGTGCGGCACGTGGAACAGGGTGCCGCCGCGGTGGCAGGCCTGGCCTGCGTCCGTCAGCGTCGCCCAGGCGGCGTAGCGCATCGCCACATCCAGCGCCTCGGGGTCGGCTTCCCACTGGGCGACGTGATGCGCGAAGGCGGTTTCCGTCAGAGGCTCGCCCATGCGCGCTTCCAGGTCCACGCGCAGCGCCGCGCCGTCGAGGCCGGCGGCGTCGGCGTATTTCTTCACCGCCTGGCGCTGCACGAACAGCCGCTTGCAGGCATGCACCGGATCGAGCCGGTGGGTTTCCGCCGCCAGCGCCTCGGTTTCCGCCGTGATGCCGAACAACTCGGCGACGAAGCCGTCGAGGTGCGGGCCGAGCGCCACCGCCAGGTCGGACTCGACGCGCCCGGCCACCTCGTCCGGGGCGGCGCGGGCGGCCAGCAGGCGCCGGTGCAGATCCGGTTCCTGCGCCGCCAGCTGTTCCAGGAAGCGGCGGTCCAGGCGGATCAACCCGTCGCGGGTGGCGATATCGGCAAAGGTGAACCCAAAGCCAAGGCGCGGAGCGTCAGATACAGTCACGGGACCAGACCATCTTCCATGCGATAAGCCAACAAAATCGGCGCCCTGTGGCGCGATCGTCATCATTTGAAGCGGGGCAGCGGATGCCACACGTGGCTTGCACAGGCAACCTCGTATCTGTGCGAACCTGCTTTGTTCTTCAGGTGGGGTGCGCCAGGCCGGATGGAAGCCGTTTCTGCACTGCCGGGGCGCCGGGAATAATGCATAGCCCCTATCGCCTGGGCAGACGGCCATGTCGGGTTTGCATGCCTTGTCATCCTGACGGTCCCATCCCGGGGCCGGCCTGGCACCGAGGCCAACCCTGATCCCCCTCCGCCCCCGGCCATTGCCGCAGCCTGCCGGTCAGTGTCCCAGGACGATCAGCAGCACGCCGCCGGCGACCAGCGCCAGGCCGGCGACGTCGCCGCGCCGTAAGAATGATCGCAGCGATGACGCAAAAAATAGTGCCGAAAGATGCACCGACAGACTCGACTCAGGGATAAATCCCAGTCTATGTTCTTCTTATGTTCATGCCTCTTGTCATTCCTGTGCGGCCTGGCCAGTCGGCTTCCGGGGAAAGGTCCCAGGCGATACCTGACGGGGCATCTCAGGATGCCGCGCCGGCGCCGTCAAGGCCGCTGCCGGCGGCGCAGGTCGCCACGATCGCCCAACTGCGGGCGCGTATCGCGCGAATCGAGCGCAGCCACGATGCCGCCGCGCCGGCGCGGTCGTTGCCGCTGGGCATCCCGGCGATCGACCAGGCGCTGCCGGGGGGCGGCATTGCGCTCGGGGCGCTGCATGAGGCGGCCTCGGCGGGCGCCGACACGGAGCACGCCGCCGCCGCGACGCTGTTCGTTGCCGGCCTGCTGGCCCGGCTGGATGGGCCTGTCCTGTGGGTGCTGCGCCAGGCGGACCTGTTCGCCCCCGGCCTGGCGGGCGCCGGCTTGCAGCCCAACCGGGTAATCTTCGTCGAGGCCGGCAAAGCGGTGCTGGCGGTCATGGAGGAAGGCCTGCGCCATGCCGCCCTGGCCGCCGTGGTGGGCGAGCCGGCCGGGCGCATCAGCCTGGTGGCGTCGCGCCGGCTGCACCTGGCGGCCGAGCGGACCGGGGTCCTGGCGATCCTGATCCGCCGCAGCGCCAGCTTCGACGATCCGGCGCTGGCCACGCCCTCGGCCGCCGTCACCCGCTGGCGGATCGCCGTTTTACCGTCGCCGCCCGCGCTGCCCGAGGCGCCCGAAACCCCCGGCCTGGGCCGCGCCCGCTGGCGCCTGGACCTGACCCGATGCCGCGGCGGCGAACCCGGTTCCTGGATAGCGGAGGCATGCGATGCGGCGGGTCGTCTCGGTCTGGTTCCCGACATTGCCGACCGACCGCATCCGTCGCGACTGTCGGCTTGAGGAAGAGCGGGGCGCTGCCCCGCACCCCGCCAAGGGCCGACGGCCCTTGGAACCCTTTCATGGCGGATGGACAGGAGGGGGCAACGCAGCGGCTGCAACCGGCACGGTCGCCCCCTCCTGTCCATCCGCCGTCATGGGATCAAAGGGGCTTCGCCCCTTTGCGGGTCCAGGGCGGAGCCCTGGCCTTCCTTTGGTCACCGTCACCGGCCGGACGCTGGCGGCGGTCGATGCCCCGGGGCTCCGGCCCGGGATGACGCTGGCGCTGGCGCAGGCCCTGGTGCCGGGGCTGGTGGTGCGGGTGGCGGATCCGGCGGGGGACGCGGCGGAGTTGGCGCGGCTGGCGCAGTGGTGCCTGCGCTATGCGCCGCTGGCGGCGCCCGATCGGCCGGACGGGCTGTGGATCGACGTGTCCGGCACGGCCCACCTGCATGGCGGCGAGGCGGCGCTGCTGCGGGACCTGGTCGAGCGGCTGGCCGGGCAGGGACTGCGGGCGCGGGCGGCGGTGGCCGATACGCCGGCGGTGGCGCATGCGGTGGCGCGGTATGCGGCCGGAGGCGTGGTGCCGCCAGGTGCTTCGATGCCGGGGGACCTGCCGCTGGAGGCGTTGCGGCTGTCGGATGTAGTGGCGGCGGAACTGCGGCTGATGGGATTCGACCGCATCGGCCCGCTGGCCGCCGTGGCGCGGGCGCCCCTGGTGCGGCGGTTCGGACCGCTGCTGGCGCTGCGGCTGGACCAGGCGGCGGGGCGGGTGTTCGAGCCGATTGTGCCGGTCGCGCCGGCGGCGGCGATCCAGGCGCGGCTGGGGTTCGTCGAGCCGCTGGCGACGGCCGAGGCGTTCTGCGTGGTGATCGCCCGACTGGTTGCCATGGTCTGCGCCGACCTGGAGCGGGCCGGGCAGGGGGCACGACGGCTGGAACTGCGCTTCGAGCGGGTGGACGGTAGCGCCCAGGCCCTGCGCGTCGGCACCGCGCGGCCGGTGCGCGACGCCCGGCACCTCGGGCGGATGTTCGAGGAGCGGCTGGAGCAGGTCGATCCCGGGCCGGGGGTGGAGGCGATGCGGCTGGCGGTCGCCGTGGCCGAGCCTCTAGGCTTCGTCCAGGGTGCGTCGTGCCTGGTTGGCCCGGCCGCGCCGGACCTGGCGCCGCTGGTGGATCGCCTGGTCAACCGGCTGGGCGAGTCGTTGGTTTATCGTATCGCCGTGGTGGAAAGCGACGTGCCGGAGCGTTCGGTGCGCCGGACCGGCGTCCTGTCGCCCGGCGGGTCAGTGTGCGGATCGGCGTGCTGGCCGGCGGACTGGCCGCGGCCGGTGCGGCTGCTGCACCCGCCGCAGCCGATCGAGGTGATCGCGCTGCTGCCGGACCACCCGCCGGTGTCCTTCACCTGGCGGCAGGTGCGGCACCGGGTCCGCCACGCCGATGGGCCGGAGCGGATCGCCGGGGAGTGGTGGAAGCGCGACCGCGAATGGTTCCTGGTGCGCGACTACTTCCGGATCGAGGACGACGACGGCCGCCGCTTCTGGCTGTTCCGTCGCGGCAACGGCAGCGACGCCGGCACCGGCGACATGCGCTGGTTCCTGCACGGGTTTTTCTGATCGGGGGTGACATGAGCGAAGACGGCAAGCTGCGTCCGGCGACGGCCGAGGAGATCGCCGACAGCATCGCGTTCGCGCTGCGCTACGAAGGTCGCAAGCGGGTCGCCCACGCCGACGAGATGATGGCCCGGATCACGGCTGACCGGCTGGTGCGGCATCTGCGGCGGTCGGGCTTCGTGGTGCTGCGCCAGCCGGATGCGCCGGCGCCGACGGACAAGCCGGGGGTGGAGGATTGAAGGTTTGCAATAATGTTATTGAATCGTTATGTCTGGCATCGCATTGATTATTCCAAACGCGATGACAGCCGAAATGGTGCGCAGGACTTAGTGGCTTAGCAGGCTGCGGAAAAACCTTATGGACCACAATATGTAGCGGTTTGGGTCAATTCACGTACGCTACCAGCGTTGCTAAATCTGCCTTTTTCCGCAGCCTGTTAATTCGACTGTGTCAGTTTCCGCCTAACACATTGAAATTACGACGTTTTCTCGCAAACTAGAGCTCCCATAACCCATTGATAACATTGACTATCTTTCAGTTTTTGACACAGTAAGATTAAGGTGACGGGCGAGCCGGGATCGGCAAGGACCATCACCAGAGAAGGTAATGAGGTGTTCGTGCTAGCGAATTGCCCAGCGGTTACGTTGCCGATATAGACTGCTTCAGGCTGGCCGGCAACAGACCCCATGATAACGTCAGGGTTCTGAATGAAGCCCGACAGCACGACCGTCGGGTCCGCCCCGGGTATCGCGGACTCGATGATGTCGATTTCGGCGGCCAAGGCCTCCACCGGGCCGAGGGCACAGATTGCCACCGCAGCGGCGAGGGTAGCCAAGGTCTTCTTCAAGCATGCCATCGATGTCTGGTCCGTTTCTTTCTCAGTTCAACTTCAGTCTCTGGTCCATGATCCGCAGCAACGCGGGTGGACCGAGGCAACGTCGGGAATGCACAATCCATGCCGTTTCGAAAAAATATTTTGCATGAATATAATAACGATTGTCGTCGTGCCTGGTGCCGCTGATGTTGTAAAGTTTTCCGACACGGCCGTGGTTAGTCCGTAATGCAGCCATTTCCATGCAGCATCGGGAAGGACTCGACGGGTAGGAGGGACACGGTCGTTCCTCCGGGGCGGATCAGGAGAAGGGGCGAGGGCAGGCAGAGCTGGGTCATTGCCATGTCGCCATGGCTGGACCTGTCCCCATGGCTATCAGAAAGGCGGGCGCGGGGAGAGCTTCGGCTGCCAGGTCCGTTGTCTCTCCGTCATGGCCGGGCGTAATCCCTATCGGATGCACACATCTCGACAACGACCGCAAAACCAGATGCTTGCCTGACGGTTGGGACCAGGCGCTTGCCGTCATGGCCTGGACGCGTGCGGCCGCCTGTCATGCCCTTGGTTGCGGCAGGCAGCGGGTTGGCGGCCATGAACTTGGCGTCTTGGCGTCTTGGCGTTTTATCGACGCTCTCCACCGCGCGGACCATCGGCGTGGCGCAGCCATCACCGCCCGGTGCGGCTGCACGGTTCCTGTTCAACGCCAAGACGCCAAGATCTCGGGGGACAACGCGTCGTCCAGGCGGGCGGATAATTGCCTTATCATGGCCTCGCTCGCCGCAGGTGGGGCATCGTTTCCGAGATCTGTGCATGCGGTAGGGTGTGTCCCGGCCATCTGCGCTTCGACGGTGGGGGTGGATGGCCGGGACACGCCCGGCCATGATGGTAACGCAACAGTCTTGCCCTACCGGATAGGCAACCGCCTTGCCCTACTCCGGATAGATCATCTTCCGGGTTACCCCGCCATCCACCACGAACTCCGTCCCGGTAATGAACCCGTTCTCCGGACCTGCCAGGAATGCGACCAGGGCGGCGATATCGCCCGGCTTCCCCACCCGGCCCGCCGGATGGAACGCATGGTCCTCGGCCGTCGGCTCCGGTCCCTTGGTCAGGATCCAGCCGGGGCTGATGCAGTTGACCCGCACCTCCGGCCCCAGGCTGATCGCCAGCGCATGCGTCAGCGCCACCAGCCCGCCCTTCGACGCCGAATACGACTCCGTATCCGGCTCCGACATCCGCGCCCGGGTCGAGGCGATGGTCACCACCGCCCCCTTGGCCGCCCGCAGCAGCGTCTCGAACCCGCGCACCAGCAGGAAGGTGCTGGTCAGGTTGGTCGTCAGCACCGACGTCCACTCGGCCAGCGACAAATCGGCTATCGGCTTGCGGATCATGAAGCCGGCGTTGCAGACCAGCGCGTCCAGCCGCTGCTCCGCCGCCTCCACCGAGCGCACCAGCGCCGCAACCGCCGCCTCGTCGCCAACATCGCACGCGACATACCGCCCGCCCGCCGGCGCGGCACCAGCGGCATAGCGGTCCGCCACCACCACGCGCCAGCCGTCCTGCGACAGCCGCGCGGCAATGGCGGCGCCGATGCCCTTCGCGCCACCCGTAACCAGAGCGACGCGGACCGTCATGCCTTCGCCGCGTCCAGCGCCTGCGCCAGGTCGCTCAGGATGTCGTCGATGTGCTCCAGCCCGATCGACAGCCGCACGTAGCCGGGGGTGACGCCGGTGGCGATCTGCTCGGAGTCCGTCAACTGCGAGTGCGTGGTGCTGGCCGGATGGATCGCCAGACTGCGCGCGTCACCGATGTTGGCGACGTGGTAGAACAGCTTCAGCGCGTCGATGAATGTCCGCCCGGCCTCGGCCCCGCCGGCCAGTTCGAAGCCGACCAGGCCGCCCTGGCCGTGCGGCAGGTACTTCGCGGATCGCTCGGCGCCGAGGCCGGTGTGATGCTCGGGATGGATCACCCGGGTGACGTCCTTGCGGTTGGCCAGGAAATTCGCCACCGCCGAGGCGTTGCGGCTGTGCTCGCGCATGCGCAGCGGCAGCGTCTCCAGCCCTTGCAGGAACAGGAAGGCGTTGAACGGCGACATCGCCGCGCCCAGGTCGCGCAGCAGCGTCACCCGCATCTTCAGGATATACGCAATCGGCCCCAGCGGCTTCACCGCCTGCGACCACACCGCACCGTGATAGGACGGATCGGGCGTGTTCAGAGCCGGCTGACGCTGCGGATGCGCCTCCCAGTCGAAATTGCCGCCGTCAATCACCACGCCGCCGATGGAGGTGCCGTGGCCGCCGATGTACTTGGTGGTGGAATACATCACCACCGCCGCGCCGTGCTCGAACGGCCGCACCAGCAGCGGCGCCGCGGTGTTGTCCATGATCAGCGGGATGCCGAAGCGGCGGCCGATGGCGGCGACCTCGGCGATCGGGAACGGGATCAGCTTCGGGTTCGGCAGCGTTTCGGCATAGTAGGCGCGAGTGCGGTCGTCGGTGGCGCGGGCGAACGCCTCGGGGTCCTGCGGATCGACGAATCGGACCTCGATCCCCTGGTCCTTCAGCGTGTTGGCGAACAGGTTCCAGGTGCCGCCGTACAGGTCTGTCGAGCTGACGACGTTGTCGCCGGCGCGCGCCAGGTTCTGCACCGAGAATGCCGACGCCGCCTGGCCGGAACTGAGCGCCAGTGCCGCCACCCCGCCCTCGACCGCCGCCAGGCGCTTTTCCAGCACGTCGGTGGTCGGGTTCATGATGCGGGTGTAGATGTTGCCGAGTTCCTTCAGCCCGAACAGGTTCGCCGCATGCTCGGTGCTGTCGAACTGGTACGACGAGGTCTGGTAGATCGGCACCGCAACGGACGTGGTGGCGCTGTCGCGGCGCCAGCCGGCATGCAGGGCGAGGGTTTCGGGGTGTCTGCTGGTCACGGCGTCTGCCTCCTCGGGTCGGATTCCGCCGCCCTTATAGTCAAAGCCGCGGGCGCGTAAACTTCCGTAGAATAAACAGATTTTCTTTGTCTGGCGAGGCGCCGGCGCAGTCGATTCCAGTCATGCCGCCGCCCGGCCGAGGAAAATTCGTCTTCCTGATCCATGGCGCGTGGTCCCACAGGCGCTGTGGCAACGGGCCGGGCGGCGCGTCGCCAGACCGGGATGACGGTCCGCCGGCATCGCGACAAGGACGGTTGCATATGACACCATCGTCCGCGGCGGGTGATCCGGACAAGCCCTGCCGCACGCGCACGCCTTGGGAACAAACGCAAGGTCAGGGGCTTGGCCAACGGACCTGGCGCCACATCCTCCTCCAGCCGTCACCTCATCCTGATAGTTATCCGGCGGAACGCAACTGCAGCGCGGCCCAGACCGCCTGCGGCGTCAGCGGCATCTGGATCCGGTCCGCGGCCGCCGCGTGGCCGGCCCGCGCCAGGGCGTCGGCAACCGCGTTCACCACCGCCGGCGTGGCGCCGATGGTGCCCAGCTCGCCGACGCCCTTGACGCCGAGGGGATTGTTCCGGCACGGGATGGACTGGTCCAGCTCGTGCACGAAGCCGCGGATGATGTCGGCACGCGGGACGAAATAGTCCATCATGCTGGCGGTCATCACCTGGCCCGACTCCCGCTCGTACAGCATGTGCTCGCCCATCGCCTGGCCGATACCCTGCACCGCGCCGCCGTCGAGCTGCCCGCGCACGATCATCGGGTTGACCACCCGGCCGACGTCATTCACCGAAGTGTAGCTGACGATTTCCACCGCGCCGGTGTCCGGATCGACCTCGGCCTCGGCGACGTGGCATCCGTTCGGCCAGCTAGGGCCGGCGACCTTGCTGGTCGAATCGACGTGGATCCGCCGCTCCGGCTGCCGCGCCGCCAGTTCGAACAGGCCGATGCTGCGGTCGGTGCCGGCGATGCGGAACACGCCCGCGTCATACTCGATGTCGGCGGCCGAGGCTTCCAGCGCCTCGGCGGCAAGATCGCGGCCATTCGCCACAGCCGTCTCCGATGCATGGCTGATCGCGGAGCCGGCGGTGAACAGCGACCGCGACCCGGCGCTGCCGAAGCCCGAGCCGCGGTCGGTGTCGCCCATCACCATGCGGATCCGCTCGATCTCCACCCCGAAGACATCGACGACAAGCTGGGCGTAGGACGTCGCGATCCCTTGCCCCATTGGCATGGTCGAGGCATAGACCTCGATTTCGCCGTCCCCGGACACCGAGACGGTGACCCGCTCCTCGAACACGTTGCCGCCGGTCCATTCCAGGAACGACGCCAGCCCACGCCCGCGCAGCTTGCCACCTGCCCTGGACTCCGCCTCGCGCGCCGGAAATTCGCTCCACTTCGCCAGCGCCAACCCCTGCGCCAGGATCGAGGGGAAATTGCCGGAGTCGTACTCCTGGCCCATGGCGTTGGTGTACGGCATCTGCTCGGGCCTGATCAGGTTGCGGCGGCGAATTTCCGCCGGATCGAGGGCCAGCTTGCGGGCCGCGGCGTCGAACAGGCGCTCGATCAGGTAGATCGCCTCCGGCCGCCCGGCGCCGCGATAGGCCGCGGTCGGCGCCGTGTTGGTCAGCACCGCCTGCAGGTCGAAGTCGATGGTGCGGATGTCGTAGATGCTGGTGGAGACCCAGGGGCCGATCATCAGCTGGATGATGATGCCGACGGTGCCGGGATAGGCGCCGACGTTGGCGAAGGTGCGGATGCGATAGGCCAGCACCTTGCCGTTGGCGTCCAGCGCCAGTTCGGCATGGCTTTCGATGTCGCGGCCGTGGGTGGAGGACAGGAACTCCTCGATCCGGGCGGGAATCCACTTCACCGGGCGGCCGGTCTGGCGCGCGGCGACGGCGACGACGATGTCCTCGGGATAGAGTCCGGTCTTCATCCCAAAGCCGCCGCCGACATCGCCGACGATCACGCGGATCTGTTCGGCGGGCAGGCCCAGCACCGCGCACAGCGTGTCACGCGCGCCGGACGGCATCTGGCTGGACAGACGCAGCGTCAGGCGGCCGGTATCGGCGTCGACGCTGGCCAGCGCCGCGCGCGGCTCCATCGACGTCGGCACCAGGCGCTGGTTCACCAGGTCGAGCGACACGACATGCGCGGCCGAGGCAAACGCGGCATCGGCCTTGGCCGGGTCCCCGTGCTTCATCTGCGCTGCGATGTTGCCGGTCGCCGCCGGCCAGACCAGCGGCGCGTCCGGCGCCAGCGCCTGCTGCACGTCCGTCACGACAGGCCGTTCATCATATTCGACGATCACGGCCTCGGCGGCGTCCTTCGCCTGCTCCGCCGTTTCGGCGATCACGGCGACGACGGCCTCACCGACGAAGCGGACGGTTTCGTGCGCCAGCGCGTGACGCAGCGGCATCGCGCCGGGCGAGCCGTCCGGGCGCTGGAACATCGGCTCCACCGGAATCGGCTTCACCCCGGCCGCCACGAGATCGGCGCCGGTCAGGATGGCGACCACGCCCGGCATCGCCCGTGCCGCCGCGGTGTCAATCGACGTGATCCGGGCGTGCGCGACGGGCGAGCGGAGAAAGGACAGGTGGGTTTGCCCTGGCAGGGTAAAATCATCGGTGAACCGGCCGGCGCCGGCCAGCAGGCCCGCATCCTCGATACGCCGCACCTCGCGGCCGCTGCCATAGCGGCCGATGGTCGATCCATCTGGCATAGGTTTCCTCTCGTTCTGCGCCCGCGGACGCGGTTGGCCGAGGTTATGTTGCGGCGCGACGGCCCGGGTGCAAGGCCGGGGGAGAGGGAGGATGGCAGGCGGCGCGACTGCTCTTTCGTCATCGCGACGACCCGGGGCGAGCCCGGGCACAGGCTCCGGGCCGCCGTGTACGCCTTCTGCCGATATCAGCGACGGTGAAGATGGGCCGCCTGTGCGTCTCAACCGACCCGCGGTTTGCTGTAATCCTGCGTGCGTACCAGTCGGCGCCAGCGTCGCCTGGTGTGCCCACCGCCGGAGAGTCGGAGCCCCTTTGCTCCAGCCCTTGCGGCTCGCGGCAGGCCGAAAGACATTGAGTCACCGATCAGTTGGGCGACATTCCCGGCGAGCAGCGGAGGAATCGGCGGCGTCGCAGGTGGGCTGGGGTGGCGGTGGAGCCTGGATTGGCGACCGATTTTCAACACGGAGTTAGCCAGCCGGCGCGCCGGCACCGCAATGGCCGAAAATGGGCGAGATCGGTGCCACCCCGTCATGGCCCGGCTTGTCCGGGCCACCCGTCGCGGCATAAGTGCTTGAATAGGTGGCCCGGACAAGCCGGGCCATGACGCTCGCGAACAAGCGTCCCGAAGCGTATTTTCATGGTAGGACGACGGAGGATCACCGAGGGCCACGAAGGGGTGTGAACGAGTCGGATTCTTCGCGTGATTCCCCAACCCGATCATGTGGTTGGTGAGGTCCGAATAGGCCAGCCTGGTCCGGTCTCGGTGGCGCTTCGTTGTCCTTCGTCTTCTCCGTGTTAAAATTGCAGAAGGGTGAACGGGCACGGACGGGTCCGGATGGCGCTGGTACCGCAGGCCGGGGCACACTGCCCCAAGTCGTTGCCAACCGTGGCATGGCGCAAGGCGGAGGGTGTCCGCCATGCCCATCCGGGCCGGCCATTTCGGCATCGTTACCATTGCCGTTGCGCTGTGAAGCGTCCGTATCAGCCTGATTGCGGCGGCACCCCCGCCCCATCCGTGTTGGCAGGACGACGCAACCCCTACGCCCGGCTGCGACAAACCAGGTCGGAAACGCGCGAGCTCTGTCGGGTTTCAGACCCGCTGCTCAGACCCGCTGCTCAGACCCGCTGGCCGCCGTCGATGTGCACCTCGGAGCCGCTGAGGTACAGCGCCTGGTCCGAGCACAGGAAGTACAGCAGGTCCGCCACCTCGCTCGGCTTGCCCAGCCGGCGCATCGGGATTTCCCGCTGCACGATCTCCTCGGTGCCCGGCGACAGGATCGCCGTATCGATCTCGCCCGGCGAGACGGCATTCACCCGCACGCCGTAGCGGCCGAGGTCGTTCGCCATCTCCCGCGTCAGCGCCGCGAGCGCCGCCTTGGACGTGGCATACGCCGCGCTGGCGAACGGATGCACGCGGGACCCGACGATCGAGGTCATGTTGACGATGCTGCCGCGCGACTGGATCAGCAGGTCGCTCAACCCCTGGGCCAACAGCACGGCGGAGAAGAAGTTGACGTTGAAAATGTGCAGCCAGTCCTGATAGGCCATCTCCAGGCTGGTGATCTTGCTGCCGTCCCTGTGCTTGGGCGACACGGCCGCATTGTTGATCAGCGCGTCCAGCCGCCCGTTGGTAATTTCCTTGATCCGCGGCAAGGCTTCCCGCACAACGTCGACATCCGCCAGGTCGAGCTGGATGTGGTTCGCCTCGCCGCCCGGCCACGGGCAGCGCGGGTCGAACGCCTGGCGGGAAATGGACAGCACGCGCCAGCCCGCGCCGCCAAAGCGCTTGACGGTGGCGTGGCCAATGCCGCGGCTGGCACCGGTCAGCAGAAGCACGGGTTGAACGTCCGACATGATCCGGATCCTTCGCGCTGCGTTAATTGCGTGTGAGTGAGAATATGCACGAACCGTGCCCCAACCTCCATCCGCATTTCCTTGCCACCGGTGTCAACCTCGTCAGACGATGGCGGGCCGGTGCGCCGCCACGGTGACCCGTAACCTGGATGACCTTGAATGCCTCATGTCTTCCCTGTGCCTACGCTTGACCATGTCGTCGTCAACGTCCGCGACCGGATCGACGAGGCGGCCGAAACCTACCGGCGACTCGGTTTCACCCTGACGCCACGCGGCCACCACACGCTGGGGTCGATGAACCACCTGGCGATCTTCGGCACCGACTACCTGGAGTTGATCGCCGTCCCGCCGGGCGAGACCGGCCGCCCGGAGATCATGGCGGCGCCGCTGGGACTGAACGGGCTGGTGTTCGGCACGCACGACGCCGCGGCAACCTATGAGACGCTGCGGCGGCAGGAGGTGGCGGTCGATCCGCCGCTGGACTTCTCCCGCCCGGTGGCGGTTGCCGGCGGGCAACGGGATGCGGCGTTCCGCACCACCAACCTGCCGCACGCCAGCGTGCCGTTCGGCCGGCTGTATTTCTGCGAGCACCGTACGCCTAACCTTGTGTGGCGGGACGAGTGGCGGCACCACGACAACGGGACGGTCGCCGTCGCCCGCGCGGTGATCGCGGCCGAGGATCCCGACGCGCTCGGCCGCCTGTTCGCCCGCATGTTCGGCCGGCGCACGGTGCGCCCGACGGATGACGGCTGCGCGCTGATCCTGGGGCTGTCGCGCTTCGACGTGGTGACTCCCGGGGCGCTGTGGGAAATGTTCGGCGACGCCGCCCCCGACAGTCGCGGCCGGCCGGACTACATGGCGGCGCTGACCCTCCGCACGCTGTCGCTGGATGCCGCCGAGGCGGCGCTGGAGGCCGGCGGCATCCGCGGGGTGGACCGCATCGGCACCAGCGTGCTGGTACCGGCGTCCGAGGCGTTCGGGGTGACGATCGAGTTCAGCGTGTAGCCCGAACCGTTGCCGATGGCCACGAATGGGCCGGCTTGATGCGTCAGGCTGGCGTCAATGGGTCTGCCTGCATAACAACAGTGAGCCTGCCGCCGGCTGAACCAAGGTCGATTCAGAGTCCAGCGAGGAGTCGCTTGCTGATCTTGCGTTGACGCCCTCGCTGGACGGAGATGTAGTCGGTCAGCCTGTGTTTCTCTACAATCTCGATTGCTTCATGACAGATCCGGGTCGGGAAACCGGTTGCGAAATCGCGCAGACCTGGAATGAATATCTGTGCGATTTCAAACGCACCGAACCAGACCTGTCCCCGCCGCCCGTCGCTTTCGTCCATGACCGGCCGGCCGCGACCGGCGAACACGCGCAGCAAGGCTGTGACGCGGGCCTCAAGCAGGATGTCGGCGGCACCGAAATCATAGGCGACGGCGCATTTCATCCGATAGAGGCTCGGCAAGCTGGTGCCGCTCCGCTCGGACGCGCTGCAGATCGCATAAAATGACTCATCGCGCATCCACCAGGGCGAGGACATGTTCTTTGTCATCGGCAAGGTCGAATGTCCGACCCGAAAGATCACCTCGCCGGGGCGCAACTTGTCCTGAGTCATTGGCCAGATTCCGCCTCGCATACCGTTGGACCCATAACCGCCTGCAAAACCGACCTGGCGATTGTATTCCTTCGGGTCGTCGAAGAAACTTTGGTTGATCGGCGTCGCCATGAGGACCTCATCACCGAACGGCCCGCCACCAAGGCAAACGGGCCAGCAGCAAACACGCACTCTATCGGAACCATTTCGTAGTTGAATGCGCATTGCAAGCCCTGGCTGCTTGCTCGCGGCGTCCCTTCAGGCGTTGGTCATCCCACCATCGATGGTGATCGTCTGACCGGTGACGTAGGACGCGTCCGGCGAGCACAGGAAGCGGATCACCGAGGCGATTTCCGCCGGCTTGCCGAAGCGTTGCAGCGGGATCTCCCGACGGAAGTCATCCCCGCGCGCGGCAATGATATCGTCGGTCATCCGCGTCTCGATGATCCCGGGGGCGACGGCGTTCACCAGCACGTCCGGCGCCAGCTTGCGCGACAGCGCGCGGGTCAGGCCGACGATCCCGCCCTTCGCCGCCGAATAGGACACATAGCTGGAACTGCCGCGGCGATAGGCGATGGAACTGGTCAGCACGATCCGCGCCGGCTCCCGCGCATCGGCGCGGGAGGCGAAGGCGACGGCCATGTCATAGGCGTTGGTCAGGTTCGCCGCGATCGCCCGGTTCCACACGCCGTGGTCATCCGGGTCCAGCGGGTCCCGCTCGAACAGCCCGGCCAGGTGCACCAGCGCGAACACCGGGCCGCCGGCGGCCTCGATCACCCGGGCGCATTCCGCCGGGGTGTCCAGCGCCGAGGCGATCGTGCCCAGCCGCACCCGGCCGAGGCTTTCCTGCGCCCGTGTCAGCGCGGCCTCGTCGATGTCGGCCATGATCACGTGGCCGCCCTGCTCCATGAAGGCGCGCACGGTTTCGACGCCGATGCCGCCGGCGCCGCCGGTGACGACGATGCGCTTGCCGGTGAAGACCGACATCTCAGGCCACCAGCGCGGGATAGTCGAGCGTCGCCATCACCTGCGCGCGGCGCATATAGCGGTGCTCCTGCGGGGTGTAATCGGCGACCGCGTTGTGCACCGTGCCGATATTGTCCCAGATCAGGACATCGCCGACGGCCCAGTGATGCGCGTAGAGGAAGTCCGCCCGCTCCTGGTGGCGGAACAGGTAGTCCAGGATCAGGTCGCTTTCGTGCCGATCCATGCCGTCGATCCACATCGTGTAGCCGGGATTGGCGTACAGCACCTTCCGCCCGGTCAACGGATGGATGCGCACCAGCGGCTGCGACACCGGCGGCTTGCGGCGGCGCTGCTCCTCGGTCAGCTTCGCGCGGCGGGAGCCGGGGCGCAGGCGCATCACCTCCCA
The DNA here is from genome assembly GCF_002937115.1 of Rhodopila globiformis. Lineage (GTDB taxonomy): Bacteria > Pseudomonadota > Alphaproteobacteria > Acetobacterales > Acetobacteraceae > Rhodopila > Rhodopila globiformis. The sequence continues at coordinate 14,109 of NZ_NHRY01000059.1, read as the reverse complement.
GAATTTCTCGAAATCATGCGTGGCGGTGCGGCCTTCCAGCGTGTGCTTCATTTCGTCGGGCAGTTCCTCATAGGCGGCGTGCATGTTGCGGAACTGCGTCTCGCCGACGGACTTGCCGTGGCGCATCGGCACCGCCCGGGCGTGCAGGATGTTCGCCAGGGCGATGTCGCGGCTGTACGACATGTCGGTGTGCCAGCCCTGCCCGGCGTCGTTCAGGCCCAGCGGTTTGCCGTCGGCGCCGATTTCGTTGGACAGGATCATGATCTCGGGGAAGCCCGGCTCGTGATAGGAATTGGCGACGTTCACCTCCAGGTCGCCGAACCGGCGAGCGAAGGCGGCGAAGTCCGGGGTCTCGAAGGTCTGGTCCGGGAAGCACAGCACGCCGTACTGGCCGAGGGCGCGCAGCAGCGTGCGGAAATCGGCGTCGGGCAGCGGGTTCGCCAGGTCGATAGCCTCGATCCGCGCGCCGAGCGTCTGGCCGCTGGGAATGATCTTCATGGCCGTTTCTCCATCGAAAATAGATCCGGAACCCCGGGATTTTCGGGGCTGCGGCGCACCGGCCCGGCGGGCGGCGGGCGGCGCATGGACCCGGATCCCACGGGCAGCCAGGCCCGTCATCCCGGCACCTTCGCCAGGCGGACGACAGCGGCCACGACGTCGGCGGGATTTTCGCGCGACAAAAAATGCCCGGCCCGCGGGATCAGTTTCCGCTCCAGAAGACGCGCGAACAGGCGGTCGCGCGTGATCGAGGTGGCAGGCGGCCCGACGCCGTCAGCCTCGCCGTGCAGGACAATCGTCGGCGCCGCGATCGCGGGCTGGCCGGCCAGGCTGGCCTCCAGCGCGTCATGGGCAGGATCGCCGGGCGCATTGCCGTAGCGGTGGCGATACGAGTGGATCGTGACATCGACGAAATCGGGGTTGTCGAAGCTGGCGGCCGTGGCCTGGAACATCACCTCGTCAAAACGCCAGTTCGGCGACCACAGCTGCCACAGCAGGCGGGCGATCGCGCCGCGGTTGGCGTCCAGTCCGGCGCGGCCGCGCCTGGTGTGGAAATACCATTGGTACCAGTAGCGGAACTCCTGCTCCGCCGCCGCCGGCCGGGACGCGGCGGCGATGTCCTGGATGCCATAGCCGGTGATCGCGACCAGCCCGGCGACCCGCTCCGGCCACAGCGCCGCGACGACGCAGGCCGCCCGGCCGCCCCAGTCGTAGCCCACCAGGGTGGCGCGCGGGATCGACAGCGCGTCCATGAAGTCGCGCACGTCCGCCCCCAGCGCCGCCTGCTGCCCGCTGCGCGGCGTCGCGGGGTGCAGGAACTGCGTCGGGCCGAAGCCCCGCAGCCACGGCACCAGCACACGGAAGCCGGCGGCGGCCAGCGGCGGCGCCACGCCATCGTAGTCGTGCACGTCCGACGGCCAGCCGTGCAGCAGGATCACCGGCGGCCCGTCCGGCGGACCGGACTCCAGGTAGGCGATCTCCAGCACGGGCGTGCGAACGGTCTGCATCGTCAGTACGCCAGGAAGCCGCCATCCACCGGCAGCGTCACGCCGGTGACGTAGCGGGCCAGGTCCGAGGCCAGGAACACCGCCGGCCCGGCGATATCCGCCGGCTCACCCAGGCGGCCGAGCGGAATGCGCCGGGCGAAGTTCTCCATGTAGTCCGGGTTCTGCCGCGCCGCCGCGTTCAGCGGCGTGGCGATCATTCCCGGGCCGATGGCGTTCACCCGCACCCCGTGCGGCGACAATTCGATCGCCAGTGCCTTGGTCAGCATCCGCACGCCACCTTTCGACGTGGTGTAGGCGGCCGAATTCGGCAGCGCGACGAAGGACTGGATCGAGCCGATATTGATTACCGAGCCCTTCGTCGCCTTCAACTGCGCCAGGAACGCGGTGACCATGTTGTACGGCCCGTCGAGATTGACCGCCATGGTCGCATCCCAGTCCGCCCGCGCCGTTCCGGCCTCCAGCTTGCCGCGGCGGATGATCCCGGCATTGTTCACCAGCACCGAGATCGGCCCCACCCGGCCCGCCAGTTCGTCGCAGGCCGTGCGATCCGCCACATCCAGCGTATAGCAGGCTGTATCGCCACCGATGCCGGCGGCGACCCGCGCCGCGCCGGCCTCGTTCACGTCGGCAATGATCACCCGCGCGCCGTGCTCCGCCATCGCCCTGGCGATGCCCTCGCCGATGCCGGAGCCGCCGCCGGTGACCAGCGCGAGCTTGCCGTCGAGCAGCCCCGCCATCTCAGCGCACCAGGTTGTTGGTCACGGCCCCGCCGGTCGCCGTCCGGCCGCCATCCAAGACGTAGTGCGCGCCGGTGATGTTGGAGGCAAGGTCCGAGCACAGGAAGATCACCAGGTTCGCCACCTCCTCCGGCGTGCCGTAGCGGCCGATGGGGATGTTGGACTGGTAGCGGGTGCCGACGCTGGCCGGATCGTCGGCATTCAGCATCGACTCCAGGGAATGGATCATCCGCGTATCGATCGGCCCCGGGCAGACGGCGTTCACCCGCACGCCCGCACGCGCCACCTCGCCCGCGGCCGTCTTGGTCAGGCCGATGACGGCATGCTTGGAGGCGACATAGGCCGGCATCCCCGGCGAGGCGACGAGACCGGCGACCGAGGCGGTGTTCACCACCGCGCCGCGCTGCTGCTGCAGCATCACCGGCAGTACGTGCCGCAGGCCGAGGAACACGCCCTTGACGTTTACCGCCATGACGCGGTCGAACATTGCCTCGTCGTACTGATGTGTCGGCGCGACGCTGCCTTCGATGCCGGCGTTGTTGCAGAAGCAATCAATCGCGCCGTAGGCGTCCAGCGTCCGCTTGACGTAATTTTGCACGTCGGCGGCCTGGGTGACGTCGGCGGCGACGAACTGCGCCTGCCCGCCATGCTGCCGCAGGATGCCGGCGGTGGCCTCGCCCGCCGCCTCGTCCCGGTCCACCACCACGACCTTGGCGCCGCGGGAGACGAAGCCGATGGCGGCGGCCCGCCCGATACCGTTGCCGGCGCCCGTGATCAGGGCCACTTTGCCGTGGAAGTCCATGGTTTCCTCACTTTTGTTGGTGGCGTTGCGAGGAGGCTAGACCATCCGGGCCGGGGGAGGAAATCCTGGCGGGTTGCCGGCAGTTCGGAGGCGAGGCTGTTACGCAGTCCGCCTGCCGGCATTTGCCTGGTCGGAACGAGGGACGGGCGGAGCCAGGTCGTCACCCTATCGTCATGGCCGGGCGTGTCCCTACGGGATGCACAGATCTCTGAAACGAGTCGGAAATGACCGTAAAATCAAGTGCTTGCCTGGGCTCCGAGCTCCGAGAGCGTTCCCCCATCGTCATGGCCCGGCTTGTCCGGGCCACCTGTCGCGGCACACGTGCTGGAATAGGTGGCCCGGACAAGCCGGGCCATGACGAAAGGGAAACGCCGCGGCGGACCGTTTCCGAGATGTGTGCATTGCGTAGGGCGTGTCCCGGCCATCTGCGCTTCGACGGCGGGGGGTGGATGGCCGGGACACGCCCGGCCATGACGGAGAGAAAACGACCGCAGCCGCCCGTAGCGGCCGGGCAGCCGCTACGCCGGCGCGATGTTCGCGTTGACCCGGAACAGGTTCATCGGATCATACAGCGTCTTGAGGTCCCGCAACCGGGTATAGTTCTCGCCGTACGACGCGCGCACCCGCTCGGGACGGTCGTCGCCCATCATGTGGTTGATATAGACGGTGCCCAGCAGCTCAGGCTCCACGCGGTCCCACAGCGCGCGAACCCACGCGGTGTGACCGGCGGACTCCGCCGCGTCGCTCCATTGCCCGATGATGTCGAAATCCCATGTCGGCCGCCGCGCCGAGAACGCCGTCGCAGTCGCCGGGACACGGGCCGCCGCCCCGTGCACGTGGAACAGCCCGATAATGCTGAGTGGCGACGTGAAGCCGGCTGCCCCTTCCAGCATTCCGTCGATCAGGCGGTCGGACAACTGGTCGACGAAGGCCGAGCGCCAGTAGCGGTGCAGTCCATGCCGCGCCGACGGCTCGTCGATCAATGTCTGCCGCACGCAATACGGCATCGGCCCCACCAGATCGGCTATCGGCCTGCCGAACTGCCGCGCCGGGGCGAGGACTTTCTCCCCGTCCTCGACCGGCCCGTTGTAGCCGAGCACCAGCGCGACGACAGGATGTCCGTCGTGCGTCAACAGCGCCGCGAACGCCTCGGCCTCGTCCGGCAGGGTGGCGCAGAAGTCGCGGTAGAACCGCAGCACGTCGCGCCCCTGATCCAGCGGATAAATGACCAGGCCGCTGAATGTTTCGGTGACCGGGTGCAGGCGGTACTGCAATGACGTGACCGCCCCGAAGTTGCCGCCGCCGCCACGCAACGCCCAGAACAGGTCCGGGTTCTCTGTTTCGCTGGCGGTACGGAACTGCCCGTCCGCGGTGACCACGTCGGCGGAAAGCAGATTGTCCACTGACAGTCCGTGCTTGCCCATCAGCCATCCGATGCCGCCGCCAAGCGTCAGGCCGGCGATGCCGGTGTTCGAGACCGTTCCGCCCGTCGTCGCCAGTCCGAAGGCCTGCGTTTCATGGTCGAACTCGCGCCACTGCACGCCGCCTTGCGCGGTCGCGGTGCGGTTGCCGGGATCGACGCGGATCCCCTTCATCAGCCCCATGTCGATGACCATGCCGCCGTCGTTCGTTCCGTAGCCGGGCGCACTGTGGCCGCCGCAGCGCAGCGAGAGCAGCAGTTCGTGCGTACGGGCGAAATTGACCGCGCGTTGCACGTCGGCGGCGCCGGTGCAGCGCACGATCACCGCCGGGCGGCGGTCGATGTTACCGTTCCAGACCCGCCGCGCGGTTTCATAGCTGGCGCTGTCCCGCAGGATGAGGTCACCGCGGATGCTGGCGCGGAAGGCGTCGATCTGGGCGTCGGTCAGGCTGGTATCGGAGCCTGACAAGGTCGTGGCTGTTATTGTCAATGTCTCCTCCCTGTTCTTGTTTGATTTTGATTGATCGCATCCGGCACTCTAGGCGATTTCGTATGCCGCCGTCACGCGGTTTCAACGGCAACCGCGCCGGATTGGCCGCCTCGGGATAGTGCGTCCTCAGTGGGGACAGCGTGGCTGATGGCGTATTTCTGTTCGTACAGAGAATAACCGAGGGCCTTGGAGGGCCGCAGAGCGTCAGGGGGACGTCGCGCGGTCTGGTGCGCAAGGCGCCGTCGTAGCAGGCCGCTTCACCGGTGCACCCGTGCGGCAATGCCTGGCGCCGCACGGGTGGGCCGGTGATGCTGCCGGCCACAAAAGCGCCATCCACACCAAGCCGCGCGACGTCCCCCTGATCCCCTGTGGCCCTCCATACCCACTCGGCTTCTTCTCTGTGCGAACAGAAATGCGCCATCAACCACGCTGTCCCAGCCGGGGACGCACCATCCCGAGCCGCAGCATGCCGGAATAGGAAGCCGCCAATCCCATTTCTCTGAAATTACAAAACGCACGGCCGGTTGCAGTGAACCGCCACATTCAGGGTCGCAGCCGCTCCCTTGACAGTCCCGTCACGACGATCCCGCTTCCTCCCGCCAACGGACCGCGGCGGCACCCGCCTGCGCTACCCCCGCCCGTTCTCCTTCTCGTACAACTCAGCAGCCGCCTCCGCCCCGGCGAGGATCTCGATCAGCCGCAGCCTGCGCACCGGCGTCAGCGTCCCGGCCGCCGCCGCTGCCATCACCGCGTCCGTCGCCTCCTGCAGCAGGCGGTCATAGCGCGCCGCGCCGCCAACTTTCCGCGCCTCGGTCTCGAGTGCCCGCAGGTCCCGGCTGCAGCTTTCCATCCGGGTCTGGCCGGCGCCGCCGATCGGCCCGGGCGCCTCGGCCAGCGGCGCCAGCAGTTCGGCATTCAGGCCGTTGGAAAACCGCGCCTGGCAGGCATCGTCCAGCTTCTGCCGGATCGCATGCAGCCGCGGCCGATCGGCCGCGAAGCCGGGATCGTTCTCGACTTCCCGCAGGAAGGTGACGATCCGCCGCACCTGCGGGCCGGCGTTCGCCAGGGCAATGGTCTGGATCTCGCTGGCGAATCCGGCTTCGTCTTCCATCGCCGACAGCATCTCCTCGGTGCCGCGGTCGATCGCCTCCCGCACCATCCTGCCGCCCCCCTGGTCCTGGCCCGAGGACACGAAGCGCCGCAGCAGCGGTGCGGCATGGGGCGACTGCACCAGGACCAGCCGCGCGATCAGGGCGCACCCCTGCTCGGACGCCAGCGTGATGCCCTGCAGGATGGCGTCGATCGCCTGCTCGTTGCCGTCCTGGATGCCGACGTCATGATCCCGCCGAAGCTGATACAAATGCGGGCCGCGGCGCAGCACGGCGCCGATGGCCTGGGCCAGCGGCTGATAGACCTTGGGCGCCAGGCCGGTCTCCGCCCAGTCCGCGGGCGCCGGGGCGTCCGCCAGGATCTCGGCGGCGCGCGGCCACAGCGCCTCCCCGGCGAGCGCGACCGCCTGCGTGTCGCCGGTACTGCGGCCCGCGATGGTGCGGTCGATGAAGATCCTTTCGCTGCCGAGCGCGGCCCGCACGATCCTGGCCAGCGGCATCAGCGCCGTCCGCGGCACCGACGGCTCGTCCGGCCGCCACTGGGGTGCCGGCACGATCAGCGGATCCAGCGGCATGAACAGCAGGCGCGAAAACTGCAGCGGGCGCGACGGATTGAGCGACGCCAGGCGCGACCGCAGCGGGTCCAGGATCGCCTGGTTCACGCGCGGATCCGCGACCTCGTCCAGGACAGCGATGACCCGCCGGATTTTTTCGTCATCCGCCGCGTGCAGATCCTGCCGCAAGGCACGCACGTCCGCCTGGACAGCCTTCAGTGACTTGTTTTGCATGCGCCGCGCGCCTCCCTAAAACTGCGCCCGGACAGGGTGCTGATGGCCCGGAAATGCTCGTTGCGGGCGATGAGGTCGAACACCAGGCTGCCGGTGAACCAGTCCTCGTTCAGTTGCACCAGCCGGCGGAACCGGTTCAGGCTGTCGATCTCGTACTGGGTGCTGCACCAGTCGTTGACCTCTTTCGGCAGGATCGGGATCAGGGTTGCGACCTCGGCCATGGCGGCGCGGCGCATGGCATCGTCGCTGGCGTTTCGCCAGATCAGGCAGATCTGCTCCCATCCGTCCAGCAGCCACTCGGGGCGGCTGACCAGCTCAATCACAGAGCCGGGGTCCGTCGCCCAGCTGCGCAGCAGTTCCACCATGTTGTCAGGCAGCCCCTGGGCTTTCGATACCATGGTCTGTGCCAGCGACAGCGTGACGTCCACGACCGCGCAGATCATCCGGGCGTAGGCGGCCTGATCCTCCTCCCGCTTGGCGGTTCCCCAGTCCGCGATTTCCGCCCGTACCTCCGCAAGCAGGGAGGTCAGGCGCGGAATGCGGCCGATGGTGCCGGTGGAACCCACGCCGATATGCGCCAGGACATCGGCCAGTTCCTCGAGCGCGTTCGCCGTCCAGGTGCCGGTCTGGCCCAGGCGCGGCGAAATCCATTCCACGGTCAGCCGCGCCCGGGCCGAGGGATCGAGCCCCTCGGTCGCGGCGGCGGTCAGGCTCGACGGCCGGAAACGGCGGCCAACCTGATCGACCAGCAGCATCAGCAGGCGGAAGTTGGTGACGACCCGGTCGCCCTTGTCCGCATCGGTCGCGATCCGGGCCGCCTCCATCGCTTCCTCGCCGGCCAGGCCTTCGGCGGCGATCTCCCTGGCGATCCGCCGGATGGTCCCCGGCGTCACGTTGACGACGTTGGCGATTTTCTGGCTGAAGATCTTGTCGTGCAGCGTCGGCCGGCACAGCGCCGTCAGGCTGGTCCAGGGCATGATGTACACCCCGCGCCCGCCCGACAGGTTGGGAACCACCAGTTCGACGGAATGCTTCTTTCCCGGGCGGGCGCGGGTGCCGCCCAGGCGCGGCGTGGTGAACGGCAGCGCCACCCCGCGCTCCAGGAACGTGGTTGGATGATAGGGCCGGATGGGCGGAAGATGGACCTCAGACACGGCCGCTGCCTCCGGGCGGGATCGCTTCCCGGCGTAACGCGGCGGGCCGTACCGGGACAGACGATGGCATGCGCCGGGCGATGGGCTGGCCCGGACCCTTCCACATACCACATACAATCGCCTGCAACATGACACACTCCGCCTGACGGCTGCGTGCATGTCTTGCAGCAAAATCCTTTACGAAGCCTTACCGGCGGCAGAAAAAGCGCTGCGCCCATCCTCCGCGAGTCGCCGGAACCAGGGAGAGGCGCCCCAAAGCCGGCCCGGTCGGCGCCGCCGGGCCGCCTCGCCGAACCGCACGGCCGATCAGGGCGCGGACGACACCCACATCAGGAACATCGCAAATCCGGCCAGGCCCACGGCCGCATGCGCGGCGACGATGTACCCGGTCCGCCGGCCGCGATTGCTGACCACTGTGGACAGCAGCCCGAGCGCAAGAGCGACGCCCAGCACGATGATCACGTTGAAGGCGAAGGGCTCGTTGAACGTTCCCTGGTGCACCATGACGATCAGTTGCTCGATCGCAACGGCGCCCAGCAGCAGGTGCACGACGCTTAGCCCCGGCCGCCGCCCGACGCGAATGTAATGCCAGCCGAGGAACAGCCCCAGCGCCACGGCCGCAACCATGACCAGGGCCAGCGGAAGCAGATGCAACATATTACCGATCCGTCACCATGAAACCACGGCAGTTGTAGAATGGCTCACGCCGCCGTCAACCGGGCAATTGCTCCGGCGGATCGTCATCGGTGAATTCCAGCCGCGCCTCCTCCAGGCACGCCCAGACATAGGGCAGCCACGACCGCGGCACCTCCAGCCGGAACACCTCGGTGGCGACGCGCCACAGCACGACCCCGGCCTTGCCCAGCACGGTGCGGGTGCACCTGCCGACGGGAAACGCCGACAGGTCGAGGTCCAGCGCGCAGAACGCATTCAGGCACCAGGCTGCCCGCGGCCCGACGATTTCCAATGCCCGGGTGGCGTGCGAGACGTCCACCACGCTGGCCGGATAGGGCTCCGCCGCCTTGCGCGCCTGCGCCGCCAGGGTGGTCGCCCCCAGGGTGGTCGCGCCCGGGGTTGTCGCGCCCGGGGTTGTCGCGCTTGGGGCCATCACCCCGGGCGGCGCCTGGATCAGCCACTCGTCGGGGCCCAGCCACAGCGCCGCGCGCTCGCGGGCGATGACCGAGCGGTTCGGCACCGTCGGCAGCAGCACGCTGATGCCAAGGCCGATGGAGGTGGCGGCATGCGACCCGGCGCGGACCGCCAGCAGGGTCATCGGCGCCAGCGCCACCATCTCGACCGCCGCGGCCGGACGCGCCACCGGGGCCGAATGCGGCACGGCGGGCAGCAGCGGCAGCAAGGCGGGACGCGGGCCGGGCCGGACGCGCAGTCGCTGGCCCGGCCTGTCGTGGAACACCGGATCGACGACCGCGACCTCGATCGTCTTTCCCCTCATGTTCCCCTGGGACCGCCCCCCCTGCGGCACGCGCAGCGTCGCGCCGATGCGCGCCCGTCCATCCGCCACCAGGGCCAGCGCGAAGCCGCGCCCGAGCGCCGGGCTGCGATAGGACGAGGTGACGTGCCCGAGCGCCGGCGCCCGGCCGGTTTCGGTGACCTGCGCCCCCTCCTCCAGCACCACCGCCGGATCACGCGGCAGCAGGCCCACAAGCTGCGGCCGGCCAGCCCTGCTCAGGTCGGGCAGGGAGAGCGAGCGCTTGCCGACGAAGTCGCCCTTGCCTGTGGCGATCATCCGCCCCAGGCCAAGGTCGTCCGGCGTGACGGTGCCGTCGGTTTCCTGGCCGATGACAATGTAGCCCTTCTCGGCGCGCAGGATGTGCATCGCGTCGGTGCCATAAGGCGTGACGTCGATCGCGCGCAGCGTGTCCCACAGCTGTTGCGCGTGGTCGGGCGGCAGGTTGACCTCGAACCCCAGCTCGCCGGTGAAGCCGGCGCGGAACAGGCGGATCGGGATGTCGCCGATATGGCCCTCCCGCACGCTCATCGGCGGCATGGCGGCGAGGTTGATGTCGGCGATGAACGGCGCCAGCGCCGCGGCCGATCGGGGACCCTGCACGGCGATGACCGCCCATTGCTCGGTCACCGAGGTCAACCAGGCCTGCAGCGTGGTGAACGTCGTCTGCAGGCAGTCTTCCATGTGGTGCAACACGAAGGCCGCGCCGCCAGTGGTGGTCGTGACATGGAACCGGTCCACCGCCAGCCGCGCGACGATGCCGTCGTCGCGGACGAAGCCGTCCTCGCCCAGTAGCAGCGCATAGCGGCACTGCCCCGGCTCCAGCGCGGCGAGGTCGCCGGTGTAGATCCGGTTGAGGAAGGCCGCCGCGTCCGGTCCGATGACCTCGATCTTGCCCAGCGTGCTGGCGTCGCACATCCCGGCGGCGTTGCGCACCGCCAGGCATTCCCGCGCCACCGCCGCCTCGACCGTCTCGTCGGGGCGCGGATAGCAGCGCGCCCGCTTCCAGGTGCCAACGTCCTCGACCACCGCATCCGCCAGCGCCACGGGCGGCAGGCGCACCGGCGCGAACAGGCGGCCCCGGTACGGCCCGGCAAAGGTTCCGAACGTCACCGGCGTATAGGGCGGCCGGAAGGTGGTGACGCCGACGTCCTGGATCTCCCGCCCGGTCAGTTCCGCGATCGCGGCGATGGCGTTCAGGTTGGAGGTCTTGCCCTGGTCGGTCGCCATGCCGGTGGTGGTGTATCGCTTGACATGCTCGATCGAGACGAAGCCTTCCTGCGCCGCCACCGCCAGGTCGCGGATGGTGACGTCGTTCTGGAAATCGACGAACGCCTTCGGGTGCGACAGCAGCGGCGCCGAGGGCGGCGACGGCGTCATCTCCGGCAGGCTGGCGACGGCGAAGCTGCCCGGGGCGCTGCCACCGGCGACGGTGCCGTCGCGCAGGCAGGCCGCCAGGTCGAAGGTGCCGGCGCAGGCGCCGGCCGCGCCATCGGACGGCAGCCACGTCCCCAGGGCGACGTCGAAGACCAGCTTGCCGCGCGACTGGCTGGCCAGGTGCACCGATGGGGTCCAGCCGCCGGACATCAGGATGGCGTCACACGGGATCACTGTCCTGCTGTTCGCCAGCCGGACGGCCCGCACGCGCCGGCGTCCGTCCGTGCCGCCGATGGCCGCGCCGACGTGGACGGGGATGCCCAGCGCGCGCACCGCCTCCACCAGCGGATTGTCCGGCGCCGCGCGCTGGTCGACCACCGCGGCGATCGTCACCCCGTGCCGGTGCATGTCGGCGGCGGCCCGGTAGGCGCTGTCGTCCGTCGTCGCGATCACCACGCGGCTCCCCACCCTGACGCCGTAGCGGTTCAGGTAGGTGCGCGCCGCCCCGGCCAGCATGACGCCCGGACGGTCGTTGCCCGGAAACACCAGCGGCCGCTCGATCGCGCCGGTGGCGAGGATGACCCGGCCAGCGCGGACCTGCCACAGCCGCTCTCGCGGGGTGCGCGGGTCCGGCTGCGCCAGGTGGTCGGTCAGGCGCTCGGCCAGGCCAATCAGGTTGCCGGGATACCAGCCGAACGCCGTGGTGCGCGGCATCAGGGTCACCTTGTCGGCGAGCGTGGCGACCACCTCGCGCACCCAGTCCGGCGCCGCCCAACCGTCGATTGTCACGTCGGGCTCGGCCAGCAGTGAGCCGCCGAATTCCGGCTGCTCGTCGCACAGGATGACCCGCGCGCCGGTGGCCGAGGCCCCCAGCGCCGCCGCCAGCCCTGCCGCGCCGCCGCCGACGATCATCACGTCGCAGTGCCGATACTGGTGCAGATAGCGGTCGGCATCGGCCTGCGCCGGCGCCCGCCCCAGCCCGGCCATGCGCCGGATCGCCGGCTCGTACACGCGCCGCCAGAACGAGCGCGGCCACATGAAGCTCTTGTAGGGGAACCCGGCCGGCAGCAGTGGCGCGGCCACGCCGGCCAGCGCGCCCAGGTCGAAACGCAGCGATGGCGCGCGGTTCTGGCTGAAGGCGGTCAGGCCGTCATACAGCTCGACCTGCGTGGCGCGCAGGTTCGGCGTCACCCGGCCCGGGCCGCGATCCACCGTGACCAGGGCGTTCGGCTCCTCGGACCCGGCCGAGACGATGCCGCGCGGCCGGTGGTACTTGAACGAGCGGCCGACGAGATGCACGCCATTGGCCAGCAGCGCCGACGCCAGCGTGTCGCCCGCGAACCCTTCATACGATCGGCCGTCGAAGCGGAAGCGCAGCGCCTGCCCGCGATCGATCCGTCCGTCCGCGGCGGTGCGAAACGGCTGGGTCATGGCGGCGGCGCCTCGTTCGGCTTGTAACTGGCGGCGATGCGGTCGCTGACCGTGTCGCGGACGCAGTTGAAGAAGCGGCCGCAGCCATGCACGTGACGCCAGCGCTCGGCGTGCCGGCCGCGCGGGTTGTCGCGCAGGAACAGGTAGGCGGCCCACACGTCGTCATCGACCGCCTCGGGCCGCGCCGGCCGGACGATGTGCGCCTGGCCGCCGTAGCGGAATTCGTTCTCCGGGCGCGGGCCGCACCAGGGGCAGGGGATCAGCAGCATCAGTGCGCCACCGCGGCGGCCGCGGCCTCGTCGATCAGGCGGCCGGTGACGAACCGCTCGAGCGCGAACGGCGCCGCGAGGCGATGCGGCACCCCGGTCGCGATGGTGGCGGCGAAGACATGGCCGGAGCCGGGCGTCGCCTTGAAGCCGCCGGTTCCCCAGCCGCAGTTCACGTACAACCCAGGCACCGGCGTCAGGCCGATGATGGGAGACCGGTCGGGCGTGGTGTCGACGATGCCGCCCCAGTTGCGCAGCAGGCGCAGGCGGCGGAAGGCGGGAAACAGTTCCAGCACCGCCTGCAGCGTCTCGCCGGCGACGTGCAGCCCGCCGGCCTGGCTGTAGGAGGTGTAGGCGTCGGTGCCGGCGCCGAACACCAGTTCGCCCTTGTCCGACTGCGAGATGTAGGCGTGCACGGTGTTCGACATGACGACGCAGGGCAGCACCGGCTTCACCGGCTCGCTGACGAAGGCCTGCAACGGAAACGATTCCAGCGGCAGGCGCAGTCCCGCCATCGCCATAATGACGCTGGTATGCCCCGCCGCCGCCACCCCGACGCGGCTCGTGGCAATCGGGCCGCACGTCGTCTCCACCGCGCTGACCACGCCGGCGGCGTCGCGCAGGATGCCCGTCACGGCGCAGTTCTGGATGATGTCGACGCCCAGCGCCGAGGCCGCGCGGGCATAGCCCCAGGCCACCGCATCATGCCGCGCCACGCCGCCGCGCCGTTGCAGCGCCGCGCCGAGGATCGGGAAGCGCACCCGGTCGCTGATATCCAGCCCCGGGCAGAACGCCGCCGCCTGCGCCGGGGTCAGCCATTCGTTGTCGATCCCCTGCAGCCGGTTGGCATGCACATGGCGCTTGAAGACCTGCACGTCGTGATGGGTATGCGCCAGCATCAGCACGCCGCGCGCCGAGTACATCACGTTATAATTGATTTCACGTGATAATGTCTCCCACAGTCGAAGTGCATGGTCATACAGCGCCGCACTTTCCGGCTGCAGATAGTTGGAGCGGATGATCGTGGTGTTGCGCCCGGTGTTGCCGCCGCCCAACCACCCCTTGTCGAGCACCGCGACGTTGCGCACGCCATGCTCCTTCGCCAGGTAGTAGGCGGTCGCCAGGCCATGCCCGCCGGCGCCGACGATGACCACGTCGTACGCGGCCTTCGGCGCCGCGTCCCGCCACTGCCGCGCCCAGGGCTGGCCCGCCCCATGCCGCAACAGCGACAGCCAGGAATATCTCGAAATGACCGGCATTGCCGGCATCCTTTGCCACAGCCGCCGGCCGGGCGGAAGCCGCCCGCGCTTTGCCCCCGCCTACCAGCCGGTATAGAGTCCTCACAAAGGGGAGAAAGAAATGGCCGAGTTCGACTAGGGCGTGTCGTCAATTAAGCCAAACGACGGCGGCGGCGAGGTGGACCGCGGCGAGGAAGTTGCGGGCAGTCTTGTCATAGCGGGTTGCGATGGCACGGAACTGCTTGAGCCTGGCGAAGAAATTTTCGATCAGATGGCGCGCCTTGTAGAGGTCGCGGTCGTAGGTCCGCGGCGAGCGGCGATTGG
>NZ_NHRY01000058.1 GCF_002937115.1 Rhodopila globiformis | reverse complement strand
CGCCACGCTTCTCCCACCCCACAACCCTCTTTGCCACCCGCCATCGACGCGCTATCTCTCCCCCCGAGAGGCGCATGCAAAAGCGCGGAGGCAGCCATGGACGACGATCAGAAACAACGGCCGGAAAGCCTGCTGCCGTATGAGCAATGGATCGAGCAGGCGCTGCGCCAGGTGGTGGCGCTGGCGATCGAGCACGCCGCCGCCCAGGGCCTGCCGGGCGGGCACCATTTCTACATCACCTTCCGCACCGATTGCCCCGGCGTGGAAATGCCGTCGCGCATCCGCGCCCAGTACCCGCGCGAGATGACCATCGTGCTGCAGCACCAGTTCTGGGACCTGCGCTACGACCGGGACAGCCAGGCGATCAGCGTCGGCCTGTCGTTCGGCGGCGTGCCGACGACGCTGGTCATCCCGCTCGAGTCGGTGGTCGAGTTCGCGGATCCGCATATCCGCTACGGGCTGCGCTTCCAGCCGCCGGAGCTGCCGGAGGCGGCAGCGGAGCCGGACGCCGCCGAGGCCGAACCCGCGCCGCCGCCGGCCCCGGAGGCGCCGGCCGAACCGGCCCAGGTGGTCAGCCTGGATGCGTTCCGCCGCCGCACGCCGCAAGGCTAGGCGCGTTTTTCCAACCGAAAGGATCCTGCCGTGGAGTCTCCGGCCCAGCGGCCCGCGAATTTTCTCTATGCCCCGATGTTCCCGCTGGGGCCCGACACAACGCCCTGGCGCAAGCTGCCGATCGAGGGGGTGCGGACGATCACGGTCGAGGGGAAGACGGTGCTGCGCATCGCCCCAGCGGCGCTGAGCGAACTCGCCGTGCGGGCCTTCCATGACGTCGCCCACCTGCTGCGCCCGGCGCACCTGGCGCAGCTGCGCGCGATCCTCGATGACCCGGACGCCAGCGCCAACGACCGGTTCGTGGCGCTCGACCTGCTCAAGAACGCCAACATCGCCGCCGGGGGCGTGCTGCCGATGTGCCAGGACACCGGCACCGCCATCGTGTTCGGCAAGAAGGGCCAGCGCGTCTGGGTGGATGGCGACGAGGAGGAGGCGCTGGCCTGGGGCGTGCACCGCACCTACACCGAGACCAACCTGCGCTACTCGCAGATGGCGCCGCTGTCGATGTTCGAGGAGGTCAACACCGGCAACAACCTGCCGGTGCAGTTCGACATCATGGCCGCCCCGGGCGAGCACCACGCCGACGAGTTCCACCTGATGTTCGTCGCCAAGGGCGGCGGCAGCGCCAACAAGACCTTCCTCTACCAGGAGACCCGCGCCCTGCTGTCGCCCGGGCGGCTGGCGAAGTTCCTGGAAGCGAAGATGAAGACGCTGGGGACGTCGGCCTGCCCGCCGTACCACCTGGCGATCGTCATCGGCGGCACCTCGGCCGAAATGACGCTCAAGACGGTGAAGCTGGCGTCCACCAAGTGGCTGGACACCTTGCCAACGTCCGGCAGCAAGGCGGGCCATGCGTTCCGCGACGTCGCGCTGGAGCGGCAGATCCTGGAGATCTCCCGCAACATCGGCATCGGCGCGCAGTTCGGCGGCAAATACTTCTGCCATGACGTCCGCGTGGTGCGGCTGCCGCGGCACGGCGCTTCCTTGCCCGTCGGCATCGGCGTCTCCTGCTCGGCCGATCGGCAGATCTTCGCCAAGATCACGCCGGAGGGGGTGTTCCTGGAGCAGCTGGAGGCCGAGCCGGCGAAGTACCTGCCGGAGGCGACCGGCGCCCAGCTCGGCGACGCGGCGGTGGCGATCGACCTGAACCGGCCGATGGCGGAGATCCGGGCCGAGCTGTCGCGCTATCCGGTGAAGACGCGCGTGATGCTGACCGGCACCATGGTGGTGGCACGCGACATCGCCCATGCCAAGCTGAAGGAGCGCCTGGACAACGGCCAGCCCCTGCCCGACTACCTGAAGAATCATCCGGTGTACTATGCCGGGCCGGCGAAGACTCCGGCGGGCATGCCGACCGGCAGCTTCGGTCCGACCACGGCGGGGCGGATGGACAGCTACGTGGCGGACTTCCAGGCGGCCGGCGGGTCGCTGGTGATGCTGGCCAAGGGCAACCGCTCGAAGGCGGTGAAGGAGGCCTGCAAGGCGCATGGCGGCTTCTACCTGGGCAGCGTCGGCGGCCCGGCGGCGCGGCTGGCGCAGGACTGCATCCGCAAGGTGGAGGTGCTGGAATTCCCCGAACTCGGCATGGAAGCCGTCTGGCGCATCGAGGTTGAGGATTTCCCGGCCTTCATCGTCATGGATGACAAGGGCAACGATTTCTACGACGGGTTGGAATAATGCGCTTTACCATCGACCGCATCGACCACATCGTGATGAACGTGAAGAGCGTGGAGATCACCGCGGCCTGGTACCAGCGCGTGCTGGGCATGGAGCGCGAGGATTTCGGCGCCGACGACAACCGCACGGCGCTGAAATTCGGCGGCCAGAAGATCAACCTGCGGCCGCTGGAGGCGGATACCGGCGCCTGGCCCACCGGCGTGGTGGCCGAGCCGGGCTCGGTGGACATCTGCTTCATCACCGCCGTGCCGCCGGACGAGGTGATCGGCCACCTGCACGACTGCGGCGTGCAGGTCCTGCAGGGGCCGGTGCCGAAGGCCGGGGCGCTGGGGACCATCACGTCGGTGTACTGCCGCGATCCGGATGGGAACCTGGTGGAGATTTCGTCCTACCAGTCGCGGTAGGCGGGGGCATCGGCAGGAATGGAATCACAAATGAACACAAATAGACGATGCCGGGTGCGCCAATTCGGGTCAGCACGCCGCATTTGTGTTCATTTGTGTTCATTTGTGGTTCCTGTTCATGCCGGTCGCGACTGACGTGGAGCCTCCGGTTACCCCGCTGACGCTGGCCGATTTCGACTACACGCTGCCGCCTGAGCGGATTGCGCATGAACCCGCCCGGCCACGCGACTCCGCCCGCCTGCTGCACGTCCACCCCGGTGGCCTGGCCGATCGGCTGGTGCGGGATTTGCCGGGGCTGCTGCGGCCGGGGGATGTGCTGGTGGCGAACGACACGCGGGTGTTCCCGGCGCAGCTGACCGCGCTGCGCGGCGCCGCGCGCATTGGCATTACCCTGGACCGGCCGCGCCGCGACGGCGCGTGGAAGGCACTGGCGCGCAATGCGCGGCGGCTGCATGCCGGCGATGCCCTGGCAATCGCGGGCGCCGGCATGCTGACCGCCCGGGTCGTGGACAAGCACGCCGACGGCAGCGTCGGTCTGGCGTTCAACCTCGACGGCGACGACCTGATGGCGGCGTTCCACGAAGCCGGGGCGCTGGCGCTGCCGCCCTACATCGACCGGCCGCACGGGCCGCTGCCCAGCGACTCGGCCGATTACCAGACGGTGTTCGCCCAGCGCGAGGGCGCGGTGGCGGCGCCGACGGCGGGACTACATTTCACGCCCGCCCTGCTGGCGGCGCTGGACGCGGCCGGGGTGCGGCGGGTGACGCTGACGCTGCATGTCGGCATCGGCACCTTCCTGCCGGTGCGGGTGGAGCGTGTGGCCGATCACCGCATGCATGCCGAGCGCGGCGAGATCACGGCCGAGGCCGCCGCGGCGATCAACCAGGCGCGGCGCGACGGCGGCCGGGTGATTGCCGTCGGCACCACCAGCCTGCGGCTGCTGGAAAGCGCGGCCTGGCCGGCCGGGACGGTGCAGCCGTTCCGCGGCGAGACGTCCCTGTTCATCCTGCCCGGCTACGGCTTCAAGGCCGTCGATCGCCTGCTGACCAATTTCCACCTGCCGCGCTCCACCCTGCTGATGCTGGTCTCGGCGTTCAGCGGCCGGGCGCGCATCCTGGCGGCGTATGAACACGCGATCGTGGCGGGCTACCGGTTCCACTCCTATGGCGACGCCTGCTTCCTGGAGCCAGGGTAGCGCTATCGCGCCGCCAATCGGCCGCTTACCGGAGAAGGAGGACGATCCGATGCTGACGCTCGATTTCCATCCCGCCGGCCGCCACTTCCTGCACATCCCCGGCCCCAGCCCGGTGCCCGACCGCATCCTGCGGGCGATCAGCCACCCGACGATCGACCACCGCGGGCCGGAGTTCGGCGCGCTCGGCCTGCAGGTGCTGGATGGGCTGAAGCATGTGTTCCGGACGCAGCATCCGGTGGTGATCTACCCGGCCTCCGGCACCGGCGCGTGGGAGGCGGCGCTGGTCAACACGCTCGGCCCGGGCGACGCGGTGCTGATGTATGAGACCGGGCATTTCGCGTCACTGTGGAAGCGGCTCGCGGAGCGGCTGGGACTGCGGCCGGAATTCCTCGGCCTGCCGGGGATCGACGGCTGGCGGCGCGGGGTGGACGCGACGATGATCGAGGATCGGCTGCACGCGGATCGCGAGCGGCGGATCAGGGCGGTATGCGTGGTCCATAATGAGACCTCGACCGGCGCGACGTCCGACATCGCGGCGGTGCGGCGGGCGATCGACCGGGAAGGGCATCCGGCGCTGCTGATGGTGGATACCATTTCCGGCCTGGCCTCGGCGGAGTACCGGCACGACGAGTGGGGCGTGGACGTCACCGTCGCCGGCTCGCAGAAGGGGCTGATGTTGCCGCCGGGGATCAGCTTCAACGCGGTCTCGCCGCGGGCGCTGGAGGCGGCGAAGACGGCGACCCTGCCGCGCGCCTACTGGGACTGGGCGGATATCCTGCCGATGAACCGGAACGGGTATTGGCCGTACACGCCGAATACCAACCTGCTGTACGGGCTGCACGAGGCGCTGGACATGCTGATGCACGAGGGGCTGGACCACGTGCTCGCCCGCCACCAGCGCCTGGCGGCGGCCTGCCGCAGCGCGGTGCGCGGCTGGGGCCTGGAGATCCAGTGCGTCGATCCGGCTGCCTACTCGCCTGTGCTGACGGGCGTGATGATGCCCGAGGGCGTGGATGCCGACGTGGTGCGCGCGCTGATCTACGACCATTTCGACCTGTCACTGGGCACCGGGCTGGGCAAGGTGAAAGGCCGGATGTTCCGCATCGGCCACCTGGGGGACTGTAACGACCTGATGCTGATGGCGGCGCTGTGCGGCTGCGAGATGGGGCTGCGGATGGCGGGCGTGAACCTGCAAGGCAGCGGCGTCGAGCAGGCCTTGCATCACCTGAGTTCGCATCCGCTGGAATCTGCACGAACTGCTTGACAGCGAATCCGCACAGGCATAACGTTTGGTTTGTAACCGAATAGGAGGATGCATCACCAGCATGAATCCACCTGAAGTAGTCGAGGTTGCCGAAACACCGTGGCATCGGTAACCGAAATACAAAGCCCACGTTATGCTTGGCTTATATTGCCGGGCGCGAAGTTGATCTTCGCATTATAGACCCCCGTTAACGCAGTCAGCGTTCGGGGGTCTTGGCTGTCAGGACCCTTTCTTTTTCTCCTGTGAAAATGTGCGTTGCAGGCGCCAGTGATCGGGCGGCGTGAGGTCGTCACTCTATTGTCATGGCCGTCACTCTATCGGCGCGGTCATCTCTTCATCGACGCGGTCGTCTCTTTACCGTCATGGCCGGGCGTGTCCCTACGGGATGCACACATCTCGGAAACGGTCCGCCGCTGCGTTTCCCTTTCGTCATGGCCCGGACAAGCCGGGCCATGACGAAAGGGAAACGCTCTTGGCGCCCAGGCAAGCACTTGATTTTACGGTCATTTCCGACTCTTTTCCAGGATGTGTGCATTACGTAGGGACACGCCCGGCCATGACGGTGAGGCAACGGACCGGGCGCCAAATCCTTCTCCGTCGACCGCCCTCTCCTGATATGCATGAGACCCGTCCGCTTACGCCTGCAGCAACTCAAGCAACTGCTCCTCGGTCAGCCGCCCGGCCACGTCGGCGCCTTCCAGCAGTTCCGAGGCCAATGCCCGCTTGTCGCGGTGCAGCGCAACGATGCGCTCCTCGATACTGTCCTGCATAACCAGCCGGTAGATCGTCACCGGACGGGTCTGGCCGATGCGATGCGCGCGGTCGGACGCCTGGTCCTCCACCGCCGGATTCCACCACGGATCCAGATGCACCACATAGTCGGCGGCGGTCAGGTTCAGCCCGGTGCCACCGGCCCGCAGGCTGATCAGGAACAGCTCGCCCTCCCCGGCCTGGAACGCCGCCACCCGGCGCTCCCGATCCGCCGCCGGGGTGCTGCCGTCGAGGTACTGGTAGCTCACGCCCCGCGCGTCCAGCGCCGCCCGCACCAGCGCCAGGTGCCCGACGAACTGGCTGAACACCAGCGCCCGGTGACGGCTGGCACGCAGCTCGTCCACCAGGTCGAGGAACGCCGCCAGCTTGGCGCTCGGCACCGCGGCTTTGGCGTCGATCAGCGCCGGGTTGCAGCAGGCCCGCCGCAGCCGGGTGATCTCGGCCAGGATATGGATCTTCCGCTGTCCCCCGGGCGTGTCGTCCAGCGCGGCAATCGCCGCCAGCGCCTGCTGCCGCAGCGTCTCGTAGAACGCGCGCTCCTCCGGCTCCATCTCGACGAACATGGTCTGCTCGGTGCGCGGCGGCAGCTCGCTCAGCACCGCCGCCTTGGTGCGCCGCAGCAGGAACGGCCGCAGCAGCGTCCGCAGCGCCGTCCGCGCCGCCGGGTCGCGGTCGCGCTCGATCGGCCCGGCGAAGCGCCGCTGGAACTTGTCGCGCGACCCGAGCAGCCCCGGCGTCACGAACGAGAACAGGCTCCACAGCTCGTCGAGGTCGTTCTCCACCGGCGTCCCGGTCAGCGCCAGCCGGAACCGCGCCTGCAAGCCGTGGATCACCTGCGCGCGCCGGGTTTCGGCATTCTTGATCGCCTGCGCCTCGTCCAGCACCGCCATCTGCCAGGCGCGCCC
The DNA here is from genome assembly GCF_002937115.1 of Rhodopila globiformis. Taxonomy (GTDB): domain Bacteria; phylum Pseudomonadota; class Alphaproteobacteria; order Acetobacterales; family Acetobacteraceae; genus Rhodopila; species Rhodopila globiformis. The sequence goes on along the minus strand of NZ_NHRY01000058.1, from coordinate 28,659 downwards.
GGTCAGCAGCGCCTCCTCCTGCGGCAGCAGGCCGTAGCTGACCAGCAGCACGTCGCGCGGCCCGAGCCCGTCCACCAGCGCCTGCCGATCCGGCGCGGTGGCGAGCCGGTGGACCGTCAGCGTCGGCGCGAACCGCGCGATCTCGCTGGCCCAGTTCGGCACCACCGAGGTCGGCGCCACCACCAGGCACGGCCCCTCGGCGGCGCGGTGCAGCATCAGCGCGATCGCCTGCACCGTCTTGCCCAGGCCCATGTCGTCGGCGAGGCAGGCCCCCGCGTCCAGCCGGGCGAGCCGTGCCAGCCAGATGAACCCCTCCTCCTGGTAGTCGCGCAGCTCGGCCTGAAGCGCCGATGGTATCGACGGAGTCCAGTCGCCCGCCTCGCGCACCCGCGTGACCTGCTGCCGCCAGGCGGGATCGGCATCGACCTGCCCGGCTTCCTCCAGCAGCCCGTCCACGGCGGCGGCGCCGAGCGCCGGGACGCGTTGCTCCCCCTTGTCCGGCTCGGACACCGCCGCCAGCTGCCGCAGCTGCGACTGCAGCCGCTGGGTCAGCGCGACGAACTGCCCGTTGTCGAGCGGCACGAAGCGCCCCTGCGCGCGGTCCAGCCGATCGAGCAGGAAGCGCATTTCCAGCACGTCGTCCTCGGCCACCTGCACCTTGCCGCTGACGGCGAACCAGTCGCGCACCTGCCGGACCTTGAAGCGCAGCTTCCTGGGATCGACGACGCCAACGGAGAACTTCCGGCCCTCCGGCCACTCGACAACGGCCAGTTCGGGATGCGCCTGCAATTCCATCAGCGCGTCGAGGCAGGGTTCCAGCCCCTCCAGCGTCACCTCGTGCGCCTGCGCGGCGCCGACCGACTCCAGCGTCGGACAGGCAGCGACCAGAGCGCGGCGGGCGGCCAGCTCGGCGTCGATGTCGCGGCGGACGCGCACCTGCTCGCCGCCGATGACCGCCAGCACCGAGTGGCCGCCGAGCCCGGCGATGTAGGCCGGGCCGTCGGCGCCGAACGGCCGCACCAGCAGGGTGACCTTCAGCCTGCCGCCGGCGGCGGGATCGCCGTCCGGCACCAGTTGCACGACCGGGGTGGGGATGCCCTCGCGCGCGTCCGCCTCGACCGCGTCGATTTCGGCGCGGATCGGCAGCATCGGGTTGGCCTTGCGCACCATCTCCACCACCTGGTCCCGCCCGTCCCTGGGCACGACCAGGCCGCGCGGCCCGACGATCTGCTGCACCGCCAGCAGGCGTTCGGTCAGCACGATCACCCGGTAGCGATGCGGCGCCTCCGCCTCCAGGAACACGGTGGGCTCCTTGGCGGTGTGCGACAGCGCGATGCGGACCCCGCCGCGCTGCTCGGTCACCACCAGCTCGACCGGATAGGCGACCAGTTCCATCGGCTGGTGCCGCCGCCGCGCGTCGAACACCGCCGGGTGGCCGACCAGCAGAGGCAGGACGCGCACCGCGTCGAAATCGTAGGAATACTCGTTGTCATACCAGCCGCCGTAGCGTTCACGGCGGATGCCGCGCAGCGCCCGGCGGTCCTGGTCGGTCAGGTAGTCCAGGCGCGGGTCCTGCTCGTAGAGCCGCTTCATGGCGACCACGCGCCCATCCGACCAGCCGTCGCGGCCTCTCGCGGCCTGCTCGGCCACCTCGATGTTCAGAGTCACGGGATCGACGAACCAGGCGAGGCGCTTGGTCGGGGCGGCCGGCTCCGCTCCGGGCTTTGCCCCATCGGCGAACAGCAGTGTGTCGAGGGTCTCCAGCGCCCGCTCCCACGGCTGGGTCAGGCGCAGCAGATGCGTGAATTCCACGCCAATCCCGGCGGCCGTGGCCTTGAGGTATGCGGCATACCGATCGGGTGCCGGGTCCGCTTCGGCGAGAGCCTCGGCATACATGCGGGCAGGCAGGACGAGCACGCCCTGTATCAAGTCGAAACGCTTCCAAAGCGCGGGCGCGCGCTGCCGCGTGTTGTCCGGATCGACGGCGTGCGCGGCGAGCGTCCAGACGGCATCGGCGAGCGGGTCTTCCGAGATGACACCCTTCATCGCGCGCACCTGCTCGCGTGCCTTGCCCTCCATCCCCTGCGCCAGCCACAGCAGTGTCTGCAGTCCCGGCCAGGCCGAGGAATACGGGCGGTCTGTAAGCGGCAGCATATTGAGCCCGGCCTGAATTTCGGGATACAGCGCGGGGTCGCTGGCGCGCAGCAGGGCCATCAGGAAGAACAGGCCGTGCATGCCATCGACGAACAGCTTGCGCTTGCTGGCGGCCTTCCGGCGCAGCTTGAGCGCGGCGCGGTAGAGGCCGATCGCCTCGGCATTCTCGCCGGCGAGGAAGTGCAGGGTGGCGGCAATTTCCTGGTGGGCCGGCTTGGGCTGGGGCGCGTCGGCCTGCAGCCGGGCCAGCAGCGTCCGGGCTTCGTCGAGGCGCAGCCCGACGATTGCCTGCGTGAGCAGCACCGGAAGGATCGGCGCGAATTCCGGCTGGTCCTGCCGATCGCGATAGCGGTCGATCAGCGCGGGAACGCCCGGGATGGCGAGATCGCCGGCCATGAACGCCTCGAGCCGGCTTTCCAGCAGCGCGGCCTGCAGCACCGGGGCGCGGCTGTCGAGCCAGGCGGGCGTGAAGTCCACCCGGGCCAGCATGCGGCCGAGCGACCGCATGAACGGTTCGTCCGCTCCCGGCAGGTAAATGCCGGACTGCGTGCGCTGGTGGGCGAACCCATCCGGGTCGTTGGCATAAATAGCGAGGCGCGCCAGCAGCAGCCGTTCGCTGTCGCCAAGCATGCGCCGCATCGGCGAGCTGTAGCCGAGGCCGGCGGGCGACGGCGAGAAGAACCGCCGCGCCGCGTCGAACAATCGTTCGGCCTCCGGCGCGGCGGCGGCGTCCATGGCCACCGGGTGCAGCAGTGCCGGCACGCAGGCCAGATCGGCGGTGAGCAGGGAATGTTTCTGCAGGACGTCCAGCGCCGGGTTGGCCACTGCGCTGGTCCAGCTCTTGCCCTCTGGTGTGCGCACGCCGCCGCGGTTCAGGCACTCCAGGAAAGCGGTCTTGGTGGTGACGGTGACGACCAGGGCCTTCACCCGTAGCACGGTGCGCGGGCCCGGCGGCAGGTCCTGGTACGCCTTCCATAGATTCTCGGTAACAAGCGTTTCAGTCACCTGCGATAACCCTTGCCATTGATGCCTCGGGCGTCGATACCAACGCGCGGTGCCCGAGCCGGAAGGCTTGCCGCCATGATTTTTGCCACTGCTTCGGGATGGCCGATCCTCCCCAGCCGGTTCGGTTAGAGTCAACCGGCTGCAATGGCAAGTCCGGGACGGGCCGCTCGACGATCATATTGAGGGTCGTCGGCGCTTCCCTGCAAGGCATCCTGAGCCGGAGGCAGGGAATGACCCTGCCACGACCGTCCAGGCGGCGTTTCGCGCGGCGTTGACCAATATGCGGCAGGGCGCGGCCAAGAAGGCTGTTGATGCCGTTTTCGCCGGCATCTCTGCGGCGGCGCGAAAGCCGGGTTCAGCGCCCTGGGTGTTGAAGCAGGAACACAGGCTCCGGGCCTCCGCCCGGTATGATGAGGTCGTAACGGCCGTCGTTGCTTTAACGCCCAGGCAGGTTCAGCCCGGCGAAACAGGTGAAATTCGTTGTGGTGGCGGCGTGCCAATGTGGCGTTGTCGTAACCTGTAGGCTCGGCTGTCCGGCCGGGCTGCCGCGCCGCCCCCACTTCCTCATGCTCCCGTTCCACGCCATGACACCATATCGGCAGCAGTTGATTACAGGGGATAGCGGCAATCATATTTCGCCGGAAACTCATTGGCCAGCGATGGGTTCCGGTAAGCACGATTACGTGCCGCGCTGGGATTCTGCCGGTTTCAAGGGTTTCCGGCTGCCCTACAGGCGGCTATGTCGTCGGAAGCCGCCCTGCCTGATCGGAGGTCGTCCTGTCAGGTCAATGTTTTGAAGTATTGGCAAGTGGAAGTTGGGACTGGCATGGACGCAGACCTCGTGGGATCAGCAAGCTGCCACACGCGGCGCACGTCGGTCGCCATCTACAATCGCGACCTGGCCTCGGGCGGCGTCGAGCGGCAAATCCTGACGCTGGCCGAGACATTGCAGGCGTCCGGCTGGGCCATCACGCTGGTGCTGCATCAGTTCAGCGGCGCGTTTTCCCCTGCGGTGCCGCCCGGCGTGGCGGTCGTGGATCTGGCGAGTCGCCGCACCTTGCAGGATATTTCCCGCCTTGCCCGCTTCCTGCGGCAGGCGCGGCCAGACGTATTGGTGTCGAACCTCGACCATAACAACGTCGCCGCGCTTGTTGCCAGCCGGTTGTCGGGCACGCGGACGCCGGTCATCATCTGCCAGCACAACGCCCTGTCTTCCCGGTACACGGAAGGCCTCAGCCGCAGCTATCGATACATTCCCAGCCTTTACCGGCTGCTTTCGCCCGATATCGCTGCGGCCGTGTGTGTATCGGAAGGGTTGGCCGGTGAAATGCGCCGGATCGCGCACGTCCCGCCGGACAAGGTGCACGTGATCCACAACGGGATTGTCGACGCCCAGTTCTTCAGCCGGTGCAACGCGGCGGTCCGCCATCCCTGGTTCGATGATCCGGCCGGTCCCGTGTTCGTTACGGCCGGCCGGCTCGTTGCGCTGAAAGATCACGAAACGTTGCTGCGTGCCCTGGCCATGCACCGGCAGCATCAACCTTCCCGCCTGCTGATCCTGGGTGATGGACCGCTGCGTAACGCGCTGGAAGAGCGAAGCCGCGCGCTTGGACTGGGCGATGCCGTGCAGTTCCTGGGCTTCCAGGACAATCCCTTGCCCTGGTTCCGTCGGGCGGACGCATTTGTCCTGAGTTCGCGGTCGGAAGGATTTGGCAACGTACTGGTCGAGGCCCTGGGATGCGGCACGCCGGTGATTTCCACGGATTGCGAGCATGGGCCGTCCGAGATCCTCGCCAATGGGCGCTATGGCTTGCTGGTTCCGACGCAGGCGCCGGACGCCCTGGCCAAAGCCATGGACCGGGTCGGGGAACTGCGAGGGCTTTGGCCGCCTGAAGTTCTCAAGGCCCGGGCGGGGGCATTCACGACGGCGGCCTGCGCCTCGGCCTATGGAAACCTGATTCAGGCGGTAACGCGGCCGGTACCAGCGGCGCTCCGTTGAGGCGCGCGAATTGCCTTGCGGTCCAGGGGTGGAGCGCATCGGACCCGGAACCGGCAAACCGTGCGCCGCACCCGGACGACCCGGGGGGATCATGCCGGCAACGCGCGTCAGACCGGCAGGAGGACAAGCTCTGAATAAAGCTGATCCAATTCGCTGGCGTCAAACAGGCGCGAGCGATAGCTGGTGTGCTGCTTCAGCGTCGCGCCGCGCAGGCGCCGGGGGAACAGCCGTGCCGCGGTGAGCAGAACCACGGTTCGTTGCCGTCTCAGGATCGCAAGCTTCACGCGCTCGAGGTGACGGTTCAGCAGCGGCGGATTGCTGCAATACAGAATCTCGGAGCACGGCATTGTCATGCGCTTGCCGAGCCATGACGCCAGCTTCGGCACCGGCATGACGCGGCGCTTGGCAACGATATAGGCCTGCTCCGGGCCATCCCATACGACCAGTTGCAGGCAGTCGTAAGGGGCATGGTCGTCGAATATGGAACGCCGCCGATCATCCAGTGACGCGCGCACATCGTTTGGATCGAAACTGATTCGCGGACGCGCATGTTGAAGCGTTTCGGCATGCAGGAGCGGCGGCAGCAGAAGGATCGGGCCGCTCAGTTCCTGGAACCCGAGCATCTGGAAGACCTGCTGCGACAATGGGTTCGGGGTCAGGCTGACGTACGTGACGTTCGCATCGCGCAACGCCGCGTGCAACAGGGCGGCACCCCAGCCTCGGTATCGAGGCTGCACGTACCAGGATGAAAGGTTGCAGGTGAGTCCGGCCTTGCCGTTGATCTCCCGTCTGGCATAGATTGTGCCCAGGAAGCCGACGATGTCGTTGTTGTCGACAAGCACGAAGCCGCGATCGGGCTTTTGCTCCAGCCAGCTGTAGTCAAACAGGTTACGCCAGATTTCCGGCCTGATCCGTCCGATCTGGTCCCCTTCGAATCCCACGCGGTGGAGCAGGGCGCAAATCGGTTCGATGTCATGCGTGCCGATCGGCCGGACATGAACGCCTTGCGTCTCATTGCCTGCCGCGGTGCCGCGGAGCAGGGCGGCCAGCCCCTCGATCGTCGGCTTCGCGAACAGCACTGCAACCGGCAATTCACGTTTCGCCCGCCGCTCGATTTCCATGATCAGGGTCAGCATGGCCAACGAGTTTCCCCCCGCGGCCAACAAATTATCCGTTGGCGCAATCGGGGAAATTCCCAGGAGGTGCTGGCAGAGTGCTTGCAGTTCCGCATCAAGCCGATCGTCCATGGGCAGGTCGTCGACGGCTGCGGGAGCGCATGACGGCGCCGGGGCACGCAGCGCCGGATGGGCGGCGATCTCCTCCAGGCATTCCGGATTGCGCAGGGCCTCGCGGTTGCGCGCCGATCGGCCGTTGACCGCGGCGCGCGCGGCGGCTTCCGAGCGCTTGCCGTTATGCGTCTCGGGCAACGCGCTGACGTCGGCGATGCGCGCCGGAACCATTGCGGCCGAGCCACGTTCGAGCAGCACCGCCCGTATCCGCGCTGCGAGAGCGGCATCCAGTGCCGCACCGGGCCGAAGCCGGACTAGCAGCACGAGGCGGCTCCCGCCTGGCTCGTCTTCCGCGGTCTGCTCGACGGCCATTGATTCCGCGATCTCGGGCACATCCTCGAGCGCCGCGTAGATCTCTGCCGGGCCGACGCGCACGCCGCGAATGTTGAGCACGCCGTCCGAGCGCCCGTGCAGCCGCGCGCCGCCCGCCGCGGTGAACTCGATCAGGTCGCCGTGCGTCCACAGGCCCGGGTTCTGCCTGAAATAGGCGGCGTGAAAACGCGTGCCATCGCCATCGTTCCAAAGCCCGATCGGCCGGGAGGGAAACGGATTGGCGCAGACAAGCTCGCCAACGGGCGAGGCGGGATCGTCGGCAGGCGGCAGCGCGCGCACGTCAAGGCCGAGGCTTCGGCACTGCGCCTCGCCACGGCGCACCGGCAGGTTGGGGCTGCCGAGCACGAAGCAGCCGATGATGTCGGTTCCGCCGGAAATCGATTGCAGCGGGATTCGCCCGACATTTTCCGCCACCCAGTCGTAGTGGCGCGGATAGAGGATCGATCCGGTTGAAAGCACCGAGCGCAGAGCCCCGAGGTCGAAGTCGCGCCCCGGCACAAGACCGGCATCCTCGCAGAAGCGCAGATAAGCCGGGCTGGTGCCGAACACCGAGACGCGTTCCTCGGCAACGATCCGCCACAGCGATTCCGGCGCGGTCAGCGCGCCATCGTACAGGACCAGCACGACTCCCGAGGCCAGGGCCGAGAGCTGCCAGTTCCACATCATCCAGCCGCAGGACGTCTGGTAGAACAACCGCTCGCCGGGGCGCAGATCGCAATGCAGCCGGTGCTCTTTGACATGCTCAAGCAACGTTCCGCCAGCGCCATGAAGGATGCATTTCGGAGCGCCGGTTGTGCCGGACGAGAACATTGCGAACAGTGGATGACCGAATGGCCGCCGCTCCCACGCGACATCCCCGTCTGCCGCCGCGATCAGCGCGTTCAGCCGATACGTTGCGATGTCGTCCGTTGGCGGCAGCGGTGCTTCATCGAAGCTCACGATCGCGCGCAGCGATGCCAGCCCGGCCGCGACCTCGGCCACGCGCGCGGCCAGTGGTGCGCCGGTATCCCACGGCTCGGCCCGGGTATCGGCAAACAGCACGACGGGCGCGAGCGGCGCAAAGCGCGACAGGATGGCGAAAGCGCCCATGTCCGCGCCGCAGCTGGAGAAGATGCCGCCGATCACGGCCGCGGCGAGGGCTGCGATCACAGCCTCGGCGTTGTTGCGGGCGATGCAGGCCACGCGGTCGCCCGGCTGCACGCCAAGCTGCTGTAGCGCACTGGCAAGCCGGAACACGCGCTCGCGCAGCTCACCCCGGCTGAGTTGCTCGCGCCTGCCGTCTCCGTGCCGCGCGATTATGGCTGTTGCCTCGGATGGCCCGGCGAGAAGGTTTTCCGCGTAACTGAGTCGCAGGTTCGGGAAAAACCGCGCGCGCTCCACGTCGTCACCGTCGCACACCGGCTCGGGGTCGCCCTCGGCGGCAAGCCTTGACCAGTCCAGGAAAAGGCGCCAGAAGGCACGGTAATCCGTGCTGGAGAAGTGGTGGAAATTCGCCTGATTGGGGAAGCGGACGCCTGTGGCCGTCTCGCAGAAACGGATGAAATCAGTCAGCGCGGAGCGGCTGATGCCAACGGAATTGGGAGTGCAGATGGTTTCGTCTGTTACATTCATTGATGAAGCGCATTCACTTTGTTCATCTGACGTATACCAGGGATTTGATGAAGCCTTTTGTTAAATAGTGAAACTCTGTCTGCGCGTTTACCTCCACTAAGAACCTTGCCGTACTTAAACTTCCGACGCAATTCTTGTGCGTCGCTCGCGCTGTTCTCACCATAACGTGCGCTATCGAAAGCGGTTGAGATCAAAAGATACGTCAGAAGGATTCCTTTTTCAGCCAGTCTCGGCGCCGTCAGTCTTGTGCCCTGGTCGGGTAATTGCCGCCTGGATCTGGGGGAAAGCCAATCGCGTTGCTTCATGCGGCTGTAATGCCGATATGGTAACGGATGGCCATGCGAGCTCGCATGGACAGTCGTAGGTTCGCGCGCGGCCATCCTGTGCGTATTCCACGGCCGCCAGGACGCGGCGAGCGCAACGAGTCCGGGCGCCATCGGGATGCACCGCGCAGGCACCGTTGATCGTCAGGGTAAGCACGTCGAAGCAGACTCCCGCATCTGGCCGCCGGTGGATCAGACGCAGAACGCGGAAATTTCGTCGCGGTTCGTGCGGAGAATGATCACCAGATTGGAAACTGCCGCCATGCCGGTTGTTGTCTTGCTCGTCCGGTCCCTTCTGGTCGTAGTGCCAGTAAACGGACGCGGTGAAAGCCTCTGCCCGTTGACGATCAATAGTTGCCCGCAGGAGCGCGGCACTTCTGTTAAAGACCTGTAACCGGCTACGGGTTTGGCATGCGCACGCCCTGACCGTAAGATGCCGCCGCACGGACAATCAAGGCCGGCGCCCGCGGAGGAGCACCAATGTCATTCTACCGAGGCATGACCTGCGAGAACGTGACCATCAGCGGCGACAAGGGAACCCCGATCACCGCCTATGTGGCCAGGCCGGAGGGCGCGGGCCCCTTCCCTGGCGTGGTGCTGGTCCACCACCTTCCCGGCTGGAGCGAGTTCTATATCGAAACGACACGACGCTTCGCGCATCACGGCTTTCTCGCCATCTGCGCCAACCTCTATGAGCGGGCCGGCAACGGCAACCCTGACGATGTCGCCGCCAAGGTGCGGGCCGAGGGCGGTGTTCCCGACGCCCAGGTGATCGGCGATACCGAGGCCGCGGTGAAATGGATGCGCGCGCAGCCCGCGCACAACGGCAAAGTTGGTATTTTCGGCTCCTGCTCCGGCGGCCGCCACGCCTTTCTCTATGCCTGCCAAAGGAAGGACGTCGACGCCTGCGCCGAGCTATGGGGCGGCCGCGTGTTGATGGGCAAGGAGGAACTCAACGACAAGACGCCCGTCGCGCCCATCGACCTGACAAGCGGCCTGTCCTGCCCGCTGATCGGTATCTTCGGCAACGACGACCGCGCGCCGAGTCCCGAGCAGGTGAACCAGCACGAAGCCGAACTGAAAAAGCACGGCAAGGGCTACGAATTCCACCGTTACGACGGCGCCGGCCACGGCTTCTTCTACTGGCACCGGCCACTCTACCGGCCCGAGCAGGCGATGGACGGCTGGAGCAAGGTCTTCGCGTTCTTCAACAGGCATCTGGCGAAATAGGGGATCGGCCTGTGTGCACGTCCATTGTCGAAATCGTCCGCGCCCAGGGCATGGCGAAGCGAGGCGACGACTGGTTTCCACTGGCGCAGGCGGTGGTCGCCTATGACCACGCCCGCCACGCGCCGCTGGGCGACGTCATCACGCTCGACTTCATCAATACCGGTCTCGAGCCCGGGGCGCGCGCCGGTGTCGAGTTGACATTGGAAACCGCAAGGAATCTGCGCGCCGCGCTCGACCGGGCGATCACCGCCGCCGCGTTCGAGGAGGCGGAGGTGCGGGGCAAGGGCGCCCCGTTCCCGCATCGTAACGCACGGAGCGGATGAGGCGCGCGGCGGTCGTTTGTCTACGACACCAATTTTGCCCCGGGCCTCCGTCGGGCGCGTAGCGCGGATTTGCCAGCCGGGCAGGGAGCTGATACCGTTCCGACACGAAGGCAACGGGAAAGGCGGACGCCATGCGCAACACGGGCTCGATCGACCAGGTTCTCGCCTCGGCCGTTGCCGGTGACCGCATTGCCGGCCTGGTCGCCACCGCGGCCGACGCCGACGGCGTGTTCTACCATGCCGCCTTCGGCCGCCTGGACGTCAGCCGATCGGCGCCCATGACGCCGGATGCGGTGTTTCGTATCGCCTCCATGACCAAGGCCATCACCGCCGCCGCGGCGATGCAACTGGTCGAGCAGGGGCGGCTGTCGCTCGACCAACCGGCGCGGACGGTGCTGCCGTTCCTGGCCGATACGCCGGTGCTGGATGGATTCGACGCCGCCGGCCAGCCGGTGCTGCGGTCGCCGCGCGCCGCGATCACCTTGCGAAACCTGCTGACCCACACTGCCGGTTTCGTCTACGATACCTGGAACGCCGCGATGAACCGCTATGCGCAGTTGACCGGTCTGCCGACTGCCCGTAGTGGCAGATTGGCGGCGCTGCAGGCGCCGCTGGCGTTCGATCCCGGCACGCGCTGGGAATACGGCATCAACATCGACATCGCCGGCCGGATGATCGAGGCGGCGAGCGGCCTGGACCTGGAAACCTACTTCCAGCGGCACATCTGCGCGCCCCTGGGCATGGTGGACACCACCTACATCCAGCGCCCGGACTGGGAAAGCCGCCTGACCACGGTGCACGACCGCGAGTCCGGCGGCTCCCTGCGCCCGGCCGCCGCACCGCCGGGGGTGGTGGCGGAGCGGGAGTTCTTCGGCGGCGGCGGCGGGCTGTTCTCCACCGCCGCGGACTACATGCGGTTCCTGCGCGCGCTGATGCAGGGCGGGGAAGTGGATGGAGCGCGCATCCTGCGGCCCGAAACGGTGGCGCTGATGGGGCAGAACCATATCGGCGCGCTGGACGTGCAACGGATGCCCACCCAGATGCCGAACGTATCTAACGACGTGGAACTGTTCCCCGGCATGGTGAAGAAATGGGGGCTGAGCTTCCTGATCAACACCGCCCCGGGCTCGGCCGGCCGCACCGCCGGCAGCCTGGCCTGGGCGGGGCTGTACAATACCTATTACTGGCTCGATCCGATACGCAAGGTAACGGGCGTGCTGATGACGCAGGTGCTGCCGTTTGCCGACGCGACGGTGCTGGAGACGCTGGATGCGTTCGAGGCGGCGGTATACCGCGCGGTGGCATAAGGCCGGCGGCGGCTCGCCGGGCGGCGCTGCCCGGCTTGCCTGAAATGGAACTTCAGAACAACGAATAGCCGCCGTCGATGACGAATGTGTCCCCGGTATGGTACGCCGACGCCGTGCTCATCAGGTACACCGCAATGCCGCCGAAATCGCTGCCCTCGCCCCAGCGGCGCATCGGCACCCGCGGCAGCACCTTGGTCTTGAATCCGTCCGTGGCCACCGCATTGGCCGTCATGTTGGTTTCGATCCAGCCCGGCAGGATCGCGTGCGCCCGCACGCCGTGGCGGGCGAATTCCACCGCCATTGCCCGCACCATCGAGATCATGCCGCCCTTCGTCGCGGCATAGTGCTCGCTGCGCGGCGCGGCCTCGATCGCCGCGAGCGAGGCGGTGCCGACCAGCACGCCGCCGCCGCCACGCGCCACCATGTGCCGCGCCGCCGCGCGGAATGTGTAGAACGCGCCGTCAAGGTTGACCCGCGTCACGCGATGCCACTCGGTGGCGCTCATCTCCAGGAAGCTGTGGCCGCCGCGGCCGGACACGCCGGCATTGGCGAAGCAGCCATCGACGCGGCCGAATTCCTCGAGCGTGCGGGCGAAAGCGCCCTCCACCGCGGCCTCGTCACCGACGTCGCATGGCAGCGCCAGAATTTTCTGCCCGGTCGCCCGGAGCGTTTCCGTGGCGGCGGCGTTTTTTGCCACGTTGGTGCCCCAGATCGCGATGTCCGCGCCGGCCTGCGCCATGGCCTGCGCCATGCCGAGGCCGATGCCGCTGTTGCCGCCGGTGACCAGGGCGACCTTGCCGGTCAGGTCGAAAGGGTTATACGCCATGTGTGCTCTCCTCCAGACGTTTCGGGTGGCGACTGTAACAGGCAACGCGGCGGTCGGAAAATGCACCGCCGTCCGGGACTGGCGTTTGCGTGACGGATTACCCACCTGTAAGCCTGTCGCTTCACAATATGGCAGGTGAGCCGTGGGTCTGATCAAGTATCTGGCTGCATTGCCGTTCATCGGCATCCTGGTCGGCGTTCCCCTGCTCAACCGGGTTGAACCGCTGGTCCTGGGCCTGCCGCTGGTCCTGGCCTGGATCGTGCTGTGGATCATCCTGACCGCGGTGATCATGGCGATCATCTATTTCGCTGATCCCGCCAACCGTGACGCGCCGGAGAGCCGCCCGTGAACGCCGCCCTGGCCATCATCGTCCTGACGATCGTTGCGGCCCTGTTGCTGGGCCTGCGCGCCCGCCACGGCAAGGACATGAACCTGGAGCAATGGACCGTCGGCGGCCGCGGCTTCGGCACCGTCCTGGTCTTCGTGCTGATGGCGGGCGAGATCTACACCACCTTCACCTTCCTGGGTGGCAGCGGCTTCGCCTATGGGCACGGCGCGCCGGCCTTCTATATCCTGAGCTACGGCTGCCTGGCCTATGTGCTGTCCTACTGGCTGCTGCCGCCGATATGGCGCTATGCCAGGCAGCACCGGCTGATCGCGCAACCGGACTTCTTCGCGCGGAAATACGACAGTCCGGCATTGGGGGTTCTGGTCGCGGTCGTCGGGATCGTTGCGCTGGTTCCGTACCTGGTGCTGCAGCTCAAGGGCCTGGGCATCATCGTCGACGCGGCCGCTTATGGAACAATCTCCCCCACCCTGGCGATCTGGATTGGCGCTGTTGTCGTAACGACTTACGTCATGGTTTCCGGCGTGCACGGCTCGGCCTGGACGGCGGTGGTCAAGGATATCCTGATCCTGGCCGTGGTGCTGTTCCTGGGAATCTACTTGCCGATTCGTTACTACGGCGGCTACGGAGCGATGTTCACCGCCATCCAGGCGGCGAAACCGGGCTTCCTGGTGTTGCCGCCGCAGGGCGAAAGCCTGACCTGGTTCGATTCGACCGTGCTGCTGACCGCGCTTGGCTTCTTTATGTGGCCGCACACCTTCGGCTCGCTGTATACCGCGAAGGAGGAACGCGCGTTCCGCCGCAACGCGGCGTTGCTGCCGCTGTACCAGTTGATCCTGCTGTTCGTGTTCTTCGTCGGCTTCGCCGCGATCCTGAAGGTGCCCGGGCTGAAGGGACCGGACATCGACCTGTCGCTGCTTCGCCTGTCGATCGCCACGTTCGATCCGTGGTTCGTGGGCGTGATCGGCGCGGCCGGCGTTCTGACAGCGCTGGTGCCGGGATCGATGATCCTGATGACGTCGGCCACGTTGCTGGCCAACACGATCGTCCGGACGGTCCATCCGCAGATTACGGACGTAACGGTATCGAATCTGGCAAAGGGCCTGGTGCCGGTGATCGCGCTGGTGTCGGTTCTGTTCACGGTGCGCGGCGGCAGCACGATCGTTGCGCTGCTGCTGATGGGCTATGCCTTCGTGACCCAGCTTTTCCCGTCGCTGCTGGCCAGCCTGCTGCCGCGCAATCCGGTGACGCGCGAAGGCGCCTTCGCCGGCATCTGCGTCGGCGTCGCCACGGTGGCCGCCACATCCCTGGCCCATACCGGCATCGCAACGCTGCTGCCGGGCCTTCCTGGTCCGTTGCGTGACCTGAACATCGGCATTGTCGCGCTGGCATTGAATGTCCTCGTCACCGGCATCGTCAGCGCCCTGACGTATCGGAGGACGGCGCTCGCCCGGCACGCTCGGTGAAGACACTGCTGATCGTGTTCCATTCCCTGACGGGCGGCACCCGGGCAATGGCGCAGGCCGCCGTCGCCGGCGCGTCGGATGAGCCGGAGGTGACGGTGCGGCTGCTCACCGCCCCGGAGGCCGGGCCGGAGGACGTGCTGGCCGCCAACGGCTACATCTTTGCGACACCGGAAAATCTGGCGGCGATGGCCGGGCACATGAAGGATTTCTTCGACCGCAGCTACTATCCCGTACTGGACAGGATCAACGGCCGCCCTTACGCGATGTTGATCTGCGCCGGCAGCGACGGGACAGGCGCCGCGCGGCAGATCGCCCGGATCGCCACCGGATGGCGGTTGCGCGCCGTCGCCGAACCGTTGATCGTGCGAACCAACGCTCAAACGCCGGAGGCCATCCTGGCCCCCAAGCACATCGGCCCGGACGACATCGGCCGCTGCCGCGATCTGGGCGCCGCCCTCGCCAGCGGGCTGGCTGCCGGAATTTTCTAGCGCTTTCCCTGCCAGTGGACGAACGCCGCCCCAACGGGGTAGCGTGGTGTCAACGCGCCTGCCAGGAATGCAGTCGGCTAAACAGGAGGAAAGAATGTCTGGAAACCAAACCGGCCCCGTCACTCCGTCCGGCCTGAACCACCTGGTGCTGAATGTCCGCAACCTGGACGAATCGCACCAGTTCTGGACAGAGATTCTCGGCTTCAGGCAAGTCGGCGAACTGAAGGCGAGCCCGACACGGCCGAACCCGCCACGCATGCGCTTTTACAGTGGCGACCACGACGGCAAGATGAACCACCACGACATCGCCCTGATCGAGAACACCGCCCTGCCGCCGCCGCCGGCCGACTGGGCCATGAGCGGCATGCCGATGGCCATCGGCCATATCGCCATTACGCTGCCGAACCGGGAAGCCTGGCTGCGCCAGCTCGCCTATCTGCAAAGCCGCAACATCCGCTTCAACCGCCGCGTCGAGCACGGCATGACGCACAGCCTGTATATCAACGACCCGAACGGTTACGGCGTCGAACTGTTATACGAGCTGCCCCGCGACGTCTGGGAAGGCGACATTGACGCCGCGCTGAATCATGCCGTAGCCGTGCCGACCGAAGGACCGGAAGCGCTGGAGGATCGGGTAGAGGGCCTGCCAGTCTTCCAGACGGCGCAATAGGAATCGGGCCATGGCAAAGCGTCAGAGCATCAACAGCCCCACGCCCCGGCACGAGAACCCGATCCCGAACGCCTGCCGCATCGGCAACATCGTCATGTCGAGCGTCATCGGCGGCGCCAATCCCGGCACAAGGGAAATGCCGCCGACGCTCGAGCAGCAGGTGGCCAACGTGTTCGCCAACTTGCGCAACGATATCGAGGCCGCCGGCGGCACGGTGGACGACATCATCAAGGTGACGTTCTGGGTCAAGGATCCCGCCACCCAGCGCGCGGCCTTGAACGCGGAGTGGACCAGGATGTTTCCCGACGCGGCGTCACGCCCCGCGCGGCACACCGTGGCCCTGCCGCCCGACAGCCGCGCGCTGGTGCAGGCCGACTTCACCGCCGTCCTGTCCTAGGGCGGCGGCGCGATGCTTGATGCCACCACGATCGATTCGATCGCCCGCGCCTGTCACCAGGCCGAAAAGACCCGCCAGCGGTTCCGCCCGCCCAGCGTGCAGTACCCCGGCTTCACCATCGAGGACGCTTACGCGGTGCAGCGCCGCTGGGTCGAAATCAAGCTGTCCGAAGGCAACCGCATCAAAGGCCACAAGATCGGCCTGACGTCGCGGGCAATGCAGCGGCAGGCGAACATCACCGAGCCGGACTACGGTTCCTTGATGGAGGACATGTTCTACACCGACGGCGCGGAAATCCCCGTCAGCCGCTTCATCCAGCCTCGTTTCGAGTGCGAGATCGGTTTTGTCATCGGCCGGCGCCTGAAAGGCCCGAACTGCACGATCTTCGACGTGCTGAGCGCCACGGAATACGTGGTGCCGTCCGCGGAGATTGTCGACAACCGGGCGCACCGCATCGACCCCGAAACGGACAAGCCGCGCAACGTGCTGGACAGCATCGCCGACAATGCCGGCTGCGCCGCACTGATCGTCGGCGGGCGGCCGATGCGCCCGCTGGACCTGGACCTGCGCTGGGTGGCGGCGTTGTGCTATCGGAACAACGTCATCGAGGAATCCGGCGTCGCCGCGGCAGTGCTGAACCACCCGGCGAATGGCGTCGCCTGGCTGGCTAACAAGCTGGCGCCGTTCGACATCGCGCTGGAGCCGGGGCAGTTCGTGCTGGGCGGTTCTTTCACCGGCGTGGTGGAGGCGCGGGCCGGCGATACGTTCCACGTCGATTACGGCTCGTTCGGATCGATCTCGGTCCGGTTCGTCTGAAACGAGGAGAGCACGACACGATGAAGTACGGCGTCGGCCAGCCGGTGCGCCGGTTCGAGGACCGCAGGCTACTGACCGGCAAGGGCCATTTCCAGGACGACCTGACCCTGCCGCATCAGCTTTGGGCCGTGTTCGTCCGCTCGCCGCACGCGCATGCCAAAATCGTTTCCATCGACACGACGGCGGCGGCCAACGCGCCCGGCGTGGCGGCGGTCTATACCGGGCAGGATTACGCCGCCGACGGGATCGCCACGCCGAAGGCGGCGATGCCGCGGAAAAAGCGCGACGGATCGCCGATGTTCGCGCCACAGCGCCCGGCGATCGTGATCGACCGGGTGCGCTATGTCGGCGACACCGTTGCTATGGTGGTTGCGGAGACGCTCGCCCAGGCGAAGGACGCGGCGGAGCTGGTGGATGTACGGTACGAGGCGCTGCCGTCCGTCACCTCTCTTGCCGACGCCGCCCGCCCGGACTCCCCGCGCGTCTGGGACGAGAACCCGGACAACATCTCCCACACGACCGAACGCGGCGACCGCGCCGCCACCGACGCCGCCTTCGCCAGGGCCGCCCACGTGGTGCGCCGGCGCTACGTGATCACCCGCGTCCACGCCCAGTACATGGAGCCGCGCGGCTCCATCGGCACCTATGACGAAGGCGAGGATCGTTTCACTCTCTTCGCCGACGTGAATTATCCGCACCGCGTGCGCAACATGCTGGCGAACATGGTGTTCAAGGTGCCGGAAAGCCACGTCCGCGTGCAGGTCCGTGACGTCGGCGGCGGCTTCGGCGCCAAAGGCTGGCAGTATGTCGATCACCGCCTGACACTGTGGGCGGCGCGGAAACTCGGTCGTCCGGTGAAATGGAAGTGCGAGCGATCCGAGGTGCTGCTGGCCGACGAGCACGGCCGCGACAATATCGGCGATATCGAACTGGCGCTGGACAAGGACGGGAAATTCCTGGGGCTGCGCCTGCACATGTTTGCCAGCATCGGCGCCTACATCGCCTCCGACCGCCAGTTGCTGACTCCGTTCGGCCAGATCGGTACTGTAACGGGCGTCTATGACATTCCCGCCGCCTTTGTCAGCATCGACGCGGTGCTGTCGAACACCAGCCCGACCGCACCCTATCGCGGCGCCGGGCGGCCGGAGGCAGCCTACCTGATCGAGCGCATCGTCGAAGACGCCGCGCGAGAACTGAACATCGATCCGATCGCCCTGCGCCGGCGCAACATCATTCCCCCAGAGAAAATTCCCTACAAGGCACCGCTCGGGCCATATTACGACTGCGGCGCGTTCGACAAGAACATGGATCTCGCCCTGGAAGCCGCCGACTATGCCGGCTTCGCCGCACGACGGGAGGCATCGTGCCGCGCCGGCCTGCTGCGCGGCATCGCGGTCGTCAACGCCATCGAGCAGGCGGCGGGGCCGACACCGGAATATGCCGAGATTCGTTTCAACCCGAGCGGCACGGCGATCATGTTCCTGGGCACCAAGACCCACGGCCAGGGGCACGAGACGTCGTTCAAGCAGATCCTGCACGAAAAGCTCGGCATCGACCCGGCGGCGGTGCAGTTCATCGACGGCGACACCGACCGTGTTGCGTTCGGCATGGGATCAAACGGCTCTCGTTCCATGGTCAGCGGCGGGTCCGCGCTGACGCTGGCGGCGGACAAGGTGATCGCCAAGGGCAAGCGCATTGCCGCGCATCTGCTGGAAGCCGCCGAGGCCGACATCGAATTTGCCAATGCAACATTTTCCGTGACGGGAACCGATCGCGGGGTGACGCTGAAACAGGTGGCGATGACGGCCTTCCAGCCGGCCCGCCTTCCGCCCGGCGTCGAGCCTGGACTGTACGAAAACGCCACCTATGCGCCGAAGCGCGACACCTTCCCCAACGGCTGCCATGTCGCTGAGGTGGAGATCGATCCCGAAACGGGTGTCGTTGCGCTGCTGTCCTATCTGGTCGTTGATGATGTCGGCACAATCATCAATCCGCTGACGCTGGCGGGACAAATCCACGGCGGCGTGGCGCAGGGCGCCGGTCAGGTGCTGGGCGAGCAGGTGGTGTATGAACCCGGCTCCGGCCAGCTTCTGACCGCCAGCTTCATGGATTATGTCATGCCGCGCGCGGATACGATGTGCAATATCCGGATCGTCAGCAATCCGGTGCCCACACCCAGCAATCCGCTCGGTGCCAAGGGCGCGGGCGAGGCCGGCTGTGTTGGCGCCCTGCCAGCCGTCATGATCGCGGTGATGAACGCGCTGCAACCAGCCGGCGTGCGGGAACTTGATATGCCGGCGACGCCCGAACGTGTCTGGCAGGCCCTGCAAGCGGCGCGTGCCCGGTAGGAGGTTTCAATGCGAACCGGATCGGACTACCGGCAGGCACTGCGCGACGGGCGCCGGGTTTTCATCCTGGGCGAGGGGCAGGTCGAGGATGTCGTTACGCATCCCGCCACCCGGCCGATGGTGGACGCTTATGTCAAGTGGTACGATCGCCACGCCGATCCCGCCTGGCAGGGCGTGGTGCTGACGCCGCCTGATGCGAACAGCAAGCGGTCGCCGGCTGGCATGCTGTTGCCGCGCAGCGCCGACGACCTGACGCGCATGGGACGATGCTTCGCCGCAACGTGCTTCGAGACTGCCGGCAACGTGACCCACACGCCGGCCTACGGCCACCTGATTGCGCTTGGCGTGCTGCACGCCGTCGGCCTGCGCAATGCTTCGCCGTTGCAGGTGGCAAATGCCGAAGCCTATCGCGCGCATGTCGCCGCCACCGGGCGCTTCCTGACCTTCGCGTCCGGCGGCGCCCCCATCGGCTATCGCATGCGCGACAATCCGGCCGAGCGCGCGGCGCTCCGTATCGTCCGCGAAACCGACGCCGGCCTGGTCATCAGCGGCAAGATCGGCATGCACACCAGTCCGGCCTATGCCGAGGATGTCTATATCGGCGCGATCTCCGGCGTCGATTTCCAGGGACACCGCGCTACGTTCGTGGTCGCGGTGAACGCGCCGGGCGTAACGATCATCTGCCGCCGGCGGGCCGCGCGCGATACTGATCCCTTCGTCTCGCCGCTCAGCAGTCGTTACGATGAGCTTGACGGGCAGATGTGGCTGGACGAGGTCCTGGTCCCCTGGGATCGGGTCTTCCTGACTGATATAAGCCCCGAGCCAGTCGCGCGCTGGCTGTTCTGGCATCAGCTGTATTGCTGGCTTGCCAAGGCGGAATTCACCCTTGGGCTGGCGCTGGCCTGCGCGCATGCGATGGGGCTGGCATCGCACGACGCGACGATCGATTACCTTGTCGATCTGATGGCTGATGTGCAGACGGTCAGAAGCTGCCAGAAGGCGACCGAGCTTGATCCCGTTTTCACGCCGGAAGGTTTCTGCGCGCCGAACCATGCGCATCTGTCGGCCGGCAGCATCGCCATGCTGAAGGCTCGCCCGCGCATGGCTGAAATCCTGCGCATCCTGCCTGGATCATCGCTGGTTGTCGCACCATCCAACGCCGATCTGGTAAATCCCGCGCTGGCCGCCGGCCTTGAAGCGTCGTTTGGCGGAGGCGGCTACACCGCGCAGCAGCGGGCGGCCCTGTTGCAACTGGCGTGGGATCATGTCGGTTCCGCGCTGGATCATCGTGAGTCCGTCTTCGAACTGCATGCCAATGGTGGCATACAGGCATGGCGGCACCGGCTGCGGCGCAGTTTCGAAGACTACAACGCGCTGGCGAACGCGGTGACACGGCAGCTGAACATTCCGCTGCCGGACATTGACCTGTCTGCGATTCGTTCCGCCCCGATGGCGCCGCGGCGTCCTGTCACTCCGCCAACTGCCTGATGCAGCGTCTTCATTCATTCTTGCGCAAGCGGCGCCGACCGATCCCTGCGCCGGCGACGAGACCATGCAGGTGGTATCAAACTGCCCAGGCCATCCGAGCGGCGCAGGAAGTGCGCGACAGCGAGCTTGCCTGTTCACATTGCAAGGGAGTCGGGCTGATGCTTCGGATCCCGTTCAGGCGCCGGACCCTGGTGGCCGTTGTTTCGGCAATATTGGCCGCAGGCTGCGTCACGGCGCGTGCACAGGATGCCGGCGGCATACCCGTTCGATTCGTCGTCGTTACCACGTTTGACACGGGAGACGATCTCACGGCCCCAGGCGAGTTCAACACCTGGGTGGTGAATTTCCCGCTGCAGCAGGTCATTCCGTTCCCACAGGGTTACCACGATCTGCGCTACAACGCCGAAAAGCATGTGCTGGGTATCAAAACGGGTGAGGGGCCGACGCACATGGCGGCTTCGATTACGGCTCTGGCCAACGACCGTCGTTTCGATTTCAGCCGTGCGTACTGGATTTTGGCAGGCATCGCCGGTATCGACGCGAATGCCGGTCCGGTCGGCTCGGCCGCCTGGGCCAGCTATGTCATCGACGGCGACCTGGCTTATGAGATCGATGCACGCGAGATTCCCGAGGGATGGAGCACCGGCTATGTCCCGCTCGGCCGCACCGCCCCGTATCAGTTGCCGGTGCCGCCGGCCAGCTCGATTAATGGCGTGAACCTGTTCCAGCTGAACGGCCCGTTCGTCAACTGGGCCTATCAGCTCACCCGTGCCCGCGTGGTGCTGCCGGATACTGTCAATCTGCATTCCATCCGCTTGCTGTACAAGAGTTTTCCCGCAACGCAGTATCCCCCGCAGGTACTGAAGGGCGATGTGCTCGCCTCCGGAACGTTCTGGATCGGCGAGCTGATGAACACCTGGGCAGAGAACTGGGTAAGATACTGGAGCAACGGCAAGGCCGCGTTCACCATGACGGCGGAAGAGGATGCCGGATACGCCCAGGCGCTGACTTTCCTGTCACAAATCCACGCGATAGACTTCAATCGAGTACTGGTACTGCGGGCTGCGAGCAATTACTCGGTTCCGTACCCGGGCCAGACGGCAACAGAACTGTTGAGCAATGAGGACAGCGGCACAGGTTACTCCGCGTTTCTGGAAAGCCTTCACGACGTGTACCTGACAGGCAGTGCGGTGGTGAACGAGATTGCCGGTAACTGGCCGAAATATGCTGGCCATGTCCCATCGGGACGGTAGGACGCGAGGAATAAACAAGGGAAACATCATGACCGAACTTCGTCAGACGACACGCGAGGCACTGCTGACCGTGGCGACCTCGACTCTCACTGGCGCGCTGTTCAGACGAGGTCTGCGCAACATGTTCCTCCAGGACGTCTTCCCGCTTCGCCTCGACCAGCCTCGCATGGTCGGGCTTGCCTACACAATGCGCTTCATTCCGTTCCGGGAGGACATGAATCCGCCGAGGGGACCACGCAAATCCGTGCAGCCGCAGGCGATGGAGGAATGCCCGCCCGGCCATGTGCTGGTGATCGACTCGCGCGGCGATGCGCGGGCAGCGTCTGCCGGAGACCTGTATATCGGGCGGCTGGCGGCGCGGGGCTGTTCCGGAATCGTGACGGACGGCGGGCTTCGCGACTCCGAAGGAATCATCAAGACCGGCCTGCCGGCCTATCAGCGCCGGCCGACTTCGCCGCCCAGCCCGATCGTCCATTATCCGATCGACCTGAATCTGCCGATTGCCTGCGGCGGCGTGGCGGTTTACCCCGGCGACGTCGTTGTCGGCGACCGCGACGGGATCGTGGTCGTTCCGGCTGCGATGGCGGATGAAGTTGCCGAGGAAGCGGTCGCGGCGACGCTGTATGACACGTTCGCGGAGGAGGAAGTCGCCCACGGCCGGTCCCTGACTGGGCTTTTCCCGGTGGCCGGTGAACAGGCGCTGCGGGATTTCGAGGAATGGAAAAAAGCCCGCGATTCGCACCTGTAGGCGCGGGACTTCCCTCGGCGGCTCGAATCCTGAGCCACCGAGGGCTGTCGACTCAGGCGCCAACGGCCTCATTCTGACGATCACGGGTCATAACGAAACCCTCGTAGCCTTTCTCGGCGATTTCAGCGCACCGGTCCCGGTATGGTCCGACACCGCCGGTATACGGCAGGAAGACGCGCGGCTTGCCGGGGATGTTGGCGCCCATGTACCAGGAGTCCGCCTGCGGGAACAAAGTCTCGTTGGCAAGTTCGTTGACATGGGCGACCCAGGTCCGCTGAGCGTCCTCGCTCGGCTCGATGCTGTCCAGGTTATGGGCCCGCATGTACTGGATGCAGCCGGCAATCCATTCCACATGCTGTTCGATCGAAACCGGCATGTTGCTCAGCACGGACGGACTGCCGGGGCCGGTGATGATGAACAGGTTGGGGAAACCTGTCGTTGCGATACCAAGATAGGTCTGCGGCCCGTGCGCCCATTGCTGCTCCAGCGCGATGCCGCCCTTGCCGTGAATGCCCAGCTTGAACAGCGCCCCAGTCATGGCATCGAACCCGGTGGCGAAAACGATCGCGTCCAGTTCGTATTCGGCTTCGCTGGTGCGAATGCCCTTCGGCGTGATTTCCTCGATCGGCAGGCTCCGGATATCGACCAGTGTTACGTTTTCGCGATTGAACGTCTCGTAATAATCGGTATCAATCGGCGGCCGCTTGGTGCCGATGGGATAGGTGCGCGGCGTCAGTTTCTCGGCGGTAACAGGATCCTTGACGATGTCGCGGATCTTGGCACGCACATATTCGGCGGCCGTTTCGTTTGCCTCCTTGTTTATGATCAGGTCGTTGTAGCTGGACAGCAGGAACCCGAAGCCGCCTTTGTCCCACCAGCTGTCGTAGATGGCCTTCCGCTGCTCCGGCGTCGCTTCCAGGGCTGATTGCTCAGGAAAGTCGAACGGCATGCCAAAGACCGAGGCCCGCGTCTTGCGGGTGATTTCGTCGTAGGTTGCCTTGACCGTCTTCTGGAAATCCGCCGGCATCGGCGCGTCGCGTGCGGGAACGGTATAGTTGGGCGTCCTCTGGAACACCGTCAGATGCTTCGCCTGAGCGGCAATGACGGGAATAGCCTGGATACCGCTCGATCCGGTGCCGATGATGCCGACACGCTTGCCGGTGAAATCAACGCCCTCATGCGGCCACTTGCCGGTGTGGTACCACTTGCCCCGGAAGCTCTCCAGACCCTTGATGTTCGGGATCTGTGCGGCGGACAGGCAGCCGACGGCGGTGATGAAGTACCTGGCGGAAACGCGCTTGCCGTCTTCGGTCTCGATATCCCAGCGATGCGTCGTGTCGTTGTACCGCGCTCCGGTGATCCGAGTGTTGAACTGGATGTCCCGGCGAAGGTCCAGCTTGTCGGCGCAGAAATTGAGGTACCGCAGGATCTCGGGCTGCTCGGGGTAGCGGCAGCTCCAGTTCCACTCCTGCTGGATTTCCTTCGAGAATGAGTAGGCGTAGTAATAGCTTTCGGAGTCGCAACGTGCTCCCGGATAGCGGTTCCAGTACCACGTCCCGCCGACACCATCGGCCGCTTCGAAGACCCGCGCCGAAAGGCCGAGTTCCCGCAGCTTGTGCAGCATGTACATGCCGGAGAATCCAGCGCCGACGACAATGGCGTCGAAATCCTTCGTTGCGGCCGATGACTTCGCATCACTCATTTGGACAATCCTCCCTTCGGTTGAACGTCAGGCAGCAGCCTGCTGCCGGAGTTCCTTGCCGATCTCGGCGGTCAGGTCCTTTCCTGCGGACAGCGCGCCGGCCATCCAGAAGAAGCCGTGGATCAATCCCGGATAGTGCGACGTCTTCACCTTGACGCCGGCTTGTTGCAACCGCTTTGCATATTCCTGGCCTTCATCGCGCAGCGGGTCGAATTCCGCGGTGATCACCATGGCCGGCGGCAGGCGACTCAGGTCAGGGGCGTGCAGCGGCGACGCATAGGGGTTGTTGCCGTCCGCCGGGGACGCCAGGTAATGGTCCCAGAACCACTCCATGCCGGCCTTGGTCAGCAAATAGCCTTCGGCGTTGTCGCGGTATGAGGCAAACGGGTTGCCCTCGACGGGCGCCGTTACGGGGTAGATCAGAAGCTGATAGGATATCGCCGGACCGCCGCGGTCCCGCGCCATCAGCGATACCACCGCCGCCAGGTTGCCGCCGGCGCTGTCGCCCGACACGGCGAGGAACCGGCCGTTGGCGCCGATGTCCTTGGCATGCTCCGCCAGCCACTTTGTCGTAGCGTAACAATCCTCGGCGGCGCCGGGGAATTTCGTCTCCGGGCTCATCCGGTAGTTTACCGATGCAACGATGCATCCCGAGGCATTGGCGAGTGCGCGGCACGGGCGATCGACGATTTCCAGGTCGCCGATGACCCAGCCGCCGCCGTGGAAGTACACGACCAGGGGCAGCGCCTTGCCCTGCTCGGGATAGTACAGCCGCACCGGCAGGGCGCCGGCCGGACCCGGGACAACGATATCTTTCACGTCGGCGACTTTTTCCGGCTCACCTTGCAGGTCGCGGAAGCCCAGGGTAACCTCCCGGGCCTGCGTGACGCTCATCTCTTCGAATGGCGGCAAGCCCTGCTTTTCGAATTCGTCGAGCAAGGCCTGGACTTGCGGCAGCACTGGCATTGGAACGCTCCCTTTGTTGCTGGCCGGGAAAATCACTTCCCGTGCTGTTCTTGATGGGCGAACGAATCTGCCGCGACCGGCCGCGCCCATGCGGTACCGGACCGGACAAGAAAAGAGAAACCGGCTGTCAGCGCGGCAACGTACCGCGGGCCTGCGGCTTGCTAAGCGGCAGGCCTCGGCTGCATCGCCACGACAGAGTTTATCCTGGGTCCTCCCTTTTTCGGCCACCGAACAGGAAATTCAGACCGTCGTCAAGAATGCCACGGCCCGGCGGCCGAACAACAAAGCGCAGGCCACCGCGGCTTTATTGTTCCGCTTTCGGCTTCTCCACATGGCCGCCGAACTCGAACCGTAGCGCCGACAGCAGCCGATCGGCGTAATCGGACGCGCCGCGGGAGGTGAAGCGGGCGAACAGGGCGGCCGAGATCACCGGGGCCGGCACGCCTTCCTCCACCGCCGCCTGCACCGTCCAGCGCCCTTCGCCGGAATCCGAAACCCGGCCGGCGAAATTGTCCAGGTCGGGGCTCTTGCGCAACGCGCTGGCGGCAAGGTCGAGCAGCCAGGACGCGACGACGCTGCCGCGCCGCCACACCTCGGCGACCCTGGCGACGTCGATGTTGTATTTGTAATGTTCCGGGTGCCGCAGTGGCGTCGTTTCGGCATCGTCGACCTGGCTGCGCGATCCGACATTGGCGTTGTGGATGATGTTCAGCCCCTCGGCATAGGCGGCCATCAGCCCGTATTCGATGCCGTTGTGCACCATTTTTACGAAGTGCCCGGCGCCGTTCGGGCCGCAATGCAGGTAGCCCAGTTCCGCAGGTTCCGGCTCGCCACTCGCACCCGGCGTACGCGCGGCCGCCTCCACGCCCGGGGCGAGCGAGCGGAAGATCGGGTCGAGCCGACGCACCACCTCGTCCTCGCCGCCGATCATGTGGCAATAGCCGCGTTCCAGGCCCCAGACGCCGCCGCTGACGCCGACGTCGACGTAGTGCAGGCCCTTGGCGCGCAACTCTCCGGCGCGGCGGATGTCGTCGTGGTAATAGGAATTGCCGCCATCAACGATGGTGTCTCCGGGCTCCAGCAGCGGCACCAGCGAGCCGATGACCGGATCGACGACGGCGGCCGGCACCATCAGCCAGACCAGCCGCGGCTTGGTCAATTTCGCAACGAAATCCTCCAGGCGGGTGGTGCCCTGCGCGCCCTTGGCGACCAGCGCCTCCACCGCCGCCGCATGGCTGTCATAGACCAGGCACTCGTGGCCCGCCCGGATCAGGCGGATCACCATGTTGCCGCCCATGCGTCCAAGGCCGATCATGCCGAGCTGCATCGTTTTGCTCCCTGATGAAAGTTCAGTTCGCCGCCATGGCCTGCTTCGCCGCTTCCACCACCTTGTCGGGCGTAAACCCGAAATGTTCCAGAACCGCGGCAATCGGCGCCGACATGCCGAAGCTGCGCATGGCCAGTACGACCCCGGTGCGCCCGGCGTAACGGTCCCAGCCGATAGGCGAGGCCTGCTCCACTGTCACGCGCGCCGTGATCGACGGCGGCAACACGCTGTCACGATACGCCTGGTCCTGCTCGTTGAACAGCTCCCACGACGGCATCGAAACGATACGGGCAGCGATGCCCTCAGCGCGCAGCTTCTCCCACGCCGCCAGGCACAGCGAAACCTCGCTGCCGGTGGCGATCAGGATCACCGACGGCTTGCCATCCGGCGGATCGGCCAGGACATAGGCGCCCCTGGCCAGCCCAGACGCCGGCGCGAACCGTTCGCGGTCGATCGTCGGCAGCGGCTGGCGGGAGCAGGCGATGGCGGCAGGCCGATGTTTCAGCTTCAGCACGACCCGCCAGGCCTCCGACGCCTCGTTCGCGTCCGCCGGCCGCAGCACCACCATGCCCGGAATCGCCCTTAACGACAGCAACTGCTCGATCGGCTGGTGCGTCGGGCCGTCCTCGCCGACGCCGATGGAATCGTGCGTCCAGATATGGACGACGTTCAGCTCCATCAGCGCCGCCAGGCGGATGGCGCCGCGGGCATAGTCGGTGAAGATCAGGAAACCCGAGGCGTACGGCCGCAGCCCGCCCAGCGCCATGCCGTTGACCGCGGCAACCATCGCGTGCTCGCGGACACCGAAATGAAGATTGCGGCCGCGGTAGTCGCCGCCGTTCCCCGGCGCCTGGAAGCTGCCGGCGCCTTCGAAGGTCAGGGTCGTC
This sequence comes from Rhodopila globiformis, assembly GCF_002937115.1. Classification (GTDB taxonomy): domain Bacteria; phylum Pseudomonadota; class Alphaproteobacteria; order Acetobacterales; family Acetobacteraceae; genus Rhodopila; species Rhodopila globiformis. The sequence continues at coordinate 1,357 of NZ_NHRY01000058.1, read as the reverse complement.
TTGGTGCTGGGGGCAAGGTCCGCCGCGCCGCCGACGATCCAGGGGATGCGCTGCGCCAGCGCGTTCAGGATCTTGCCGGAGGAATCGCGCGTAGCCATTCCCTTGGGATCCGCCGGGAAGGTGGGCAGCGCATCCTCCCATCCTTCCGGCAGCGTACCGTTGGCGATGGCATCGACCTGCCTGCCGAGGTCGGGATGCGCCTTGCGGTACGCCGCCATCAGCTTGTCCCATGCCGCGTGCGCCGCCTTGCCGCGCGCGCCCATGTTGGCGGCGAAATGTTCCGGCACGCCGTCGGGCACGACAAACGTTCCGTCCGGCGGGAAGCCGAAGAACTTTTTCGCGCCCGCCACTTCCTCCTCGCCCATCGGATCGCTGTGCGCCTTCGGGGTATCCTGCAGTTTCGGCGCGCCATACCCGATATGGCTGTGCACCAGGATGAACGTCGGCCGATCGGCTGTGTCGAGAAAGGTCTGGTAGGCGCGGCAAAGCTGTGCCAGGTCGTTGGCGTCTTCCACGGTCGTAACGTTCCAGCCATAGGCGCGGAAGCGGGCGGCCACGTCCTCGGAGAAGGCGAGGTCGGTGTAGCCCTCGATGCTCACGCGGTTGCTGTCGTAGATCCAGCACAGGTTCGACAGCTTCAGGTGCGCGGCCAGGGAGGCCGCCTCGCTGGCGACGCCCTCCATCATGTCACCGTCGCTGCACAGGACCCAGACATTGTAGTCGAACAGGGTGAGGTCCGGGCGATTATAGGTGGCGGCGAGCCACTTGCCGGCGATCGCCATCCCGACGCTGTCGGCAACGCCCTGGCCGAGCGGGCCGGTGGTGGCCTCGACGCCGGACGTCAGGCGGTATTCCGGATGGCCTGGCGTGTGGCTCTGCGCCTGGCGGAAATGCTTGATGTCGTCCAGCGTCACCGCCGGGCGGCCCTCGGTACCATCGGATTCGGAACTGCCCTGGATGCCGGCGAGGTGGATCAATGAATAGAGCAGCATCGAGGCATGGCCGACCGACAGCACGAAGCGGTCGCGGTTCATCCATTCCGGGGCTGCGGGGTCGTAACGAAGGTAGCGCTGCCACAATGTATAGGCGGTGGGCGCGGCGCCCATGGGCGTGCCGGGGTGGCCGGACTTCGCCTTCTGAACGGCGTCGGCCGCCAGCATGCGGATGGTGTTAATGGACAGTTGGTCGAGGTCGCTCGCGTCAGGCATCCGGATCTCCTGGCAATGGGCTTGGGGACTGCGAGACTAAGCTTGGTCAGGCGGCTCAGTTCCGTGCCGCCGGCAACAAACCGTGGCGGCCAACCGGACAAATCCTGTATTGAACGTAACTTTCGCTGACGCGACAAACCCCGCCAGCG
>NZ_NHRY01000057.1 GCF_002937115.1 Rhodopila globiformis | reverse complement strand
CTGAACCGGCCACTTTAGTGGCCAACTGAACCCGGGACCGCGTTAGCGGTCCCGCTTGCCGCTTTGAGCGGCTCACACTCAACGGGCCGCGTCAGCGACCCGCCCGGCCGCTTTGAGCGGCCAACACTATAAAGCCCCCGGCTCTGCCGGGGGATATTTACCTGTGTGAAAATCGCATATTTGCACTGTTTGCCGGGAATGCGAGGAGGATGCTGGGCGACGTGCAAACCGCTGGTGACCGCCGGCGAATCGGCCCGAAACCCGTGGTTTATGGCATGATTCGAAATAATCATGAAATAGTAATTAAATATCATTCCGGCGGGTGGCCTGCTGGATGCCCACATCTCGGAAGCAACTGCACATTGTGACGCGTGCCTGATGGCCAGGGACGTTCCGGCATTGCGACGGCCCGGGCAGGCTCGGCTGCCTGTCATGGCCTTGATCGCGGCAGGCGGCGGATGGCGGGCCATGAACTTGGCGTCTTGGCGTCTCGGCGTTTCATCGGTGCCATCCATCGCACGAACCACCCGCCAGGCGCACCCGTCACCGCCCGGTGCGGTTGCGCCGTTCCTGTTCAACGCCAAGACGCCAAGACGCCAAGATACCGGGGCACAAGTCGCCGCCCGGCGCTGCGCCATACGCGCTACAGCAGACCGCAGGTCGGTTGGGACAGGGCGACGGCGCACCCGCATCGTCATAGCCCGGCTCGTCCCTACGGGATGCACAGATTTCTGAAACGAGTCGGAAATGACCGTAAAATCAAGTGCTTGCCTGGGCTCCGAGAGCGTTCCCCCATCGTCATGGCCCGGCTTGTCCGGGCCATGACGATGTGGACAGGCCACCTGTGCGTCCCAACCGACCTGCGGTCTGCTGTAATTTTGGCGGCCAGGGGCACGGCCGTTGCTACCCCGTCATGGTGGGCGAAGGCCCACCATCCATGCCTTTTGCCGATACCAGCACCGTAAGGCGTGGATGGCGGCCCGGAGCCTGTGCCCGGGCTTGTCCCGGGTAGCCGCCATGACGACGCGATAGTGCGTCGCGTCCCGTCCGCCTGAGTTGGCGCCTATGCGGCGCGGCGCCCCCTCCGGCGGTCCCTTCCAGCACCCCTTCCGGCGGCTCCTTCCGGTGGCCGCCAGGGTGGCGCGATGCGGCCGCCGCGGGTAGAGAACGATTTCCACTGCAAAAGGGATGACCGCCATGGCCGCAACGTTGCTCTCCTCTCCGCCCCGGGTTCCGCAGGGCGGAGCAGCCCGCCTGTCATCCCGCACCGCGCGCGGCCTGGCCGTTCTGGCGGGCAGCCTTGTTCTCGCCGCCTCGGCGCAGATCGCGGTGCCGGGCTTCCCGGTGCCGACCACCATGCAGTCGCTGGCGGTGCTGGCCGTCGGCATGGCGCTGGGCTCGCGCCTCGGCGCCGCTTCGGTGCTGCTCTATCTGGCCGAGGGCGCGTCGGGCCTGCCCATGTTCGCCAATTTCACCGGTTCGCTGGCCCACCTTGCCGGGCCCACCGGAGGCTACCTGATCAGCTTCGTTCCGGCCGCCTGGCTGGCCGGCCGGTTGGCCGAGTCGGGCTGGCGGCGGGGACTCGTGCGGCCGTTCCTGGTCTATGGACTCGGCCACGTCCTGATCCTGGCGATGGGCGCCGCCTGGCTGGCCTTCTTCGTCGGCGCGCCGCAAGCGCTGGCCCTGGGCGTGATGCCGTTCGTCCTCGGCTCGGTGGTCAAGTCCCTGCTCGGCGCCGCCGCCGGCCAGGCGGTCGCGCCCTTTATCCGGGGCTGAGCCTGCCGCCCCCCTGGACGCAGGGAAGGGCGGCGCCGCAACACCGCCGCCCCATCGACGAGAGGGCAACGGCCCAAACTCGCCGCGCAGACCGCTGTTTGAATCCGCCGGGCAGGGCGCTACTTGGTCAGCACGCCGCCCAGCGCCCCTGCGCCGGCGCCGATGGCGGCCCCGGTGGCGGGCTTCCCACCCGTCAGCGCCCCTACGCCGGCCCCCACGCCCGCGCCCAGGGCGCCGCCGGTCACCGCCCGGGTGCCATAGGTCTCGCCACAGCCAGCCAGACCCAGGCCGATCGCCAGAAGAATGACAAATGATGCTATTCGCATACGGTCCTCCCTTTTGATCCTGCTGATCCTCGTGGCTGAACTGTCCTGAAACGCGACGGAAATCCGGCGTTTTCGCGGCACCCGATCAAGCGTTTGTCAACAAGTGCTTGTGAATGCCACACGTGAACGCTAAGCCCACCGCCTTCCGGCTATTCCCCCGTCATCACCACAAAGGCTGTTCTGATGTTCGCTCGCATGCTCGGCTTTATGTCAGCCGACATGGCCATTGATCTTGGCACCGCCAACACGCTGGTTTACGTCAAGGGCCGTGGCATCGTCCTGGCGGAGCCCAGCGTCGTCGCCATCGCCGACGTCCGCGGCAAGAAGCAGGTCGTCGCCGTCGGCGAGGAGGCCAAGATGATGCTTGGCCGCACGCCCGGCTACATCACGGCCAGCCGCCCCTTGCGCGACGGCGTCATCGCCGACTTCGAAGTCGCCGAGGAGATGATCAAGCACTTCATCCGCAAGGTGCACAACCGCCGCCGCTTCGCGTCTCCCCACATCATCATCTGCGTCCCGTCCGGTTCCACCGCCGTGGAGCGCCGCGCCATCCAGGAGAGCGCCGAAAGCGCCGGCGCCCGCCGGGTCCAGCTGATCGAGGAACCGATGGCCGCCGCCATCGGCGCCGGGCTGCCGGTGACCGAGCCGTCCGGCTCCATGGTCGTCGACATCGGCGGCGGCACCACCGAGGTGGCGGTGATCTCGCTCGGCGGCATCGTCTATTCGCGCAGCGTGCGGGTCGGCGGCGACAAGATGGACGAGGCCATCATCAGCTACATCCGCCGCAACCATAACCTGCTGATCGGCGAGTCGTCGTCCGAGCGCATCAAGATGGACATCGGCGCCGCCGCCTGGATCGACACCGGCGACGACGGCCCGTACCGGGAAGTCCGCGGCCGCGACATGATGAACGGCGTGCCGAAGGAAGTGCTGGTCAGCCAGCGCCAGGTCGCCGAAAGCCTGTCCGAGCCGGTTTCGGCCATCGTCGAGGCGGTGAAGGTCGCGCTGGAGAACACCCCGCCCGAACTGGCTGCCGACATCGTCGACAAGGGCATCGTCATGACCGGCGGCGGCGCGCTGCTCTACCGGCTGGACCAGGTGCTGCGCGAGGCCACCGGCCTGGCCGTGGTTATTGCTGAAAATCCATTGCAATGTGTGGCATTGGGCACCGGACGTGCGCTAGAAGAAAGGAAGCGCCTGAGCAACGTGCTGACCAGCATGTATTGAACCCCCTGTCCCGGCCGTGGAACCCGAGCGCGTTTCCCGGCCGCGATACCCGGTCGGCCTATGCGCAATGGTGCCGTTGAAGCGCTCCTGTGGCTGAAGGTGCCCATGATCCGCCTCTCGATCCAGGCTCGCCAGGCTCTGGCGCGGCTGACCTTGCCGGTTCTCATTATCGCTTCGTTCGGTCTGATGCTGCTCGGCAAGGCCGACGCCGTGTTGGCCGAGCGGGCGCGAATCGCCCTGGCTGACAGCCTGGCGCCGATCTACGCCGTGCTGGCCGGTCCGCTCGGACGCCTGCACGGCGCCGCCACCGAGGCGGTCAACCTCTGGGACATGCGCGAGGAAAACGCCCGCCTGCGCGCGGAGAACGAAAAGCTGCGCCGCTGGCAGTCCGTTGCCCTGGCGCTGGACGCGGAAAACCAGCGGCTGAAGGCCAGCCTGCGCTGGATTCCCGATCCCCAGGGCTCGTTCGTCACTGCCCGGGTGGTGGCCGACGCCGGCGGTGTCTATGCCAAGGCGGTGCTGCTGTCGGTCGGCCCGAACCACAACATCCGCAAGGGCGAAATCGCGGTGGACGAGCGTGGCCTGGTTGGCCGCGTCACCGAAGTCGGCACCCGCACCGCGCGCGTGCTGCTGCTGACCGACCTGAACAGCCGCATCCCGGTGACGCTGGAAACCTCCCGCGCCCATGCCATTCTGATCGGCACCAACAACCCCCGCCCGCGGCTGGTGTACTGGCCGGAGGGCGTGATGCCGCAGGAAGGCGAGCGGGTCGTCACCAGCGCCGAGGCCAACGCCTTCCCCGCCAACCTGCCGGTCGGCACGGTGCACTACACCAGCAACGGCACGCCGGAGGTCGAACCGGCGGCGCGGCTGCAGAAGCTGGAGATCGTGCGCATCTTCGACTTCGGCCTGAACGGCGTCACGCCGCCCGAGCCTGCCGCGAATCCGACCCCTGGCCATCGCTGAGATGGCCTTCATCGACCGCCGCCCCGGCATCCGGCCCCGGCCCAGTCTCGGCCGGCGGCTGGACATCGCGGCGCGGGCCAGCTTCCCGGCCTGCATCACCATCCTGCTGATGCTGCTGACCGAGGCGCCGCTGGGCCTGGCGGACCAGCCGACACTGCTGCCGGCGGTGACGCTGGGGGCGGTCTGGTTCTGGTCGCTGTACCGGCCGGCCAGCTTCCCGCCGCCGGTGGTGTTCGTCGTCGGCCTGCTGCTCGACCTGCTGGGCTACCTGCCGCTGGGCGTCGGCGTGTTCACACTGCTGTGCGTGCACGGCGTCGCGGCATCGCTGCGCCGGTGGCGGCTGGCGCCGCGCGGCTTCGCCTGGATCTGGAGCCTGTTCGCCCTGGTCGCCTGCGCCGCCTCGCTGCTGATGTGGCTGCTGATAATGCTGCTGAACTTCCGGCTGCTGTCGCCGGACCCGATGGTCTTCATGGCCATCCTGAGCGTCGCGATCTACCCGGTGCTGGCGGTGCCGTTCGCCGCGGCGCTGCGCTCGGTGGCCAATCCGGAGCGGGCCTGATGCGGCGCGAGCGGCAACGCAGCGGCATCTTCACCCGCCGCGCCCTGCTGCTGATGGGCGGGCAGGTGGCGGTGCTGGGAACCCTGGCGACCCGGCTGTACCAGGTGCAGGTGGAGGACGGCGCGCGCTACACCACCCTGGCCGAGGAGAACCGCATCAGCGCCCGGATGATCGCGCCGCCGCGCGGGCGCATCCTGGACCGGTTCGGCATCGTCGTCGCCGGCAACAGCACCAACTGGCGCGCCGTGCTGATCGCCGAGCAGGCCAACAACGTCCAGGCGACACTGGACGCGTTCTCGGCGCTGCTGCCGCTGAGCGAGTACGAACGCACCCGCATCGACCGCGAGCTGCATCACCGCCGCCGCTTCATTCCCGTCACGGTCCGCGAGTTCCTGACCTGGGACGAGATGGCGAAGATCGAGGTGAACGCGCCCGACCTGCCGGGCATCGTCGTCGATGCCGGCACCACCCGGCAGTACCCGTTCAGTGACAAGTTGGCCCATGTCGTCGGCTACGTCGCCCCGCCGAACGAGGCCGACGTGGCAGACGACCCGATGCTCGGCCTGCCGGGGCTGCGGCTCGGCCGGGCCGGGATGGAGAAATACCATGATCTCGCGCTGCGCGGCCGGGCCGGGTCGGTGCAGTTGGAAGTCAACGCCGTCGGCCGGGTGATCCGCGAGCTGGACCGCCAGGACGGCGTGCCCGGCGAGGAAGTCGGGCTGACCATCGACGCCGGCCTGCAGCAGGCGGTGCTGCAACGGCTCGGCGACGAAAGCGCCAGCGCCGTGGTGATGGACTGCCGCAACGGCGAGGTGCTGGCGATGGCGACCAACCCGTCGTTCGATCCGTCGCTGTTCAACTCCGGCGTGTCGCAGGCGCAATGGCTGGAATGGACCAAGGACCGCCGCACGCCGCTGATCAACAAGGCGACGTCCGGGCTGTATGCCCCGGGCTCGACCTTCAAGATGGCGGTGGCGCTGGCCGGCCTCGAGTCGGGCGCCATCTCCCCGAGCGACCGCATCAACTGCCCCGGCTACCTGGACCTGGGCGACACGCGCTTCCACTGCTGGCGCAAGGGCGGGCACGGCCTGCTCGACCTGCACGGCGGTATCAAGAACAGTTGCGACGTGTATTTCTATGAGGTTGCGCGGCGCACCGGCATCGACCGTATCGCCGCCATGGCCAACCGGTTCGGGCTGGGGGTGGAGCTGGACCTCGACCTGCCGGGCCAGCGCGCCGGGCTGATCCCGACGCGGGAGTGGCGGGAGAGCAAAGGCCATGCCTGGAACATCGGCGACACCATCGTCAGCGGCATCGGCCAGGGCTACATCCAGGTGACGCCGTTGCAGCTTGCGACCTATGTCTCGCGCATCGCCAGCGGACGCATCGTGCAGCCGCACCTGACCCGCAAGCTGTCGGGCATCCTGCAGCCGGGCGCGGAAGCCGATGACTGGCCGATCCTGGGCCTGCCGGAGAAGCTGCTGCACGACGTGCGCGTGGGCATGTGGGCGGTGGTCAACGAGCCCGGCGGCACCGCGCCGCAGGCCCGCCTGGCCGACCCGAACGTGCAACTGGCGGGCAAGACCGGCTCGGCCCAGGTGCGCCGCGTGTCGCGCGAACTGCGCGAGAGCGGTCATTTCGACAGCGAGAAGCTGCCCTGGGAATATCGCCCGCACGCGCTGTTCGTCGCCTATGCGCCCTATGACGCGCCGCGCTATGCCGTGGCGGTGGTGATCGAGCACGGCAACGCCGGCGCCGCCGCGGCGGCGCCGGTGGCGCGCGACGTCATGACGGAGACGCTGCGGCGCGACCCGTCCAACCGGACCGAGCCGCCGTCGGCGCCACAGATCGCGGAGACGCACACGTAATGGATCGTCGCCTGTGGCGGGAGCCGTCGTTCGACCTGATGGGCAAGATCCTGCAGATCAACTGGATCTATGTCCTGCTGCTGTGCTGCCTGGCCGGCGTCGGCTACACCGCGCTGTACAGCGCCGGCGGCGGCTCGGCCGAGCCGTATGCGACCCGCCACGCGCTGCGCTTCGCCTTCGGGCTGGTGATCGCGCTGGCGATCGGCCTGGTCGACATCCGCATTATCGCCAAGCTTGCGTGGCCGGCCTGGTTCGGCTGCGTCGTCCTGCTGGGGCTGGTGCTGCGCATGGGCCATGTCGGCAAGGGGGCGCAGCGCTGGCTCGATCTGGGCGGGCTGCAGCTACAGCCGTCCGAGATGATGAAGCTGGCGCTGATCCTGGCGCTGGCCTCGTGGTTCCATCGCGCTTCCTGGGAGCGGATGGGCAATCCGCTGTTCCTGATTCCGCCGGCGCTCGCCACGCTGGTTCCCGTCGGCCTGATCCTGAAGGAACCGAATCTCGGCACCGCGACGATCACCGCCATGATCGGTGGCGCGATCTTCTTCGCCGCCGGGGTGCGGTGGTGGAAATTCGCCCTGGTGCTGCTGCCGATCCCGCTGCTGGCGCCGATCGCGTACAGCCATCTGCACGACTATCAACGCGCCCGTATCGACACCTTCCTGCATCCGGAAAGCGATCCGCTGGGGGCGGGCTACAACATCATCCAGTCGAAGATCGCGCTCGGCTCGGGCGGGATGTGGGGGCAGGGATTCCTGCAAGGCACCCAGGCTCACCTGGACTTCCTGCCTGAGAAGCAGACCGACTTCATTTTCACCATCATTGGCGAGGAATTCGGCTTCGTCGGCGCGCTCGCGGTGATTGGCCTGCTGGCGCTGATCGTCCTGGGCGGCATGCTGATTGCGTTGCGATGCCGGAATCAGTTTGGCAGGCTGGTGGCGCTGGGCATCGCCTGCAACTTCTTCTTTTATGTCTTCGTCAACATCGCCATGGTGATGGGCGTGATTCCGGTCGGCGGCGTGCCGCTGCCGCTGGTTTCGCACGGCGGCTCGGCGATGCTGACAGTGATGGTCGGCTTCGGGATTCTCATGTCGGTCCACGTGCATCGCGACGTGGAGTTCGGGGACACGCGGGACGACCGCTAGATGCGTCCGCGCATGACGCCTGGGCTGCGACGCGCGTATCACAGGACGGAATACACGGTCTCCGGCATCACACTTCGTATCGGTCGCCGATCGGCTGGGATGGATCGGCTGCTTCGATCGTGGAACCGGCGGGAGGCCGCCTTCATTACGGCTTATAATCCTTACTCCCGCCCGATGCCGCCGGGCTGGAACCGGCGGATGCAGCAGCGGCTTTTGCTGGCGGCACGCCGCTGGCCGGTGCTGCCCGCCAGCGGGCAGTGGCGGCGCTGGCGTGAAGCCCATCTGGTGATCCTGGCGCCGCGTCCCTGCGCGACGGTCCTGGCACGGCGATTTCGTCAGCACGGCATCGTGATGCTTCGGCGCGGGCAACCAGCGTTGCTGGTTTTCACTTAGTTAATTGGTTTGGCGTGATCAGATCGCCAGATTAATCTCCTTTTCTAAACAATTTCATTGACATGCGCGACATGTTGATGTCAACGTGGGTTTACTGTTGCGGCGAGGATTTGCCAGAACCAGACAATGGTTTTCAGTTGGAGGCCGCGTGAAAGCAGTCGATTCGGATGTCACGGACCAAATTCAGCCCGCGCGGCGTTCCAGTCAGGCTGTTGCCGGCCAGCTATCGGTTGCAATCTATTTTCATGACTTTTCTCCTGGCGGCGTGGAACGCCAGTGCCTGGTCCTGGCGCGGGAACTGATCGAACGCGGCATCGACGTCACCATCGTCGTACACCAGGCGCGCGGGGAACTCATACCGCTGCTGCCACAAGGGGTTCCGGTCGTGAACCTGGATGGCAGGCGCACGCTGCAGGACGTCCTGCGGCTGCGGCGCTACCTGCTGGACAGGCGGCCTGGCGTGTTCATGGCCAACGTCGACCACAACAACATTGCAGCATCGATGGCGCATGCCCTGGCCGGCAGCGCGACCAGGCTGGTGATCTGCCAGCACAACCCGCTGTCTTCCGGCTACCACGCGACGGTGAACTGGAAGCACCGGGTCGTGCCGTGGTTCTACGCCGCGCTCTCGCGCTACATCGACCATGCGGTGGCGGTGTCCGAGGGCATTGCCGACGAACTCGTCAACCAGGCCAGGCTGCCGGCGACGAAGGTCAGCACGATCTGCAACGCCGTCATTGGCGACGATTTCGCCGCCCTGGCGGATGAGCCGGTGCAGCATCCCTGGCTGGCGGGCAGGGATCGTCCGGTGTTCGTCACCGCCGGCCGGTTGGTGGAAATGAAGGACCAGCGCACCATGCTGCGGGCCTTCGCGCTGCATCTGCAGGCGCACCCGGCTCGCCTGATCATCCTGGGCACGGGTCCGATGCTCGATGAACTGCAGGCGCTGACGGCATCGCTGGGCATTGCGGAGCACGTCGATTTCGCCGGCTTCGTGCGGAATCCGCTGCCGTACATGCGGGCGGCGGATGCGTTCGTGCTCTCCTCGCGGTCCGAAGGCTTCGGCAACGTCCTGGTCGAGGCCATGGGATGTGGCACGCCTGTCATATCGACCGATTGTCCCTATGGGCCGAGTGATATCCTGGGGCAGGGACGCTACGGCATCCTGGTGCCGATGCAGGATCCGGAAGCCCTGGCGCCGGCATTCAGCCGGATCTTTCAGGAGGCCGATCGCTGGCCGAAGGAGGCATTGCGCGCGCGCGCCGCGGCCTTCAGCTATCAGGCCTGTGCCGATGCCTACTGGCGGCTGTTCCAGAGCCTGGCGCAAAGCCCCGTGGAGCGCCACCGGCCTGACACGACCGCGCCGCGGCCTCGGGTTGATGAAGTCGCCTCCGGAACGGTCGAGTGACGGCGCCGCCACGAAAGCCGGGTGGTATCATTCAGACTGTTATTTGCCGTGCTACCGCGCCGTTCGGGGGAACGGCCTTCAGCCCCACCGCCGCACGCCGGCCTGGCGTGCCAGGTGGGCGACCCGCCAGACCCAGGCGATTTGCGGCAGCATGGTCGCCAGCGGCACCAGCGGCTTGACGTTCGTCGGCACCGCGATGAACACCAGGCAGCACAGGCCGCCGAACACGGCAAAACCCCAGTGCACCAGGGTCACCGCGGTGGCCGGCAGGCCGGAGCGCTGCGCGACCTGATACAGGTGCCCGCGATGCGGCTGGGTAATCGACTCGCCGGCCAGCAGGCGGCGGACCAGGGTGAAGCCGACGTCGAACAGCACGCCCGACAGCAGCATCGGCACCAGCAGGAACGACAGTTCCACCCCGTCGAAGCGGCTGGCGGCCACTGCCAGCACTGCCAGCATGAAGCCGCAGAACTGGCTGCCGACGTCGCCCATGAAGATGCGCGCCTTGGGGAAGTTGAACGGCAGGAAGCCGGCCAGCCCCGCCGCCAGCAGCCCGGCGGCGGCATAGGCGAACCAGCCGCCGTGCTGCTCGGCGATGACCACGATGAACAGGCAGGCGATCAGCGCCACGCCGCTGGCCAGTCCGTTCAGGCCGTCGATGAAGTTCATCGCGTTGGTGGCGAACAGGATCCACAGCAAGGTCAGCGCCAGTCCCGGCCAGGGCTCGGGCAGCAGGCCGATATAGGTCGGGAAGTGGAAGTCGGCCACGTAGAGCCCGCTGCCGACGGCGACCAGCGCCGCCAGCAACTGCGTGCCGAGCTTGACGGTGAACGGCCAGTCGAACAGGTCATCGAGGAAGGCGACCACGGCGATGGCCACGGACGCCTCGATCACGCCGCGGAAGTAGGGATCCGCCAGCCGCGCGAACTCCGCGAAGCGATACAGCACGGCGATGCCGACGAGGAAGCTGACGACGATGCCGACGCCGCCACCTTTCGGAGTCGGATGAACGTGCGCCTTGCGCGCCTCCGGCGTGTCCATCACCCGCACGGCGATCATCAGGCGGACGATCCCGGCTGACAGCAGCATCAGCAGGGCGGCGAAGCCCAGGTGGCGGGCCAGGGCGAGGGTGGAGAGAAGCATGCAGCGATCCGGCGCAGTGGCAGGCTGACCGTCCTATCGGCTTCGGGCTGTTTCGGCCATCCGCGGACAGCGGTTGGCTCTATGCCAGCCTGAGCGTCACGGCCGGCAGTGGCGGAAATTCAACAGTCACAATCGCCGGCCCGGTCAGCCACACCGGCGGCGTCACGCTGCCCAGCATCACCACCTGACCCGCCTTCAGCCCGCCGAACGCCGCCGCGACGGACGATCCCGCCAGCCAGGCCAAGCCGTTCAGCGGATGCCCGAGCAGGTCGGTCGTTATCCCCTGGTCGCCGCTGCCGTCGTCCAGGCTGATCCGGCCGCCCAGCGCGGCGATGTCCAGCCGCCGCCAGTCAACCTCGCCCTGGTCCCCGACGACCGCGGCGGCATGGTACATCTGGTCCGCCACCAGCGTCGGCATCCCGACCTGCGCGAGATCGCCGTAGCGGTTCTCGACGATCTCGATGGCGGCGACGAAGTCCCCCACCGCGGCCAACGCCTGGTCCAGGGAGCAGGGGCCCGGCGGCAGGTCCGTGGCCAGGCGCACCGCGACCTCGCATTCGGCGCCGGGCCGCACGAAGTCGGCGAACCGCAGGTCCGCCCGTCCCTGGTGGACATCCGCCGCGCGCATGAACCCCGCAATCGGCTCGTTGACGCCCAGGTAGGCCTGCATCCGGCTGCCGGTGGCGCCGATCTTGAAGCCGCAGGGTGGGATGGCGCCGGCGAGGCGGGCCAGGGCCAACTGCACCGCCGCGCCTTCCGCCTCGGTACGCGGCGCGATGCCGGCGGGCAGTCCGGAGACGATGGCCCGCTCCTGCCGGATGCGGCGCAGCGCGGCGGCGGCGGGGGCGGGATCGAACGCCATCAGCGCCGCGTCAGCTCATACAGCGCGACCGAGGCGGCGGCGGAGACGTTCAGGCTTTCCACCGCGCCCTTGATCGTCAGCCCGGCGACCTCGTCGCAGGTTTCCCGGGTCAGGCGCCGCAGTCCCTCGCCCTCGGCCCCCAGCACCAGCGCCACCCGCCGATCGGCGAAGGCGGGGCCGGAGAGGGGCGGGCCGGCGGCGTCTAGGCCGATGCACCAGACATTCGCCGCCTTCAGCGCGATCAGGGTGCGCGCGATGTTGACCGCACGCAGCAGCGGCAGGGTCTCCAGCGCGCCCGAGGCGGCCTTGGCCAGGGCGCCGGTCTCCTCTGGCGCGTTGCGGTCCTGGGTGATGACGGCCGCGGCGCCGAAGGCCGCGGCCGAGCGCATGATGGCGCCGACGTTGCGCGGATCGGTCACCTGGTCGAGCACCACGATCACGCCCGGCTTTTCCAGCGCCGCGTGCAGGCTGGGCGGCGCCAGCACATCGGCCAGCAGCGCGGCGCCCTGGTGCACCACGTCGCGTCCCAGCAACTGGTCGAGCCGGGCGCGCTCCACCCGCTCGGGCGCGATCGCCCAGGGCGGCGGCAACTGCTTGCCGATGGCTGCCTCGGCTTCCTCGGTCAGCAGCAGGCGGCGGAGGCGGCGGGCCGGGTTGGCGAGGGCGGCGGCGACGGCGTGGTGGCCATACAGCCAGACGGCGCCTTTTGGCGCCTCGGCCTGACGGGGGCCGCCCTGCTCGCGCGGCTGGAACGGGCGGCTGCCGCGCTCGTCGCGGTGCGGCTTGAAGCCGCCGTCACGCGGGGGGCTGCCATGGGGGGCGCCCTGGGAACCGGCATGGGAACCGCCATGGGAACCGCCATGGGAACCGCCGTGGGGGGCGCTGCCATGGGGGCGCGGCTTCTGGTGCGCATGCTGCCCGAAGTTGCCAGGCCCATTGCCGCGGGGACCGCCGCCCTGGCCGTGGCCCGGTCCGCCGGATGGACGTGACGACGGTCCACCGGGGCCGCGATAGGGGCCTCGGTCGGACGGCGGATGGGACGAGCCGCCGGGGCGGTTGCCATGGGGAGGTTTCATGCGCGTCTTCTATAGCCCGCGCATTCTTTCCTGCACAGGCGGGTGTCGTGGCCGGTGTCCTGGCGGGCGGCGTGGCCTGCGTCGGGAAAGGCCGATGTGTGGACAGTGATGTGTGGACAGTGATGTGTGGACAGTGACGAACGCGCCTGCGGTGCCCGGTGTTGGCGGATGGCGCGTGACCGCCCGGCCGTCGATCGTGCCGGGCGGGCCAGGTCTTCACACGCGCGTTAGCAGGAAAACCCGCCAGCAGATCGCGAGCTATAGCCGGACACTGTCAATCCGGGAGCATTCATGTCAACGTCTCCGATTTTCACGCTGGCGCTCGTTACTTTTGGGCTTGTGCTTGGATTTCTGGGCTGGAACTGGCTTTCGGTCAAGAAGAACCAGGAGACCGGCGGCAACACGTCCGGCGTCGGCGGGCCGAACGACCCGTTGGCGTAAGGATTTGCCGCCGCCCGGGTGGCGGCCGCTCGGCATGCGAGCATACGTGGTGGCCGTCGTCCGGCTTGCTGTCGAGGCCGTGCCGCGTGGGTATCGGCGGCAGGGTGTCGTTGCCGGCAGGGGTTTTGCGCCGGCCTGATGGCGCACGGGCTGCAAACCGGCGCGGCACGATACCGGGGAGTCATTGTCGGCTGGGAGGTATCACTTCAGTTCATTATGTTATGAAACTGGCCAGTGCCTCGTCTCTTCCTGGTACGGTCGCGATTTGGTCTGGTGCCCTCCCGGCTCCGGCAGCCGTGGTTGGGCGGTGCACCGGCACCGCCGGTTTTTGTTGCGGCGCCGCATTTTGTAAAACGCAGAGATCGCAGAGTATGGCGCAGAGCGCGCAGAGAAGGGATTCGCATGGCCTGCGGCCGCGATGGCCGTGCGTTGATCATCGTGACTTGTCTTTTGCGGCCAGGATAATGAGGCAGATCTATATTACGGAGAAAGACTGATAGCTTGTTTAACTGAATTCCTCTTTCGAAGGCGGCTGGTGATTGGGGCGCCGACGCCGTGGAGCGGCTATGCCGGCGGTCCGATTGACCGTGCGCAACCGCTGGCGCGCGTGCGGCCGGCACGTCCGCAAATGTAACCACGGGGTTAGCCGGCCGGCGCGCCGGCGTCGCAATGACCGAAAATCGGCGAGAGGCCATTACCTCTCCGTCATGGCCAGAACACGCCAAGTCACGACGAAAAAAAACGAAACGCGGTAGGCATCGCCGCCTGGCCGGACCTCGGAACCGGCCTGCCAAACCAGCAGCAACCGCACCCGTCCGTGCGTCGTCCCCCTGATCCCCTGTGGCCCCCCCCAGCCCTCAGTCCATCTCTGTGCGAACAAAAATACGCCATCAACCACGCTGTCCTCGCCAGCAAGGTACTACCACCCCGGACCGCAGCCGTGCCGGCCCAGGAAACCCCCGACTCAAGACGCCCGGGGCAATCACGTCATCGCACGTGCCACGGCTTCAGCGCGTATGGGGCGCCCGCACCGTCCCGTCGTCCTGCAGATACTCCGGGCCAATCGGCACCTTGCCTCGCCCTCCCGGGATATCCAGCACATAGGTCGGCCACGCCAGGCCCGTCACCCGGCCGCGCAACGACTCCAGCAACGCCCGCCCTTCCTGGATCGGCACATGGAACCGCGCGGTTCCGGGCGCGGCATCGAGTTGATGCAAGTAATAGGGCTTCACCCGGTTGGCGATCATCGCCCGGAACAACGCCTCCAGCGCCTCCGCCGTGTCATTAACGCCGCGCAACAGCACCGACTGGCCCAGCACCGGGACCCCCAGCGCCCGCACCCGGCGCAAGGCCGCGCTCGCCGCCTTGGTGAACTCCCGCGCGTGGTTCGCGTGCACCACCAGCCAGAGCGACCGGTCGGTCTCCATCGCCGCCGCCAGATCCTCCGTCAGGCGCTCCGGCGCGGCCACCGGCACGCGGGAGTGGATCCGGATGGTCTGGATGTGCGGCATCGCCGACAGCGTTGCGATGATGTCCCCGAGGCGCCGCGGCGACAGCATCAGCGGGTCGCCGCCGGTCAGGATCACCTCGGTGACCGCGGGATGCGCGAGGAACCAGGCATAGGCCGCCTGCAGATCCGCCTCGCTCAGCACGCCGCCATCCGGGCCGACATGCTCGCGGCGGAAGCAGAAGCGGCAATACACCGGGCAGACCAGCAGCGGCTTCAGCAGCGCCCGGTCGGCATACCGGTGTACGACGCCTTTCACCGGCGACAGAGCGTCGTCAGCGATCGGATCGGCGCTTTCGTGCGGCGCGACGACCAGTTCCGCCGGGTCGGGAATGAACTGCCGGCCGATGGGATCGTCTGGCGCGGTGATCAGGGCGCGCATCGCGGGCGAGATGGCGACGGCATAGCGCGCCTCGGTCGCCGCGGCGCCGGACAGGGCGGCGGGCGGCAGCAGCCCGGCCGCCGCCAGCGCCCGCGCGCTGCGCAGCGTCAGGGTGGTCCGCGGAACGCCGCTTTCCCGGGCGGGAACGCCCGGTCCTGCGGCCTCGTCGTCAGCAGCGTGTACTGGTTTCATTCACCCTTCGACCCGGCCGGAGGCGCCGTCTCCCGCACCTGCCTGGCGCGGTCGGTGGCCTCTGCCCTATCCGGCCCCATTGCCGCAACCGTCTTCAGGTAGTGTCTGCCCGCCGATAAAGCCACAAGCGGGGTTGCCGTCCGGCGGGGCAGGGGACGATCCCGGCGTGGCCCGTGCGGGACCGCCGGCCACAGACCGCCGGCCACAGGGACCTGCCGCCCCGGCGATGCCCGAGGCCGCCTTGCGCGCCCGTCGGCAACGGCCTTACCTGCGGCTGAACCGCAGAGGACGCGTCCCAATGACCGAGGAACTGCTCTACGACATTCGCGACGGCATCGGTCACGTCACCTTCAACCGCCCGCAGGCGCGCAACGCCCTGACCTTCCCGATGTACGAGCGTCTCGCGGAGATCGCCGCCGCGCCGGGCGAGGTCCGCGCGCTGATCCTGACGGGCGCCGGCGACAAGGCTTTCGCCGCCGGCACCGACATCAACCAGTTCCGCGCATTCCGCACCGGCGAGGACGCCCTGGCCTACGAGGCGCGCATCGACCGCGTCGTCGGCAGCATCGAGCGCTGCCCGGTGCCCACCATCGCCGCCGTCGCCGGCGCCTGCACCGGCGGCGGGGCCGCGATCGCCGCCGCCTGCGATCTGCGCATCGCCGCCGCCGACGCCCGGTTTGGCTTCCCGATCGCGCGCACCCTGGGCAACTGCCTGTCGATGGCCAACCTCGCCCGGCTGTCGGCGCTGATTGGCCCCGCCCGGGTGATCGAGATGATCTTCACCGCCCGCCTGTTCTCCGCCACCGAGGCGCTGTCCGCCGGCCTGGTCACCGAAGTCCTGGCCGATCGGCCGGCGCTTGAGGGGCGGGCGCTGGAACTGGCGCGGTTGGTGGCTGGCCACGCGCCGCTGACCATGCGGGTGACGAAGGAGGCGCTGCGCCGGATGCGCGACAGCCTGCCGCCGGACGAGGACCTGATCCGCCTCGCCTACACCAGCCAGGATTTCAGGGAGGGCATGGACGCGTTCCTGACCAAGCGCCAGCCGAACTGGACCGGGCGCTGAGGCGTAGCGGCCCAGGACAAGGCGGACCCAGGAAGGCGGGCGCCGAAACCGTCATGTCACCGTCATGGCCGGGCGTGTCCCGGCCATCCACCCCCCACCGTCGCAGCGCAGATGGCCGGGACTGCCGCCCGGCCATGACGATAGGGAGACGACCTTGCTCCGCCCGACGCCCGATTCTGATATGCATAGGGCGTGCCCCGGCCATCCGCCCCCCAACCGTCGCAGCGCGGATGGCCGGGACTGGCGCCCGGCCATGACGAGGGGGCGAAGACCTCGCTCCGCCATGACGCGCTGACCCCGCCCGCTTGCCCGCCCGCTGCCTCGCGCCTAGCCTTCGGCCCATACAGGCAGGAGACGCACCATGGTCGATGTCCCAAACCGTCCCGAATACCAAAGCGAGCTGTTCAAAAAGGGCCTCGAAGTCCGCCGCGAGGTGCTGGGCCGCGACTACGTGGACAGCTCACTGGCCCGCGCCGACGATTTCAACGCCGCCTTCCAGCAGATGACCACCGAGATCGCCTGGGGCATGTGCTGGACCCGCCCGGGGATCGACCGCAAGACCCGCAGCATGATCAACCTGACCATGCTCTCGGCCCTGAACCGCGGCGCCGAGCTGCGCCTGCACCTGAAGGCGGCACTCACCAACGGCGTGACCCGCGATGAAATCAAGGAAATCCTGATGCAGGTTGGCGCATACTGCGGTATTCCCGCCTGCCTGGAGGCATTCAAAATCGCCACCGAGGTGTTCAAGGAAGTCGACGCCGCGAAGGGATCGTAGCGCATGGCCCAGAGTGGCGGGTTCAGCAGCGTCGGCTTCGTCGGCGTCGGCAACATGGGCTGGCCGATGGCTGCCTGCCTGGTGAAGGCGGGCTTCAACGTCCTGGTGAACGACTCACGCCGGGAGGTGGCGAACAATTTCGTGCAGCAGGTCGGCGGCGCGGCGCCCGACAGCCTGCGGCAGCTTGCCGAGGCGTCGGACGTCGTCATCACCATGCTGCCGACCAGCACGATCGTGCAACGGGTTCTGGCCGAGGGCGACGACAATATCTTCGCCGGCATGAAGCCCGGCGCCATCATCATCGAAATGAGCTCCGGCGTGCCGTCGGTGACGCAGCGTCTGGCGGAGCAGGTGGCGGCGCTGGGCGGCGCCCTGATCGACGCGCCGGTGTCCGGCGGCGTGCCGCGGGCGAAGACCGGCGAGCTCGCCATCATGGCCGGCGGTGATGCCGCGACGATCGACAAGGCGGTGCCGGTGCTGTCGGCGATGGGCTCGTCGGTGCTGCGGACCGGTGCGGTGGGCTCCGGGCAGGCGATGAAGGCGCTGAACAACCTCGTCAGCACCGGCGGATTCCTGATCGGCATCGAGGCGCTGCTGATCGGCCAGCGCTTCGGGCTGGACCCGGGCGTCATGACGGACGTATTGAACGCGGCGACCGGGATGAACAATTCGACGCAGAAGAAGTTCAGGCAGTTCGTCCTGTCGCGCAAGTTCAACGCCGGGTTCACCATGGGGCTGCTGGCGAAGGACCTGTCGATTGCGCTGCAGGTCGGGCGGGAAACCGGCACGGCGGCGCCGCTGTCGGCGCTGGTGAACGAGATGATCGTTTCTGCCCAGTCAAGGTTCGGCCCGGACGCCGATCATACCGAGATGGCGAAGCTGTGCGAACTCCTGGCGGGATCGGAACTGGAAGCCGACTGATGCGTGGGTGGATGTTGCTGATGCGTACGTCGTTGTCACTGATGCATGCGTGGAGGTTGCTGGGGCAGGCCGCGGGTCGGTTGGGACGCGCAGGCGTTGCCCCCTCGTCATGGCAGGCGCAGGCCCGCCATCCACGCCTGGCGGTGCTGAAATCGGCAAAAGGCCTGGACGGCGGCCCTGCGCCTGCCATGACGATGAAGAAACGCCGCCGGCTCGTCGCAACCTGCCTGTGGCTCGCCCTGGCCGGGCTGTTGTTTGCTCCCGCCGCGGTGCAGGCCGATCCGTCCGCGTTGTGGAACATCGTCCACGGCCAGTGCGTGCCGCACGAGGAGTCGGCGCACAACCCGGCGCCGTGCGCCAAGGTCGACCTGTCCGGCGGCGTGCGGAAGGGCTATGCGCTGCTGAAGGACATCAACGGCGTCGCCCAGTACCTGCTGATCCCGACAACGCACATCAGCGGCATCGAGGACCCGGCGATCCTGGCGCCCGACGCGGTGAACTACTGGCAGGCGGCATGGCAGGCGCGTTCGCTGCTCGACCAGCGCCTGCACACCACGCTGCCGCGGGATGATGTTTCGCTTGTCATCAACTCGGCCTATGGCCGGACGCAGAACCAGTTCCATATCCACATCGACTGCGTGCGGCCGGAGGTGCGGGACGCGCTGCATGCGAACCTCAACAAGATCGGCGTGATCTGGATGCCCTTCCCGGTGGCGCTGGCCGGGCATCACTACCTGGCGCTCCGCGTCAACCAGGACACGCTGCTGGGCGAGGATCCGTTCAAGGTGCTGGCGAACCAGGTTGATGATGCCCGGAACGACATGGGGAAATACACCCTGGTCGTCGTCGGCATGACGTTCCCGGACGGTAGCCGGGGATTTGTCCTGCTGACCGACCATGCCAGTCTCCTGGCCGGTGACCGGGCATCCGGCGTGCAGTTGCAGGACCACAGCTGCGCCTTCGCCAGGAAGGAGTAAGGCTGGCGCTTCTTCCGTCATGGCCGGGTGTGTCCCCATGCGTATCAGGATAGGGCGACGGTTGGAGAAGGATTGGGCGCCGGTCCGTTGCCTCACCGTCATGGCCGGGCGTGTCCCGGCCATCTACCCCCACCGTCGAAGCGCAGATGGCCGGGACACGCCCTACGCAATGCACACATCCTGGAAACGAGTCGGAAATGACCGTAAAATCAAGTGCTTGCCTGGGCGCCAAGAGCGTTCCCCCATCGTCATGGCCCGGCTTGTCCGGGCCACCTATTCCAGCACTTGTGCCGCGACAGGTGGCCCGGACAAGCCGGGCCATGACGAAAGGGAAACGCAGCGGCGGACCGTTTCCGAGATGTGTACATCCCGTAGGGACACGCCCGGCCATGACGGGAACGGCGGCCGCTGCGATTTTCCGCCATCTCGGTGCTGGCGCCGCCGGCTGGCCAGCGCCGCCACTCATCAAACAGCCGGCTCCATCCTCCATAGTGTCCGTTTAATGTCCGCTTCAGGACCGCTGCCCGCCGCAATCCAGACGACCAGGAAGCGATAGCCGTCCTGGAAATTTCCGTTCCGAGGTCGTTGACCGTCCTGTACCCCCTGGCTAGTTTCGGCCCATGAAGCGGACTCAATCCACCAAGCGGATCGCGGAGGCGTTCGGCAGCCGGGGTCGCACCAGCCTCTATACCTGGCTGTGGGACCATTATGATGAGCTGCCCGAATATCGCCGCTACCGCGTCGACTGGGCAAAGTTCACCGCTGTCCTGTCCGATCTCGGCGTCAAAGGCCGGGACGAGACCAAGCCGCTGAACGCCGATGTCGTGCGCAAGACGTTCGAACGGGTCCGGCAGGACAAGGAGGCGTCGAAGCCGCCAGCCGAGCCCGCCGAAACCATCCAGCCGCCGTCGCAGGATGCCGAACCGCCCAGCCAACCGGGCCACCCACAAGCCAGCCCGCCGGGCGGCCCACAAGCCAACGGCCTGCCAGTGCCGCCAACCGGGTTCCCGCAATCCGTGCGGGCCGCGTCCCGGCCGCGCTACACCTTCCAGACAGCCAGATTCAAACAATCACCCGAGGGGGCATAACCCATGGCGCAAAAGCCGCCGACGAAGCGGACGTCATCCGTCATCCCATTCCGGCCGGCCGACAAGCGGAACCCGCTGCCGGCGGCAACCCTGCCGCTGCCGGCGGTGGACGGCAACGCCGTCCCGGCCCCGGCACCCCTGCCGCCTGCCCTCGACCTGTCGGGCAAGCGCAAGGTCTGGTTCCTGATCGGGCGCGGCCGCATCGGCAAGACCACCCTGGCCCGCTGGGTCGCCGAGACGATGGACCTGCGTGGCGGCGCCGCGATCATCGCCGCGGCGGATCCCAGCAACCGCAGCCTGCGCGTCTTCTTCGACGGCATCGCCGAACCGCCCACCTCGAGTGCGGACGACGCGAAGGACTGGCTGCGCGACCTGCTGCAGGCCACCATGGAAGACAAGCTGAACGCCATCATCGACCTCGGCGGCGGCAACACCCTGCTGTCGGCGCTGCTGGCCGAGGTGCCGGACCTCACCGGCGTCCTGTCCAAGGGCGGCGTCGAGCCGGTTGCGGTCCACGTGATTGGCCCTGAGCCGCATGACCTCGTCCCGCTCGCGGTCACCGAAGCCGAGGGCTTCAAGCCGGCCGCGACGGCGATCATCTGCAACGAGGTGCACGGGCGCCGGGCACGGTTCGAGCAGGTGCTGGCTCATCCGACCGTCCAGGCGACGCTACAGCGTGGCGCCGTGCAGCTCTGGATGCCGCTGCTGACCCCGGACGCGGCCCGGCTGTGCGACGGTCACGCCTGGCGCTACCACGACGCGGAAACCAAGGTCGGCCCGTTCACCGCCTCCTCGATCCGCAGCTGGCTGCGGCGCATGGATGAGGAAATGGCGCCGATCACGACGTGGATTCCCGAGTAGTGCCGGCCCGGCCGGCGACGCCGCCAGACCCCGCGGCCGAGATCGACGCGGCGATTGCCGAGCTGGACCTGCGGATCAAGGAAGCGGATTACCACGACGATCCCATCGGCGCCTACCTGCGGGCGACGGTGGCCGGCATCCATGCGCAGCGGCTGATGCGCGACGACATCAAGGCGTCGCTGGCCGCGGCCGTGGAGGAGACCAAGCAGGAAATCCAGCAAGTCCGCTTGCCGGTCGCCAAGGCCGACCTCGATGAAACGGTGCGCCGGGCGGTGCAGCAGATGGACCTCGTCCTGTCGATGCGTGCCCTGCGGCTGCAGCGCGCCGCGGTCGCGGGTGCGGTCGTTACTGCCGTGGCGCTGATCGCCGTTGGCTGGCTGATGGCCGACTGGTGGCGGCCCCGGACCGACATCGCCGGCATGGCGTGCCGGGACCAGGACGGCGGCCGCGTCTGTAGCGTCTGGGTCACGCCGCCGTCGTCCCGGAAACGCTGATGTGTCCCGACAACGTGGTCGCGCCGCCCTGTGCGGTGCCGGCACGTCCCGGCAGAAGCGCACGCCCCTGATGCAGGACATCCACTCGAGACGGTGCGACAGCAAGCCGCAGGTAGGTTGAGACAACGCAGTGGCGTGCCTTCGTCGTAGCCGGCGCAGGCCGCACCGGCGCTACAGATCCGGCCCTCATTATCTTGGCCATGATAAACCAGGCACGATGATCAACGCACAGCCATCGCGGCCGCAGGCTGCCCGAATCCCTTCTCTGCGGGCTCTGCGCTCCACTCTGCGGGCTCTGCGTTGAATCGCGGTGGTCGGGGCGCCACCGGCGTGGCAGGTTGAGCGACTGATCGGCAACGCCGCTCTTCGTTGCGGCACCGCATTTTTAAACGCAGAGATCGCCGAGCGGAGCGCAGAGCCCGCAGAGAAGAATTGGGGCGACCTGCGGCCGCGACGGCGCATGCGCTGCTTTCGCCCAACCGCGCATCGCCTGTGCTATACGATCGTCAGGAGACAGCATGTCAGCGACACGACACGATGATCCCGTGCTCGACCGCTTCCGGCAAACGCTGGAAGCAATGTATGGTGACCGGCTCGACCGGGTGGTCTTCGGCTCGCGCGCGCGGCGACGCACGTCCGGATTCCGACTACGATGTCGCTGTCTTCCTCCGGTCACTCTCCGACCGGTGGGCGGAATTCGACCGGCTGGCACCGTTGCGTGTCGATATCATTGACGAAACCGGCGCGTTCTTCGACGCCATTCCGTATCCCGCGGACGCGTGGCAGGAACGAACGCCCCAGATGCACCACATCCGGCAGGACGGCATCGCACTGTGAAGCCGGAAACCGCCAGCTACCTTGACAAAGCGCATACGCTGCTTGCGGAAGCCGAGGCAATCCTCGGCATTCACCTGCATGAAGCGGCTGGACGCACAGTCTTTCACGCCGCGCAAGCCCTCATCTTCGAGAAGACCGGAAGGACGCCCAAGACCCACAGCGGCGGCCATCGCAACCGGAAAACGCTTTGCCGCCCAGATCGTCATCCTGCCGGCCGACGAATAACACCAGCGGCCGTGGCGGGCTGAAGCCGTGGCGGGTGGTCACAGCTTCGCCTGGAACCGTCCGTGCCTGCCCATTCTTCCTTGATTTTCAACACGGAGAAGACGAAGGGCACACGAAGCGCCACGGAGACCGGACCCTGCTGGCGACTCGGGACCGGACGCACCGCATTATTGGGCTGGCGATCGAAGCCCGCATCGCAGCATCGCCGGACCTGGTCGAAGCGGTCTATGCTTTCCACCTGCCTTACGGCCTGCGGCGCTTCAGCACCTGACTCGTTCACACCCCTTCGTGGCCCTCTGTGGTCCTTCGCGTCCTCCGTGTCGAAAATCGGTAGGCAATCCAGACTCCACCGCCGCCTCGACCCGCCGGGAACGACACCGCCGCTCGCCGTAAGAGCCGAGGGAGCAGGGGCGGAATCTTCGGCGGCCGGGTACAGCCCTCCTTGCCCTCGCCCCCCAGCCCACCCATGACGCCGCGCCGCGGACCGTCTATGACCCTGCCATCGTGATCGACCTGCCCGTTACCGAAGCCCTCCCTGCCCTGCACGCCGCGCTGGCGGCCGGGCGCAATGCCGTGCTCGTCGCCCCGCCCGGCGCCGGCAAGACCACGCTCGTGCCGCTCGCCCTGCTCGACGCCCCGTGGCGCAGCGACGGCCGCATCCTGATGCTGGAACCCCGCCGCCTGGCCACCCGCGCCGCCGCCGCCCGCATGGCTTCGCTGCTCGGCCAGCCGGTGGGACGGACCATCGGCTACCGCACCCGCCTCGACGGCGCCGGTTCGGCGGAAACCCGCGTCGAGGTCATCACCGAGGGCCTGTTGCTCCGCCGCCTCCAGGCTGATCCGGGGCTGGAGGGCGTGGCAGCGGTCATCCTGGACGAGATCCATGAACGGTCGCTGGAAACCGATCTCGGCCTCGCCCTGTGCCTGGATCTGCAACGCATGCTGCGGCCGGAGCTGCGGCTGCTGGCGATGTCCGCCACCGCCGACGGCGCCCGCCTGTCCGGCCTGATGGACGCCGAGGTGATCGAAAGCGCCGGCCGCATGTTCCCGGTGACCGTCGAGCACCAGCCCCGCGACATCGCCCATGTCCGCGACCTGCCCGACGCCGTCGCCCGCGCCATCCGCAGCGCACTCGCCGCCCACGACGGCGACATCCTCGCCTTCCTCCCCGGCATGGCGGAGATCCGCCGCGCCCAGGCGGCGCTGGAGGGCTGCGGCGCCCTGGTCCTGCCGCTGCACGGCGACCTGCCACCGGCCGAGCAGGATCGTGCCCTGCAGCCGGCCGATACCCGCCGCGTCGTGCTCGCCACCTCGATCGCCGAGACCTCGCTGACCGTCCCCGGCGTGCGCATCGTGGTCGACGGTGGCTGGCGCCGGGCGCCGCGGCTCGATCCCGCCACCGGCCTGACCCGGCTGACCACCCTGCGCATCTCCCGCGCCGCCGCCGAGCAGCGTGCCGGCCGCGCCGGGCGCGAGGCCCCCGGCGTCGCCATCCGCGCCTGGTCCCCTGCCCTGCACCGCGGCCTGCCCGCCTTCGATCGGCCGGAAATCCTGGAAGCCGAACTGTCCGGCCTGCTGCTGTCCTGCGCCACCTGGGGCACGCCGCCGGCCGACCTGGCGTTCCAGGACAAGCCGCCGGCCGGAGCGCTCGCCGCCGGCGCCGCGCTGCTGAAGGACCTCGGCGCGCTCGACGCCGGCGATCGCGTCACCGGCGCGGGCCGCGAGATGGCGCGGATCGGCGCGCATCCCCGCCTCGCCGCCATGATGCTGGCGGCGGAAACGGCCGAAACCGCCGCCCTCGCCGCCGACATCGCCGCCCTGCTGGAGGAGCGCGACCCGCTGCGTGCCCGCGAGGCGCCGGCCGATATCGGCATCCGCCTGTCCGCCATCGCATATGGCGCCCCTGGGGGCGACCCCAACGCCGACCGCGGCGCGCTGTCGCGCATCCGCCGGGCGGCGGACCAGTACCGCCGGCGCATGCAGGTGCCGCGCGGCACCGTCGCCGCCGGCGATCCCGGCCGCCTGCTCGCCGCCGCCTTCCCCGACCGCATCGCCCAGCGCCGCGGCGAGCCCGGCTCGTTCCGCCTGTCCGGCGGCGGCAGCGCCCGCATGCCGGTGATCGACCCGCTGGCGAGGGAATCGCTGCTGGTGGCGGCCTCGCTGGAGCTGAAGGCCTCGTCGCGCATCGCCCTGGCCGCGCCGCTCGACCCCGACGCCCTGCCGCCGTCGCTCGCCGTGCGGGTGACCGAGCAGGTGGAGTCCGGCCTCGACCCGGTCTCCGGCAGCGTGCTGTCCCGTCGCCGCCGCCGGCTGGGCACGCTGATCCTGTCGGACCGCACGGAAGCCGCCGCGTCCGCGGAGATCGCCGCCGCGCTCGCCAACGCGGCCGCCAGCCAGGACCTGCGCCCCCTGCCCTGGACCGACGCCACCCGCCAGTTGCAGGCCCGCGTCGCCCTGATGCGCGGCCTGGAACCCGACGCCGGCTGGCCGGACCTGAGCGACACGGCACTGCGGGCGACCATCCAGGACTGGCTGCCACCCTACCTGTCCGGCCTGACGCGGCTGGCGGAGCTGGAGAAGCTTGACCTGCACGCGATCCTGCGCGGCACGATGTCCTGGGACCTCGCCTCACGGCTGGACCGCGCGCTGCCGACGCACCTGGCCTTGCCGGGCGGACGCGCCGCGATCGATTATGCCGAGTCGCCGCCGTTGGCCTCGGCCAGGGCGCAGGCGTTCTACGGCCTGGCAACAACGCCGCTGCTTGCCGGAGGACGAATCCCGCTGCGCCTGGCGCTCCTGTCCCCCGCCGGACGGCCGATCGCGGTCACCGCGGACCTCGCCGGGTTCTGGAAAGGCGCCTGGGCGGATGCCCGGCGCGACATGCGCGGGCGTTACCCGAAACACCGCTGGCCGGAGAATGGTGCGGAATCAACCGAAAACTGATTGGCTCAATTCTTGTTACAGGCCCGATCACGTGCCATCTGGAGTAGAGCGATCCCGTTGACCGGAGACCACGTGCCGCCATGCAGTCCGACACACTCACTGACCGGTTGACGGCGCGCCCGGCGCTTCGGCGACAGGTTTCCTGCGGCCTGGCCCTCGGCCTCGCGCTGATGCTGTCCTCCTGCGGCCCACAGATGGCCCTGGCCCGCTCGGCGCCGGACAGCTTCGCGCCGCTGGTCAGGAAAGTGCTGCCCTCGGTGGTGAACATCGCCGTCACCGAAACCGTCAGCGGCGGCGAGATGCTGGGCGAGCTGCCGCCGGAACTGCGCGACACCCCGCTGGGACGCGAATTCCGCCGCAAGTTCGGCAACCGCCGCGAACAGGTGGCCGGCGCCGGGTCGGGCTTCATCATCGATCCATCCGGCATCATCGTCACCAACAACCATGTGGTGGACCATGCCGACAAGATCGTCGTCTCGCTGACCAGCGGCCGCCGCTTTCCCGCCAAGGTCCTCGGCCGCGACGAACTGACCGACGTCGCCGTCATCAAGGTGCAGACCAACGAGGCGCTGCCCAGCGTCCCCTGGGGCGACTCCGGCAAGGCCGAGGTCGGTGACTGGATCCTGGCCGCGGGCAATCCGTTCGGCCTGGGCGGATCGGTGTCGGTCGGCATCGTCTCGGCCCGGGGGCGCGACCTCGGCGCCGGGCCGTTCGACAACTTCCTGCAGTTGGACGCGCCGATCAACCCGGGGAATTCCGGCGGGCCGGTGTTCAACATGGAAGGCCAGGTCATCGGCGTCAGCTCGGTCATCGTCTCGCCCACCGGCGCCTCGGTCGGCATCGGATTCGCGATCCCCAGCGACACGGTCAGCCCCATCGTCACCCAGTTGCTGGCGCACGGCTCGATCGCGCGCGGCTGGCTGGGCGTCTCGGTCGAGGACCGCGACGAAGGTGTGATGATCGCCAGCGAGGACCGCACCGGACCGGCGGGCCGCGCCGGAATCCGCCCGGGCGATGTGGTTTTGGCGATCAACGGCGACCATATTGACAGCTCCCGCGGTCTGATTCGTGCTATTGCCCGGGTGACGCCGGGCAACAATGTGCGCATCGCGATCCGTCGCCAGGGGCGGGAGATGGAGTTTACCGTGACCGTTGGGCGGCGACCGACGGAACTGCAGGCGGGATGAGGAGGAGTGAATGCGCATCCTGGTGGTGGAGGATGACAAGGACGTCGCCGGCTTCGTGGTCAGGGGACTGCGCGAGGCCGGTCATGTGGTGGAACATGCCGACAACGGCCGGGACGGGATGTTCCTGGCGGCGAGCGAGAGCTTCGACGCGGTGATCCTGGATCGCATGCTGCCCGGCGGCATCGACGGGCTGAAGATCCTGGAGACCCTGCGCGCCCAGAAGAACGCCGTGCCGGTGCTGATCCTGTCGGCCATGGCCGAGGTCGACGACCGGGTGAAAGGCCTGAAGGCCGGCAGCGACGACTACCTGACCAAGCCGTTCGCCTTCGCCGAGCTGCTCGCCCGGGTCGAGGCGCTGAACCGCCGCGGCAAGGGCGAAGGCCCGGTGACCAAGCTGGTGGTGGAGGACCTGGAGCTGGACCTGCTGTCGCGGCAGGTGAAGCGGGCCGGCCAGAAGATCGACCTGCAGCCGCGGGAGTTCCGGCTGCTGGAGTACCTGATGCGCCACGCCGGCCAGGTGGTGACCCGCACCATGCTGCTGGAGGGCGTGTGGGACTACCACTTCGACCCGCAAACCAATGTGATCGACGTACATGTGTCGCGTTTGCGCCAGAAGGTGGACAAACCGTTCCCCACCAGCCTGATCCATACCGTTCGTAATGCCGGCTACATGTTGCGGGCGGAGCAGCCGTAGTATTCGTCGTCGATGGATAAGACATGATCGACCGTGGCCTGTTCCGGTCCGCGGGCTTTCGCTTCGGTGCGATCTATGCGTTGCTGCTGGCGATCAGCGCGACGGGCCTTGCGTTGTTCCTGTGGTGGGCGACCGCCGGTCTGCTGGAGCGGCAGACCCAGGCCGCCATCAACGCCGACGCGCAAGGGCTGTCCGAGCGTTGGGCGGAGGGCGGCCTGTCCGCCCTGATCGTCACCATCGAGGACCGCCTGGCGCAGAACGTCGACGACGACGCGATCTACTTCCTGGCCGATCGCAACATGCGGCGGGTGGCCGGAAACCTGGAGCGATGGCCGTCCAACGTCACCACGCAGGGGCCGCTGTATGAACTCCAGGTGATGCGTGCCGGGCTGCGCTCGCTGGCCAACGTCCAGCGCTACGACCTGCCGGGCGGGTTCCACCTGCTGATCGGCCGCGACGTCCAGGTGCGGGCGCAGTTGCGTGGGCTGCTGACCGA
Organism: Rhodopila globiformis; assembly: GCF_002937115.1. GTDB lineage: Bacteria > Pseudomonadota > Alphaproteobacteria > Acetobacterales > Acetobacteraceae > Rhodopila > Rhodopila globiformis. Next base: position 7,876 of record NZ_NHRY01000057.1, on the reverse strand, counting down.
CGCGATGCTGTGGGCCCTGCTGGTGGTGATGCTGATGGCGACCGCCGGCGCCCTGGTGGTGCGCAACCTGTTCCGCCGCACCATCGCCAACATCTCGGCCACCACCGCGGCGATCGCCCGTGGCGACCTGACCAAGCGCGTGACCGTCGCCGGCCGCGGCGACGAGTTCGACCAGGTGGCGGAAGTGATCAACGACATGCTGGACCGCATCAGCCGGCTGATGGACGGCGTGCGCCAAGTGTCGAACGCCATCGCCCACGACCTGCGCACGCCGATCACCCGCGCCCGCACCCGGCTGGAGGACGCATTGCTGCATGCCGACACGCCGGAAGCGATGCGCGCCGCGATCGAGCGTGCCACGGCCGACCTCGACGGCATCGTCGCCATCTTCCAGGCCCTGTTGCGCATCGCCGAAATCGAGGCCGGCTCCCGCCGATCGGCGTTCACCCGGATCGATATCGTGCCGCTGCTGGCCGAGGTGGAGGATTTGTATGGCGCGCTGGCCGAGGAGCACGGGATTTCCCTGGTTGCCCGGACGCCGGCGGAGGCGCCGGCCTATGGCGACAAGGCGTTGATCCAGCAGGCGGTCGCCAACCTGCTGGACAACGCGGTGAAATTCTCGCCGCAAGGTGGCACGGTCCGCCTGACCGCGACGGTCGGCGCGACGGTGAACATCACCGTCAGCGACCAGGGTCCCGGAATTCCGCCAGAGGAGCGGGCCAAGGCGACCGATCGTTTCTACCGCGGCGAGTCCGCGCGCAGCACGCCGGGATCGGGCCTTGGGCTATCCCTGGTAGCAGCGGTCGCGCATCTCCACGGCGGTGAATTGCGCCTGGAAGACAACCATCCCGGTCTGCGCGCGGTTCTGGTGATGCCAACCCCGGAAGAGGCGGAGCCGCGTCCGGCCGCCCTGCAGCCTAACCATGATTTCATTTGTTAACCAGGACAGGAAGACCCTGGATGTGGCATTGAACGGCTGATGTCGTCCCTGCGCGCCCTGTTGATTGTTCTGTTGCTGCTCGCGTCGGGCCTGTGGCTTGGCATGCTCGACCAGAAGGTTGCCGCGCAGCAGACCCATGATCCGGCGCCAATGGAAGTAACGACCGATACACCGGAGTATTGTGTGTACCTGCAGGACAGGTTGCACACTCTGGAAGTCGCGGCCGTCGCGCCCCCGCCGCATGAGGTCACCGATCTGTCCGCCGAGGGGCGGCGCATGTGCAACCATGGCCAGACCCGTGGCGGGATCATGCGGCTGCGGCGCGCCCTGCTGATCCTGAGGCACGACGACCCGCCGGCCTCGCGATAGAAATCTTCTATCGGGAAACGGCGAGGCCGCGTTGCATTGCCGACCCGGACTCCCCAGATTTGGGCGCGAAGTATAACCTCGTCCATCCCGGGAGGACGCGATGGCTGATTTCGAGCCATGGAACGAGAATCGGGCCCGCGCGATCATCGCCGCCGAGACGTCTCGGCCGGGAGCGGCGCTGCCGATCCTGCACGCCATGCAGGCTGCCTTTGGCTGCATCCCGCCGGCGGCGGAGCCTTTGGTCGCCGCAGCGCTGAATATCACCCGCGCCGAGATGCATGGCATTGTCACTTTCTATCATGAATTCCGCCGCACCCCGCCCGGGCGGCATGTGCTGCACGTTTGCCGCGCCGAAGCCTGCCAATCCGTCGGCGGCGAGGCGGTGGCGGCGCACCTGCGCGCGGCGCTCGACGTGGAGTGGCATGAAACCACACGCGACGGCGCGGTGACGTTGGAGCCTGTGTTCTGCCTCGGCCTGTGCGCCTGTGGCCCCTCCGCCCTGCTGGATGGCCAGCCGATCGGGCGGCTGGATGCGGCGCGGGTTGACCGGATGCTGGAGACGCTGACATGACCCCGGGCGTGACCCGCGTCTTCGTGCCGCGCGACGTCGCGGCGCTCGCCCTCGGCGCCGAAGCGGTGGCCGCGGCGCTGGCGGATCATGCGGATGTGGTGCGCACCGGCTCGCGCGGGCTGTTCTGGCTGGAGCCCATGATCGAGGTGGAAACGCCGGCCGGCCGCATCGCCTATGGCCCGGTAGAAGCGGCGGATGTGCCGGAGCTGCTGGCCGGCGGTCTGCTGGAAGGCCGCGCGCAACGGCTGCGGCTGGGCGTGCCGGCGGAAATCCCGTTCCTCGCCCGGCAGACCCGTTTGACATTTTCCCGTTGCGGCATCGTCGATCCGCTGTCGCTGGAGGATTATCGCGCGCATGGCGGCCTCGGCGGCCTGGACAAGGCGCGAGAGATCGGCCCGGCCGCGACCATCGAGGCAGTGCTGGCCTCCGGCCTGCGCGGCCGCGGCGGCGCCGGGTTCCCGACCGGCATCAAGTGGAAGACCGTGGCCGAGGCCAAGGGCGCGGCGAAGTACATCGTCTGCAATGCCGACGAGGGCGATTCCGGCACCTATGCCGATCGGATGCTGATGGAGGGCGACCCGTTCGGCCTGATTGAGGGCATGGTGATCGCCGGCTTCGCCATCGGCGCGAAGCAGGGCTATGTGTACACCCGCTCGGAGTACCCGCACGCCATCGCCACGTTCGACAAGGCGCTGGCGATCGCCCGGCAGGCGGGGCTGCTGGGACCGGATTTCGACATCGAGCAGCGTGTCGGCGCCGGCGCCTATATCTGCGGCGAGGAGACCTCCTTGCTGGAAAGCCTGGAAGGCAAGCGCGGCCAGGTGCGGGCGAAGCCGCCGCTGCCGGCGCACAAGGGGCTGTTCGGCGCGCCCACGATCATCAACAACCTGATCACCCTGACGTCCGTGCCGGTCATCCTGCGCGACGGTGCCGAAGCCTACCAGGCCATCGGCATGGGCCGCTCGCGCGGCACCATGCCGATCCAGCTGGCCGGCAACATCCGCTATGGCGGGTTGTTTGAGGCCGGGTTCGGCGTCACGCTCGGCGAACTGGTCAACGACATCGGCGGCGGCACGCGGTCGGGCCGCCCGGTGCGCGCGGTGCAGGTGGGTGGCCCGCTCGGGGCCTATTTCCCGCCCTCGCTGTTCGACACCCCCTTCGACTACGAAGCCTTCGCCGCCAAAGACGGCCTGATCGGCCACGGCGGCATCGTGGTGTTCGACGACACCGTGGACATGGCGCACCAGGCGCGCTTCGCCATGGAGTTTTGCGCCGCGGAATCCTGCGGGAAGTGCACGCCCTGCCGCATCGGCTCGGTGCGCGGGATGGAGACGGTGGACAAGATCCTCGCCGGCCGCAACGTCGATGCGAACCTGGAACTGCTGCGCGACTTGTGCGAGACGCTGAAGTTCGGCTCGCTGTGCGCCCTGGGCGGGTTTATCCCCTACCCGGTGCTGAGCGCGATGAACCACTTCCCGGAGGATTTCAGGCGCAGCCAGCCACTGGCCGCCGAATAAACAGAAAGAGGAGACGACCGATGCCGATGGTGCAGGAGATCGACTACGGCACACCGCCCGTCGCCAGCGAGACCATGGTGACGCTGACGATCGACGGCCATGCGGTGACGGTGCCGGAGGGCACCTCGGTGATGCGCGCCTCGATGGAGGCGGGGATCAAGATCCCCAAGCTCTGCGCCACCGACATGCTGGACAGCTTCGGCAGTTGCCGCATCTGCCTGGTGGAGATCGAGGGCCGCGCCGGCACCCCGGCCTCCTGCACCACGCCGGTCGCGCCGGGGATGAAGGTGCACACCGTCAGCGATCGGCTGCGCAAGCTGCGGCGCGGGGTGATGGAGCTTTATATCTCCGACCATCCGCTGGACTGCCTGACCTGCTCGGCCAACGGCAACTGCGAGCTTCAGGACACCGCCGGCGAGGTCGGGCTGCGGGAAGTGCGGTATGGGTATGACGGCATCAATCACCTGTCGGCGCTGACGGATGCCTCGAACCCGTATTTCAACTTCGATCCGTCGAAGTGCATCGTCTGCTCCCGCTGCGTGCGCGCCTGCGAGGAGGTGCAGGGCACGTTCGCGCTGACCATCCAGGGCCGCGGGTTCGAATCGAAGGTTGCCGCCGGCATGGACGAGCCGTTCCTGACCAGCGAATGCGTCTCCTGCGGCGCCTGCGTGCAGGCCTGCCCGACCGCGACGCTGATGGAAAAGTCCGTCGTCGAGATGGGCCAGCCGGAGCATTCCGTCGTCACCACCTGCGCCTATTGCGGCGTGGGATGCAACTTCAAGGCGGAGATGCGCGGCGACCAGGTGATCCGCATGGTGCCGTGGAAGGACGGCAAGGCGAACCATGGCCATTCCTGCGTCAAGGGCCGCTTCGCCTGGGGCTATGCCAACCATCCGGACCGCATCACGAAGCCGATGGTGCGGGCGAAGATCACCGACCCGTGGCGCGAGGTCAGCTGGGAGGAGGCGATCAATCACGTCGCTTCCGAGTTCAGACGCATCCAGGCGAAGGCGGGGAAGGACGCCATCGGGGTCATTACGTCGTCACGCTGCACCGCCGAGGAAACCTATCTGGTGCAGAAGCTGGCGCGGGCGGCGTTCGGCAACAACAACACCGACACCTGCGCGCGGGTGTGCCACTCGCCGACGGGATACGGGCTGGGCAAGACCTTCGGCACCTCGGCCGGGACGCAGGATTTCGACAGCGTGGATGAGTCCGACGTTATTGTCGTCATCGGCGCCAACCCGACGGATGCCCACCCGGTGTTCGCCTCGCGGATGAAGAAGCGGCTGCGGCAGGGGGCGAAGCTGATCGTCGTCGATCCGCGGCGGATCGACCTGGTGCGCCAGCCGCATGTCGAGGCGTCGTATCACCTGGCGCTGCGGCCGGGGACGAACGTCGCCGTGCTGACGGCGCTGGCGCATGTCATCGTGACCGAGGGGCTGGTCGATCGGACGTTCGTCGAGGAACGCTGCGACACCGACGCCTATGCCGACTGGGCGGAGTTCGTCTCCGACCCGCGGCACAGCCCGGAGGCGACCGAGGCCGCCACCGGCGTGCCGGCGGACCTGGTGCGTGGCGCCGCGCGGCTGTATGCGACCGGCGGGAACGGCGCGATCTACTACGGCCTGGGCGTGACCGAGCACAGCCAGGGCAGCACGGCGGTGATGGCGATCGCCAACCTGGCGATGGCGACCGGCAATCTCGGCCGCCGCGGCGTCGGGGTGAACCCGCTGCGCGGCCAGAACAACGTCCAGGGCAGCTGCGACATGGGCAGCTTCCCGCATGAGCTGCCGGGCTACCGGCATGTCGCCAATCCCGAGGTGCGGGCGATCTACGAGGCCGAGTGGGGCGTGACGATCAACCCCGAGCCGGGCCTGCGCATCCCCAACATGCTGGATGCGGCGGTACAGGGAACGTTTCTTGGGCTCTACGTCCAGGGCGAGGACATCGCCCAGTCCGATCCCGACGTGAAGCACGTGACGGCCGGGCTACGGGCGATGGAATGCGTCGTGGTGCATGACCTGTTCCTGAACGAGACGGCGAATTTCGCGCATGTCTTCCTGCCCGGCGCGACGTTCCTGGAGAAGGACGGCACGTTCATCAACGCCGAGCGCCGCATCAACCTGGTGCGCAAGGTGATGGAGCCGCGCAGCGGGATGGGCGACTGGGAGGCGACTCAGGCGATCTCCAACGCCATGGGCTATCCGATGCACTACGACGGCCCGGCCGAGATCATGGCGGAGATCGCGCGCACAACCCCGACGTTCGCCGGGGTTTCGTACGAGAAACTGGAACAGGGCGCGGTGCAGTGGCCATGCAACGACGCGGCGCCCGAGGGCACGCCGATCATGCATATCGGCAAGTTCGTGCGCGGGAAGGGCAATTTCGTCATTACCGAGTACGTGCCGACGGACGAGAAGGTCGGGCCGCGCTATCCGCTGCTGCTGACCACCGGGCGCATCCTGTCGCAGTACAACGTCGGCGCGCAGACCCGGCGCACCGGCAACGTCGCCTGGCATGCCGAGGATCTGCTGGAGATGCATCCGCATGACGCCTCCGAGCGCGGCATCAACGAGGGCGACTGGGTGCGGCTGCGCAGCCGAACCGGCGAGACGACGCTGCGCGCGCTGCTGACCGAACGGGTGGCGCCGGGGGTGGTCTATACGACCTTCCACCATCCGGTGACCCAGGCGAACGTTGTAACGACGGACTATTCGGACTGGGCGACCAATTGTCCGGAGTACAAGGTGACGGCGGTGCAGGTTTCGCCGACTAACGGCCAGAGTGAGTGGCAGAAGACGTACCATGCGCACGCTGTTGAGAGCCGGCGGATCGAGGCGGTGCCGGTTGGCGACTGAGGGATCGGCGCCCCGGCCTGTCGCGTCATGGCCCGGCGCCCGGTCCGTTGCCTCACCGTCATGGCCGGGCGTGTCCCGGCCATCTGCGCTTCAACGGTGGGGGCGAATGGCCGGGACACGCCTGGCCATGACGATGGAGCAAGGACCTTGCCCCGTTCTCACTCCGCCGAAGCCGTCCCATGTGCCTCCGCCCTCTGCCGCCGCACGCCAGCCTGGGCCCCGGCACGACGGCAATTGCCTTGGCCGGGCGCCATGATCCCTGCCCCTGCCCTCTCCGTCCCCCGCATCGCCTGGCGCGGTGACGCCGCCAGCAATGGCCTCCGCACCATACCGCGCGAGTCCCCCGTCGCGCTGACTTACAACCGCGCCACCCATGCCGTGATGCTCGCGACACCGGCCGACCTGGAAGACTTCGCCATCGGCTTCAGCCTGTCGGAAGGCATTGTCCACAATCCCGCCGATATCCTCGCCCTGGACGTCCTCTCCGTCCCCGACGGCATCGAATGCCGCATGGACCTGCAAGCCGATCGGCTGGAAGCCCTGACCCGGCGGCAGCGGCGGCTGACAGGCCCGAGCGGCTGCGGCCTGTGCGGCATGGACAGCCTTGCCGCCGCCATCCGTCCGGCGCCGCGTGTGCCCAATTGCCAGGCTTTCACGCCTGCCATGGTCCAGGCCGCCATGCAGGCCATGCCGGCGGCGCAGGCGCTGAATCGGGAAACCCGCGCCGTCCATGCCGCTGCCTTCTGGACCCCTGCCAGCGGGCTGATCGCGTTGCGCGAGGATGTCGGACGGCACAACGCCCTCGACAAGCTCTCCGGCGCGCTCGCGCGGTCCGGCATCGCCGCGTCGGACGGGCTCCTGCTGCTGTCCAGCCGCGTCTCGGTCGAGATGGTGCAGAAAGCGGCCACGCTGGGGGCGCCGGTGATCGTCGCGGTGTCGGCTCCCACCTCGCTCGCCGTCGACGTCGCCACCGCGGCCGGCATCACCCTGATCGGCGTGGCGCGGACGGACGGGTTCGAGGTCTTTACTTACCCAGATCGGATCACTTTACGGACAAACGCCCATGTCGCCTGACAAGCTCGCCTATATGGCCAACCAGATCGGCCGGTTCTTCCAGTCCCAGAAGACCGGGGCGGCGGCCGATCTGATCGAGGACCACCTGCGGAAATTCTGGGACCCGCGCATGCGGCAGGAAATCGTGACGCAGCTTGCCGAGGGCAGGATCACGCTCGATCCCCCGGTGCGGGAAGCGGTTGAACGGCTGGGGCGCAAGCAGCCGGCCTGAGCCGTCTGGGCGTTCAAATCGACGGCATGCGGCGTAAATTGCTTTGTCGCCATGGCGCCTATCCTGATCACATTTAAAAATATTTAGATGCAGGCTCCGGGCCGTGATGCATGGCTTTGCTGCCATCAGCACGGCGAGATCTGACAGCCTCGGCATACGCCTTTCATGACGAGTAAATATCCCCCGGCAGAGCCGGGGGCTTTATGGTGTTGGCCGCTCAAAGCGGCCGGGCGGGTCGCTGACGCGGCCCGTTGAGTGTGAGCCGCTCAAAGCGGCAAGCGGGACCGCTAACGCGGTCCCGGGTTCAGTTGGCCACTAAAGTGGCCGGTTCAG
>NZ_NHRY01000056.1 GCF_002937115.1 Rhodopila globiformis | reverse complement strand
TCGCCGACCCCGCAGGCGAAGCCGGAACCGCCGCTGCCGCTGCCGCCGCCACCGGCGCCCGCTCCGCCGTCGCCGCCCAGCAGGACGTCGCAGCCGAACCCGACCAAGAACCCGGCGCCGGACAGCACCGCGCTGGACAACACGCTGGAGAAGCTGCGCCAGCAACTGGCCCAGTCTGCGCCGCCGCGGGCTCGGGCGAACCCGCGCGCCGGCGGCCGGCCCAACAGCGGCGGCAGCCCGAACGGCGACATGACCGCGTCGCTCAGCGCCTCGGAGCGTGGCGCCATCGGTGACCATGTGCGGGAATGCTGGACCAAGGACGCCGGCGCGCTGGATATCGACAAGCAGCACGTGCTGCTGACCGTGACGGTCGACGCCACCGGCATGGCCCGCATGGCCGAGGTCGCCGGCGCGGATATCGGGCGGATGGGCGACCCCCGTTTCCGCGCCTTCGCCGAACGGGCGCGGCGCGCGGTGCTGGACTCGCGCTGCGCCAACCTGCCCCTGCCGGGCAAGGACATGGGCAAGGTCGGCAAGCTGACGTTCCGGTTCAGCCCATGAGCACGATGCACCAGCGCATTTGACATCCCCGGCACGGCGCGGTGACAGCCGATGCGCGAGGACAGATTGAGGTGGAAGGCAACGATATGAACCCTATTTCGACTCCCTCCTTTAGCCGCCGTGGCCTGATCGCCGGCGCCGCCGGCCTGCTGGCTGCCGCTCCCATTCCGGTCCTGGCGCAACAGGCCGGCGGGTCGGACGCCCCGTCGGCGGTGATCGACGTCAACCGCGCCCGCACCGCGCCGATACCGATCGCGGTGCCTGATCTGGGCGGGGCCGATGGCGCGTCGGAGCAGATGGGCCGCGACATCGCCGGGGTGATCAGCAACGACCTGGCCCGCAGCGGGCTGTTCCGCATGATCGACCACGCCGCGTTCATCCAGTCCGGCGCGTCCGGCGGCACGCCGAACCTGCAGAACTGGCGGCCGACCGGGGCGCAGGCGCTGGTGACCGGCAGCGTGCAGATGCTGGGCGGCGGCCAGTTGCGGGTGGAGTTCCGGCTGTGGGACATCCTGCCCGGGACGCAGATCCAGGGCACCGCCTATACCACCACGGTGGGCAACTGGCGGCGCATCGCCCACATCATGGCCGACGTGATCTATGAGCGGCTGCTGGGCGAGAAGGGCTATTTCGACACCCGTATCGTCTATGTCTCCGCCACCGGGCCACGCGACCGCCGCACCAAGCGGCTGGCGATCATGGACCAGGACAGCGAGAACAACCGGATGCTGACCGACGGGCGGTGGCTGGTGCTGACGCCGCGGTTCCACCCGACCCGCGACCTGATCGCGTTCATGAGCTATGCCAACAACCGGCCGCGGGTGTACCTGTTCGACCTGCAGACGGGGCGGCAGACGCAGCTTGGCGAATTCCCTGGCATGACCTTCGCGCCACGCTTTGCGCCGGACGGCAACAGCCTGCTGATGGCGGTGTCGAACGGCGAGGGGTCGGACATCGTCTCGGTGGACCTGCACAGCCGCGCGTCGCGGCGGCTGACCAATTCGGGCTCGATTGACGTCAGCCCGTGCTACAGCCCGGATGGCTCGCAGATCGTGTTCGCCTCGGACCGCGGCGGCGACCAGCAGATCTATGTCATGGGCGCGGGCGGCGGCGGGGCACGGCGGATCAGCTATGGCAACGGCCGCTATGGCACGCCGGTCTGGTCACCGCGCGGTGACCTGATTGCGTTCACCCGCTACGCCGGCGACACCGCCAACTTCGCCATCGGCGTGATGCACCCGGACGGCTCGGGGGAGCGCATCCTGTCCGAGGGCTGGATGGTCGAGGGGCCGACCTTCGCGCCGAACGGGCGGGTGCTGATGTTCTGGCGCGAGACGCGGGGAAGCGGCTCGCGCGGCGCCGGTTTCTCCTCGCGGCTGGTGTCGGTGGACATCACCGGATTCAATGAACGGGTGGCGCCGACGCCAACGGATGCCTCGGACCCGGCGTGGTCGCCGTTGGGGGGCTAGGTTGATTGCAACAAAACTGCATTAATTACTATTAAGATTGTGTGATAGCAAGGCAACAGGTAGGTTATGTATCACGAACCGGCGAGCAGGAACTTGACCCTGCCGCGCCGGCGGGATTAATCGCTCACGAGGACGGAACGGTTTACCGGTTCCTCTGCGCGATTTTGTTTGCGCACACGGATTGCACCCCATTCAGGGACGAAGAACTGATGAACGTTAAGACCCTTGGCGCTTTCGCGGCGGTCGCCCTGATGGCGGCCTGCAGCAGCAAGCCTCCTGCCGCCCCCGAAGCGACGCCGACGGCATCCGCTGCCGGCATTGTTCCGGGCAGCCAGGAAGACCTGGTCGCGAATGTCGGCGACCGCGTGTTCTACGATTTCAACCGCTCCACGCTGCGCCCCGATGCCAAGGCGACGCTGGACAAGCAGGCCGCCTGGCTGGCCAAGTACGGCAACGTGAACGTCCAGATTGCCGGCAACTGCGATGAGCGCGGCACCGAGGAGTACAACCTGGCGCTGGGTGACCGTCGCGCGCACGCGGCGGCCAACTACCTGCGGGCGAAGGGCGTGGCCGGGGCGCGCATGACGACGATCAGCTACGGCAAGGACCGCCCAACGGCGCAGGGCTCGGATGAGCAGGCCTGGGCGCAGAACCGCAACGCGATCACGTCGGTTCGGTAACGCGGGACATCGCCGGCCCGCGGGCCGGGTTTCGCCTGGTGTAAACGACGGCCCTGGTGGAGCGATCCGCCAGGGGCGTTGGCGTTTCAGACCAACCGGCGCTGAACCCGGCCGTCGTGCGCCGGCGGGATGCGACATTTCTTGGAAGTGTCATATATCTGTCATTCTGGCCGGAGCGCAGCTATCCGTTCACCCGCCGCATGATGCCCGCCCACTGGTCCAGTATCGGCAGGATGACGTCCCGTTGTTCCGACGGCAGGCTGGGATAGACCATTTCCACGCCCAGCGCCTTGTACCGTTCGATCAGCGTCACATCCGGCGGTTGGCCACCGATCATGATGCGCAGGCTGGCGGGATCGCGTCCCGCCTCGGCCGCCATCCGGCGGAACTGCGGGATGGCCTCGGTCAGCGGCGCCTTGCTGGCGCTTGTCACCTGCGGCATCCAGCCGTTACCGTAACGGATTGCCCGGCGAGCCGAGTAAGGGAACGCGCCGCCGATCAGTATCGGCGGATGCGGCTTTTGTAACGGCTTCGGCCGGGCCGCCATGGGGCCGAAATCGACGAATTCCCCGTGATATTCGGCGGTGTCCCGGGTCCAGATCGCCTTCATCGCCTCCACGCGTTCCCGCGCCAGCTTGTGGCGCGTGGTGAAGACAGTGCCGTGATTCTCCGTTTCGTCCTGGTTCCAGCCGTTGCCGATTCCAAACAGGAACCGGCCGCCGGAGATTTGGTCGATCGAAGCCACCAGCTTCGCTGTCTGGATCGGATCGCGCTGCGCGACCAGGCAAACGCCGGTGCCGATATTCAGGGTCTTCGTTGCGGCGGCAACCGCTGTCAGGGTGACGAACGGGTCCATCACGTCATAGTAACGCTTTGGCAGTTCGCCACCCAGGATGAACGGCGTCTTGCGGCTGAGCGGTATGTGGGAGTGTTCCGGCCCCCACAGCGTATCGAATCCGCGTTCCTCCATCGCCCGCCCCAGGTCCGCGGGCTGGATCGAATAGTCGGTGAAGAACATCGACGCGCCGAACTTCATGCCAGCACTCCGCGTGGTTACGACGGCTCGGGAGAAACCTTCACCAGCAACTTGCCGAAATTCCGCCCGGTCAGAATTCCCGCCAGCGCGTCGGGCGCGTTTTCCAGCCCCTCGATGACGTCCTCGCGGTAGACAAGGTTGCCCTCGGCGACCAGCGGCTCCGCCATTGTCCGCCATTCGGTCAGCCGCTCGGGCCGGTCGGACACGATGAAGCCCTGGATCAGGACGCGCTTGCCGACGACAAACCCCAGGTTGGGCCCGGGCGGCGGGGTCTTTTCGTTATACTGAGAAACCATGCCGCACATCGCGACGCGGGCGAACGGGTTCAACTGCTCGAACACAGCGGCCTGCACCGCGCCGCCGACGTTCTCGAAATAGGCATCGATCCCATTCGGGCAGGCGGCATGCAGTTCTCCCCGCAGATCGATCGAGCGATGATCGACGCAGTCGTCGAAGCCCAGGCTGTCCTGCACCCAGAAGCACTTGTCCGGTCCGCCCGCGATGCCGATCACGCGCGCCCCCGCCCGCTTGGCAAGCTGCCCCGCCACTGAACCGACGGCGCCCGAGGCCGCCGACACGACGAACGTTTCGCCAGGCTTCGGCTTGCAGATTTCCGTGACGCCGGCATACGCTGTCGCGCCCGGCATCCCAAGGATCCCAAGATACGCGGACAGCGGCGCGGCGCCCTTCCTGATCTTCACCAGTTGCTTGCCCGGCGTGACCGAATGGGTCTGCCAGCCGCGCGCGCCGACGACCAGGTCGCCCGGCTGGAATGCCGGATCGCCCGATTCGACGACCTCGCCGACGGTTTCCCCGGTCATGACGTCACCGATCTGGACGGCGGTGGCATAGGTCTGCTCCTCGCGCAGCCGCCCGCGCATATACGGATCGATCGACAGCCAGATCGTGCGAGTAACGACATCCCCGGCCTCCGGATGGGGAACCGGATCCTCGCGGATGTCGAAATCCCCCCGCGAAGGCTCCCCGCCCGGACGGCGCTTCAGCACGACCGAGCGGCGAAAACCGGCGGCGGCCATTATGCCGCCTCGGCCTTTAACACGAGGCGCCCGGTGACCTTGCCGTCCTTCAGGCGCATCAGTGCCTCGTAGGCCTGGCTTTGCGGAACGGTCGCCACCGGCAGCGCCGACAGTTGGCCATCCTGGGCCAGCTTCACCAGTTCCCGCAGGTCCTTCGGGTTCCCGACATAGCTTCCCTGCACAGTCAACGCCCGGATCGCCATGATCGGCAGCGGCAGCATCAGCTCGCCACCGAAAAGACCGACCTGGATCAGCTTGCCGCCTTTGGCGAGCGCGCCGAAGGCGAAACGAGCCGTTGCGGTGCCGTTCACCAGGTCGATCACCGCCGGCACCGGGCCGCCCGCGGCCTCCATGATGCGCTTGGTCACCGCGGCGCCGTCGCCGCTGCCGTCCACCGCCTTGTGCGCCCCGGCCTTCAAGGCCGCATCGCGCTTTTCCGCGCTGACATCGACGGAAATGATGTTCTCGTGCTTCATCGCCTTGAGTATGGCGACGGCGTTCAGGCCCAGGCCGCCCGCGCCCACCAGCACGATCGGCTGGTCGGGCTTCAGCGGCATCGCCTTCTTGATGGCGGAATAAACCGTTATTCCCGAACAGGCATAGGTTGCCGCCACCGCCGGATCGAGATTCCCCAGATCGACCAGGTGCCGCGGGTGCGGCGCAACCACATGCGTGCCGTAGCCGCCGTTCTGGTAAACGCCCAGGCTGCGCGCCGCGACGCTGCACATGTTGTCTTCTTCCGCCAGGCACTTTTCACACTTGCCGCAGCCCAGCCATGGGAACACGATGCGAACGTCGCCAACTTTCACGCCGGTTGCCTCGGGCCCGAGCTTGACGACGCGGCCGATGATTTCATGCCCCATCGCCAGCGGCAGGGTCACGCCGCGATCCTTCAGCGACATCTTCTGGCCGCCGCCGATATCGTAATAGCCTTCCCAGATGTGCAGGTCGGAATGGCAGACGCCGCAGTGCGTGACCTCTAGCAATACTTCCGTGCCTTTCGGCTCCGGCGTCGGCAGTTCGATTTCCTTCAATGGCTGCCCGTTCTCGACCACGGCCCATGCGCGCATATCCAGTCTCCTGCTTTCTGGCGTTTGCACATGGATACCGCTTGCCGTGCGCCGGTCAAGTGGCCGGCCGGGCACGGCGGCACGGTCAATGCAGTTCCGAGAGGCCCATGGCATGGCCGAACCGGCGGCCCGCTTCCATCGGGTCGCCGTATTTGCGATGCATCGCGGTGTGGTAGGATGCAGCCAGCAGCAGCCTGTCACGATCCGGCTGCCGATTCGTACCGAAATCCATCAGCATGCACTGGGCAATTTCCTGGTTGTGCGGATCGTTGCCCAGCTTGCAGGCCGCCAGCGCGATACGCTGCACCAGCGGCGCGCGGTCTGATACGTTGTCGCAATATGCCTGTGTCCAGCCCACGGCTTCCTCGCCATTCAGGGTACAGATCGCGGCATCCACGCGGTCGAGAAGTTGTGCGGCATCAAGAGCCCGCGCGCCGGACGGCACCTGAGTTGGCGCAGAGTGCACCTCGCCCAGGCCCTGTTGGTGGTAGGCGACGCGGTTGGCGAACATTGCAGCCACGTAAAGCAACCGCAACCGGCGCGGATGGTCGAAGGTGTCGTAGAACCAGGCCAGCGTGTTCTGATACTCGTAGCAATGGTGCGGCATGTTGAACGCGGCCTGATCCCGGGTTTCCAGGATGATCTGCGCCACGATCAGCTGGATCACGTCCAGGATGCGGCGCGGGTCTTTGCCGGATTTCAGCAATTTCGTCAGTGTCTCAAGCGTTTCGATCTCGCCCTGGCGCATGATGGCGGTCGTGAGCTCGACGGCTTCCTGCTGGTTCACCGGTTCCCTGTTGCGCAGTACGGCAAGTTCGGCCTCGCTGACGCCGCCGTACGGGACGGCGTGCAGCGCCTCTCCTTCGATCATCATCTTGATGTAGTTACAGGCGACCTCGTAAGTCGAATACCAGCGTGGCCCAACGGCGATGTCCAGCGCACCGGCGTAGATCACGTTGTGGGCGTTGTCCCAGCCAAGGGCATTGCCAAGCTCTACGGTCGAGCGGGCGCGATAGGCTTTGTGCCCGGTGGTATAGGAACGATTGTGCAACAGGCGATCCTGGACGTCGATCAGGCCGGCGAAACACATTTCGGCGAGGACATCCCGGCGTTCTGTCGGATCCTGCATCAGGCCCAGGAACAGGCGGTAGGCGTCGATGACGTTGCCGCGGTGCACCTGGGTCATCCAGTTGTTCAGTCGTTCCTTCAGCGGACCGGCCTGCGGCAGTGGCTCCTGATCCGGCCAGCACGCGACCGGGGCCGGCGGCGACTGCACCGTGGTGCTGTCGCCGCGCAGGCGGGTGTAATGGCCAGGCGCCTTGTTGATCTTCTGGTTCCAGATGTCCAGGCCGGTCGGGATGTACCAGATGGTCTGCGCCATCGGCAGCATCGCGAGATGCGGCGGCAGCATGCGTTTCAGGTTGATGGTCGCGCGGGCGCTGAGCAGGCAGTGGTCATTGTTGACAAAGTTCGGATACCCGTCGTCCATCCGTTCGTGATACGGAACATGCGTATATGGCGCATGGATCCGAACACCTTCGGCGACGATCTCGTTCAGCGGTCGGTTGGCGCGAACGAGTTCATAATAGACATCGCTTGCGCCTTTCTGGTCGCGCATCAGGACGCGGTCCTCCAGCTTGTCATAGAGACCTCGCACTACGCTGCTGCGCTCCTGGGCGGTGTTCACATCCATCCTGGCTTCCTCCGACTGTCGTCGATTTCAGCGATCCTACGCTTGACATCGCGGGGACGACAACCTTGCTGGCCGGAACGATCAGGGAATCAGCATGAACAAGCCGCAATCCGCATCTGATTGGACGATGAATGTCGTCGCCGGCACCGGCGCAGCAGGCGGTATTCGACGCGCGAAGGAGATAGCCGTTGATCCGGCCGGCAATATTCTTGTCGTGGGCACGGAGAACAATGTCACCCGGCGGATCGACGCGCGCATCTGGATCGTCACGACGGTCGCCTGCAGTCCCGTCCGGCCGCACGGGCTGGCAGTAGCGCCTGACGGTCCCATCCTCGTCGGCGACAGCGAGCGCCACCAGATCAGGCGCTTCGTCAGGCCGCGATGACGCTTCGCATGATCGCCACGGCTTCCTCGATCTGCGCGGCCGTGACGTCCAGGTGCGTGCAGGCGCGGCCTCGATAAGACCCCGAAACGGAAATCGTGACCCCGAGCGGACGCAGTCGGGCCGCCAGTTCCGCCGCCGTCAGGCCGGCGCCTTTGGTATCAAAAAAGACCATATTGGTTTCCGGCATCTCCACCACGATCCCCGGGATTTGCGCCATGCCGTGGGCCAGGCCGGCGGCGTTAGCGTGATCCTCCGCCAGGCGCGCGACGTTGTGTTGCAGCGCGTAGATACAGGCGGCGGCGTTCATGCCGCCCTGGCGCATCGATCCGCCCAGCCGTTGCTTCCAGCGCCAGGCCTCGCCGATGAAATCCCCTGGCCCGGCCAGCACCGCTCCCAACGGCGCGCCCAGGCCCTTGGTGAAATCCAGCCAGACCGTATCGCAATCCGCCACCACATCCGCCGCGGCGACACCCAGCGCCACCGCCGCGTTCAGCACCCGGGCGCCGTCCATGTGGACCTTCATGCCGTGCTGATGCGCAACATCGGCCACAGCCTTCAGGTCGCCGATCGGCCAGCAGGCGCCGCCGCCCTTGTTCGCCGTCTGTTCGACTTCGACAAGTCGTTGCGCCGGCGCGTAACGAGACACCGGACGGATCGCGTCGCGCAGAGTGTCCGCCGAGAAAATCCCCCTGGCACCAGGCAATCCACGGATCATCACGCCGCTGATGGCTCCTGGGCCGCCGGCCTCGCTGGACTGGATATGCGCATCCTCATGCGCCAGGATTTCGTCCCCCGGACGGCAGTGCGTTGCCAAAGCGACCTGATTGCACATGGTCCCGGATGGCATGAACATCGCCGCTTCCTTGCCCAGCAGCGCCGCTGTCCGGTCGCACAGTTCCCACACCGTCGGATCGGAACCTCCCTGCTCGTCACCCACTTCGGCTGCCATCATCGCCTCTTTCATGGCGGGCGAAGGGCGGGTCTGCGTGTCGGAATAGAGGTTGATGCGGACGGGCACGGAGAAATCGGCACGCTTGGGTTCGTAGCTCATGGACGCGGCACTCCATCGGCAGCCACGTTGTCGTACCAGATGGGGCATGGTCTGCAAAGCGGCCCGTCCGCGCGCATCTTTCGATCGTCAAGCCGATTACCGAATACCAAGCGCCCTTCACACCCCCAGCTTGTCGGCAAGACCATAGCCCTGCGCCAGAACCCGGATCTTGTTCCAGGTCGCGTCCTCGATCGGCACCCCGTTCTTCCGCCGCTCCTGCTCCTTCCGGAATTCAATTTCCCCCGGGTAATAGACCTCGGCAAAACCTTGCGCCGGCGGCGTCGCCTTCAGATACTGCGCGAACTCGGTTACTTCCTGCCTGAACGTCTCCAGCGACCGGAACGCGGCAACATTGAACACGGCGATGAAGCAGCCGTCGTTGTGGCGCCCAGTCGGCTCGACGCCGAAACCGAGCCCTGTCAGAAGGCCTGACAGGATCTCGACGATCGCGGCCAGGCCGGTGCCTTTGTAGCCCTCGGTGCCGCCCAGCGGCAGCAGCGCGCCACCGGCTTTCAGCACGCGTGGGTCGTTGGACGGTTTCCCCTCCGCATCGATCAGCCAACCGCTCGGCACCTGGTCGCCGCGGGCAGTGGCCACGTTGATCTTGCCGGCGGCGGCGGCGGATGTCGCCATGTCGAACACCAGCGGCCCGTCCAGGTTGGACGGCACGGCGAAACAGATTGGATTCGTTCCAAGTCGCGCCTTCGCCCCGCCGAATGGCGCCACATGCTTGGGGCTGCGGCCGGAATCCGCCGTGATCATTGCGATCATGCCCTCCCCGGCCGCGATCAGCGGATAGCTGGCCAAGCGGCCGATATGGCTCTGGCGGAACACCGTTGCGGCGGCAACATTCTGCGTCTTCGCCTTTTCGATCGTATGGCGCATCGCCCGGTCCGTGACCGCATAGCCAAAACCCCAGTTACCATCAACAACCGTGGTCGTCGGCGTTTCCTGCGTAATGACCCATGGCGCCTTGGGAACGATGTGGCCGGCCTTGATGCGGTCGATGTAGGTCGGGATCAGGATGATGCCGTGGGAATCGTGCCCCACCAGGTTCGCGCCAATGTTGTAGCGGGCAACCACCGCCGCTTCCTCCTCCGACGCGCCTGCCGCGATCAGCAGGGCCTTGGCGATCTCGATCAGTCTGTCCGCCGAGACGGTTGGCATGAACGTTCTCCCGATTTCCCTGCCCCAAAGGCTAGCCCAGTTGGCGGCGTCGGCAAAACCGGCGTAGCGTCCGCGGCGGAGACGAACCAAAGGGGGCAGGCAAATGGCGGGCAAATCCAATGTCTATGCCGCGGTCGCAGGCTTTGTTGGCCGGGCGGACCAGAAGGGCGCGGTCGGGGTGTTCAGCCGGCAGGCCGACATCGGGCAATGGGCGCACGTGCTGCCGGAGCACGAGGCCTATGCCGTTCACGTTCATCCAGCAGATCCGAGCGTTGTGTTCGCCGGCACGGCCGATGGCGTCTATCGCAGCACCGACCGCGGCAGGACGTTCCGGCGCACCAACTTCCCCGACAAGGGCATCCAGATCTGGTCTTTCCTGGTCGATGCGCACGACCGTAATCTGATCTACGCCGGCGGCTCGCCAATCAGCGTCTATCGCAGCGAGAATGGCGGAGAAACATGGCGCTCGCTGCCGAATCCGGAGATGCCGGACCGGGCGGTGATGCCGTTCGACTGCCGGGTGATGCGGATGGCGCAGCACCCCACGCAACCTGCAACGATCTACGCCGCGCTGGAAGTCAACGGCGTGATGCGCACGACCGACGGCGGCGAAAGCTGGACGGACTGCAGCGCGGACCTGATCCGCCTGGCGCAGTTGCCGCACCTGAAAAGCAAGATCGTCAGCGATACGTTCAACGAGGGCATGCTGGACGGCCACGCCATCGCCATCAGCCCGGCCGACCCGGACAAGGTAATCGTTGCGGTTCGAATGGGATTGTTCGAAACCGCCGATGCCGGAAGAACCTGGAAGGACATGGAAATCGGCCGCTTCTCGCCCACCACCTATGGCCGCGACATCAAGGTATCGCCGCAGGACGGCAACATCCTCTATACCGCGTTGAGCGTGGCGGCGGCCAGCAAGGATGGCGGGGTGTATCGCAGCACCGACAAGGGCGCGACATGGAAGCGCTTCGATAAGGTGCAGGTTCACGGCACCATCATGTCGGTGGCACTGCATCCGGCCGATCCGAACCAGGTTTTCCTCGGCGCGCGCTACGATGGCGAGATTTTCGGCACCGAGGACGGCGGCGCAACGTGGGAGGCGCTGCCCCTGCCGTCCGGGGTGAAGGACATCTATTCGGTCGCGGTGGGCTAGCTCAACGAGCTCCAGGCGACGAACAGCACATAGGCTGTGATGGCGATCCCGGAATGGATCGCCATCAGCACCACCGGCGTGTTGCGCCGGCGCGACCACATCACCAGCCCGAATGCCAGTGCCGCACTGAACATGATCGCCGCGGTTGGGCCAAATGCCCCGGCGCCGGCACTGACTCCACGCGGCGGTCCTTGCAGCACCACCAGAAGCACCGCCAGCCCGGCGGCGCCGAGGCAGCCATGGACCACGCCTACCGCCATCGGCGGCCGTCCTGCATCGTCGGTCGCGCGCAGGTGCCACAAGGCCAGGCCGGTCCCCAGCACCACCGCGATCGTCAGCAGGGTTACGGCAAGCGACAGCACGGCCGGCTACACGACCGCGCGGAGGCTGCGCAGGCGCCGGATGTCGTCACGGCTGTAACCAGCCTGGGCCAGCACGGCTTCGCTATCCTGGCCGACGGACGGCGCACGCGTTGCCGGGACTTTTTCGACGCCGTCGATATGGAACGGAGTCATCACGGTCAACCCCTGCCCATCGGCGAACGGCGCCAGCGCGCCGGAATGGCGCATCTGCGGGTCGTCGAGCGCCTCGTTCACAGTGCCGACGATGCCGAAGGTCACGCCGACGGAATCCAGGATCGTTCGCCATTCGGCAAGATCCCGCCGCGAGAAAACTTCGTCCAGGATCAATACAAGTTCCTTCGCGTGCCGCTTGCGCGCGTCCGGCGTGGCGAAGCGGGGATCGTCCGTCAGGTCTTCCCGGCCGATCGCCGACAGCAGCGCGGGCAACTGCCGCTGTTCGTTGAACAGTGCCATGATGAACCAGCGGCCGTCGCGTGAGCGGTAATGGTTGGCCAGCGCGTTCGGCGCGTCCTCGCGGCGCGGGCGAAGCGGCACGTGCTCGCCGAACAGCCGCACCTGCACCGCGCAGCCGTTGGCCCACAGGCCGTTCTGCAGCAGCGATGACCTCACCACCCCGCCCTGCCCGGTCTTTTCCCGCCGGTACAGCGCCGAGACGATCGCCGCGTACAGCCCGGTGGCGCTGGGATGATCGCCCATGCCGGGCATTGAGCGGACCGGCGTGGTTTCGACATCCGCGCGCACCATGTCCATCAATCCGGTGCGCGCCCAGTATGCCGTGGAATCGAATCCGGTCTTGGCCGCCTCGTCGCCTTCCTCGCCATAGGCGGTGAAAGATGCGTAAATCAGCCGCGGATTCAGCGGCATCAGGTGCGACGGCGCCATCAAAAGCCGATCGCGGACGGGAAGAGGAAAGTTGGTGATGAAAATGTCAGCCGAGGCGGCAAGGCGATGCAGCACCGCCTGGCCGTCGGGGTGCTTCAGGTCCAGCGCCAGGCTGCGCTTGTTGCGGGATGTCAACTGCCAGTAATAGTCGACCGTCTTCCCCGGAATCGGCTGCGAGGCGCGCCACGGATCGCCCTCGCCCGGGGGTTCGATCTTGATCACGTCGGCGCCGAAATCCGACAGCATCGTCGCTGCCGCCGGCCCGGCGATCCAGCTTGCACAGTCAATGACTTTCAGCCCTGTGAACAGGCTTTCCGCCATGCGCGAATCCCCTTTACGAAGCCGTTATGGCACTTGGTTGCTGAAGATGATCGTGCCGGAGGCCGCGAACATCCCGCCCACGCCGTGGCAGACCGAGATCTTCGCGTCCGGAATCTGCGCCGGCGCGACGCCGCGCATCTGCCGCACGCTTTCCTGCAGCGCGTACATCCCGTACATCCCGGAATGCATATACGACAGCCCGCCGCCATTGGTATTCAATGGCAACGATCCGCCCGGCGCGGTGTTGCGGGCGGCGATGAACGCAGCGGCCTCGCCACGCGGCAGGAAACCCAGGTCCTCCAGGCCATATATCGGCAAATGCGCGAAAGCGTCGTAGATCATCAGGTGATCGACATCCTTGTGCGTGATCCCCGCCTCCTTGAACGCCGTCGGGCCGGCGACGCGGAAGGCGCGGGAGGAGGTGAAGTCCTCCATCTGGCTGACCATCGGCGTTTCCGCGCTCTCGCCGGTGCCCAGGATATACACGGGCTTCGTCGGGAAGTCCTTGGCGCGATCGGCCGAGGTCAGGATCAGCGCGCCGCCGCCGTCGGTCACCAGGCAGCACATCAGCAGCCGGAACGGATAGGCAATCATCCGGCTGTTCAGCACATCCTCGGTGGTGATCGGATTGCGGAACGTTGCCCGCGGGTTCTTCGCCGCCCACTCCCGTTGCACCACGCAGACCTGCGCGATCTGCTCCTCGGTCACGCCGTATGTCTTCATGTAGCGCAGCACCGGGATGGTGAACATGCTGGGCGGCCCCATCGGTCCGAAAGGCTGCTCGAACTGGCCGTTCAGCGATTGCGGATGCACCGTGCGCGGCGGGTTGCCGACGCGGGATTTGCCGCTTTCGCCGTGCGTGACCAGGATGGTTTTCGCCAGCCCCGCCTCGATCGCCGCCGCGGCATGGCGGACGTGGATCATGAAGCTGCATCCGCCGACAGACGTGCCGTCGATCCATGTCGGGGTGATGCCAAGGTAATGCGCCAGTTGCACCGGCGTCTCTCCGGCCGTTGCGATGCCGTCGATATCCTTCGGCTTCAGCCCGCAATCGGCCATCGCGTTCAGGGCCGCGTCGGCGTGCAGGCCAATCTGCGACAACTCGGGAATGACGCCCAGGCGGGTCGTTTCGGCAGCGCCAACCACGGCGACTGTGTTGTGTGGCATCGGGTCAGCCTTTCGCCGGACGGAACAGGGGAAGCGTGATGGTGTCAGACTGCGGCTCGAAGGTGACTTCCAGCTTCATGTCCAGCACCAGCGCCTCGGGCGTTTGCGGGCAGTCCACGATGTTGGTCATCATCCGCGGGCCTTCCGCCAGTTCCACAACCGCAATGGCATAGGGCGGCGTGAATCCGGGCACAGGGCGGTGATGGATCACGTAGCTGTACAGCGTCGCCTTGCCGCTCGCCTTGGTCACCGACACGTTCCGCGAGGCGCAGACCGGGCAGAACGGACGCGGCGGGAAATAGACCTTGCTGCAATCGCCGCAGCGCTGCAGCAGCAGCTCGTTCGCCTTGGTGCCGTCCCAGAAGTGCTGGGTCTCGGGCGTCGGCTGCGGCAGTGCGCGTCCCGGGGTGGCCATGGTTCGTTTCCTCCAGCTCGATGACCGGGATGCTATGCCGGGCGTGGCGGGCGGGCAACCGGCGGGCCAGTTGGGGGCACCGCCGTGCGCCTCGGGATGGCGCGGTGCTGATTGTTCTACCGATTTTCAACACGGAGTTAGCCAGCCGGCGCGTCGGCACCGCAATGGCCGAAAATGGGCGAGATCGGTGCCACCCCGTCATGGCCCGGCTTGTCCGGGCCACCTGTCGCGGCATAAGTGCTTGAATAGGTGGCCCGGACAAGCCGGGCCATGACGCTCGCGAACAAGCGTCCCGAAGCGTATTTTCATGGTAGGAAATCGATGGAACCACGAAGGGTCACGGAGAACGAATCGTTGCGCTTCACGCGAAACGTCATATCGGCACGGAAAACAATCCCCCGCCGTCACCGCGGCTCCAGCGTCACATGATAGCCGGCCGAGCGCCGTTCGCCCGGCGGAACCAGCATCAGCCACGGCTTCTGCATGAAGTCACCATCGAAATCACGCGGACTTGCCATGCCGTGCCACGGCTCGATGCACAGGAAATCACCGCCGGCACGCGACCACAGGCCCAACTGCGGGAAGCCCTCCCAGCCAACCGTCAGCGCCGGCCCCTCGGCCGCGGCATAGCGCACCCATCGGCTGGCCGGGTTCGGCAGGATCAGCGCATCGGCGGCAAACAGCGCCTCACGCAAGGCCAGATGCCGGCCGTCGATCGGCGACGGACGGTTCGGCTCGGTCAGCAGTCCGCCGGTGACCCCACGCAACGGCCCGGGCTCCTCGGCCTCGAACGTCAGGGCATACGCTTCCTTCGGCGTGCCCGTAACCAGCGGCCAGCGGAACGCCGGATGCGCGCCCATCGAGACCGGCAGCACCTCGTCCCCGGTATTGGTGACGACGTACTCCACCCGCAACGACGCGTCGGCGGCGAAGAACGCAACCTCGAAGCGAAAGCCGAACGGATACAACGCCCGCGTGTCTGAATCATCCATCAGCGCCAGCCGGCATCCGGTCGCGGACCGCTCGACCCAGTCAAAACGGCGATCGCGGGCGAAGCCGTGCTGGGTCAGGCGATAGCGATGGTCGTGGTACAGCAGGGTGTCGTCGCGCAGGCGGCCGACGATCGGGAACAGCACCGGCGCATGGCGCGGCCAAACCGGTTCGGCCGACCACAGGTAATCCAGGCCGCTGCCGTCGCGCAGCGTGGAAAGCTCGGCGCCGTCCGCCTTCACACAGGCCGACACGCCGTCGCTTGCGAAACAATGCCAGTCGTTGCTCATGCTCACTCGGTGTCCGTTGTTACCGCCGCCCCCGGGACGACCCGAGGCACGACGATCTTGCTGCGCGACGGGTGGGTCATTGCTTCCAGCTGCAGCAGTTCGTCCAGCTGTGCCTCTGTCAGCATCCCCTCGTCCAGCACGATCTCCGCCACCGGCCGCCGTTCCGCCAGCGCCCGCCGCGCCACCCGCGACGCCGCTTCGTAGCCCAGCGCGGGCACCAGCGCCGTCACCAGGCCGATGCTGCCGCGCACCAGGCTTTCGCAACGGTCCCGGTCCACTTCGATACCCTCGACGCAGCGCGTGCGCAACGTCTCCACCGCCGCCGTCAGCATGCGCAGCGCATTCAGGACGCAGTAGCCGATGGTGGGTTCGAAGGCGTTCAGCTGCAGCTGCCCGCCCTCGGCGCACATCGTCACCGTCTGGTCGTGGCCGATGACCAGGAACGCCACCTGGTTCACCACCTCGGGGATCACCGGGTTCACCTTGCCCGGCATGATCGACGACCCCGCCTGCACCGCCGGCAGCCGCAACTCGCCAAGGCCGGTGCGCGGCCCACTGGCAAGCAGCCGCAGGTCGTTGCAGATTTTCGACAGCTTCACCGCGATGCGCTTCAGCAGCCCGGAGAACAGCACGAACGCCCCCATGTCGGAGGTCGCCTCGATCAGGTTCAGCGCCGGCGTCAGCTGCTGGTGCGACGCGCGCGACAGTTCCTCCACCGCCAGCGCGGCATAGCGCGGATCGGCGTTGATCCCGGTGCCGATGGCCGTGGCGCCCAGGCTCATTTCCCGGAACAGGCCGCCGATTTCGCCCAGGCGCGCAACGTCCTCCTTCAGCGTGTCGTGGAACGCGTCGAACTCCTGCCCCACCGTCATCGGCACCGCGTCCTGAAGCTGGGTGCGGCCCATTTTCAGCACGTCGGCGAACTCGACGGACTTCGTCTTGAACGCGAACGCCAGGTCGTCCAGCGCCCGCGCCAGCGGCTGGATGGCGAAGATCACCGCCAGGCGCAGCGCGGTCGGGTAGGCGTCGTTGGTCGATTGCGCCATGTTCACATCGTCGATGGGGTGCAGCGCGGCATAGTGCCCGCGCGGATATCCCATCAGCTCCAGCGCGACGTTGGCGATCACCTCGTTGGCGTTCATGTTGGTGGAGGTGCCGGCGCCGCCCTGCACCGCATCGACCACGAACTGGTCGTGGAAGCGGCCTTCACAGGCGATCATCTCGCACGCCTGCTCGATCGCCGCCGCCTTGACGGGATCGAGATAGCCCAGGCGCCGGTTGGCCCGCGCCGCCGCCAGCTTCACCAGCGCCAGCGCCTTCACCAGTTCGGGAAAATGGCCGATCGGCACGCCGGTGATGGGGAAGTTCCTCACCGCCCGCTGGCTGTGGATGCCCCAGTAGGCCGCGGCGGGCACATCCGCCTCCCCCAGCAGGTCATGCTCCCGCCTGGTTGCCGCCGAGGCTCTGCGCAGCGGGCTCGCCGGTTCCTCTCCCGTCCGTTCGCCATTGACCAGCGGCGCGGGGATCGGCCTGACGTCGTTCATCCAGATACCTTCCTCCCGGCAATCAGCTCAGCAGCACCGCCTTGCCGATGACGGTGCGATCAATCACTAGGTGGAGTGCCTCGGCCGCCTGTTCCAGTTGCAAGCCATGCGAGATTCGCGGCCGCAACTTGCCCTGCCCGGCGAGCTCCAGCAGGTCACGCATGTTGGCGGCGGCCAGTGCCGGGTCCGCCTCGTTCAGCCCGCCGATGCGCACGCCGATGGCGTCGATGCCCTTGATCAGCAGGTAGTTGCTGCGGATGTTCGCCGGCCCGCCGCCCAGGAAGCCCAGGATCAGCAGCCGCCCGCCCCACGCCAGGCAGCGCAGCGACTCCTCGGTCACCGTGTCGCCGATGGGGTCGTACACGACGTCGACACCACGCCCCGCCGTCAGCGCCTTGACCGGATCCAGGAAGCCCGAGCGGTAGTCAATCGCGTGATCGGCGCCTTCCTCCAGGCAGGCGGCGCGTTTTTCCTCGGTGCTGGCGGTGGCGATCACCCGGGCGCCGAACGTCTTCGCCACCTGGATGGCGGCGATGCCGATGCCGCCGGCGGCGCCGTGCACCAGCACCCATTCGCCGGCCTTCAGCCGCCCGCGCTGCAGCAGCGCGTGATACGCAGTTGTATAGACGCCGCGGAACACACCTGCCTGGGCCATGTCCAGGCCGGCCGGCACCTTATCGCACAAGTCCGCCCTGGCGTTGCCGAGTTCGGCGAAGGCGCCCAGCGTGTGGCGCGACATCACCGCGTCGCCGACAGCGAAGCTGGTTACATCCGGACCAACCGCGACGACGTGCCCGGCGGCCTCGCTACCCGGAATGAACGGTGGTTCCGGCCGGAACTGGTACTTGCCCGCGAGCATCAGCACATCGACATACTGGACGCCGCGGGCCGCGATGCGGACCTGGATTTCGCCCCGGCCGGGCGGGGGCGGGTCCGGCACGTCGCGCAACGCCAGCGCCTCCGGCCCGCCGAACCGTTCGCATACCATTGCCTTCATGCAAGATCTCTCCTGTCCATGACAAATTGTATCATGTGCTTTGAACAGCCCGGTACCGGCGGCGCCGCGGCTTGATTGACGTCAAATCCATCCGCTACACTGCTTGGCAGAATATTACGTGAAAATGGTATGCAGTCAGCTTTTATGCCTAGTGCAGCTTTAATTTCCCAATTGTCGCCTGGCAGTTCGGCCATCCAGACCGTGGACCAGGCGTTGCGTGCGGTCCCTGCGCTGCAGGATCTGGAAGATCGGGTCATCGACCGCCTGGCCACGATCAGCGGCATCGTCGAGCACCCGGAGGGCACCGAACTCTGCCACCAGGGCCAACTCGCCGATCGGCTTTATATCGTGCTGGAAGGCCAGTTGACGGCGATCAACACCGCGCCGAACGGTGAGACGGCGGTGGTGGAGGTGATCCGGCCGGGCGAGACCCTTGGCCTGTCCACCGTACTGGCGCGCCTGCCGCGGCTGATCAGCGTGCGCACCATCACCGCCTCGCGCCTGCTGGCGATTGACGCCGAATGCCTGCTGGCCCTGTTGGCACAGGAGAGCGCGCTGGTCACCACGCTGCTGCGGGCCGAGGCGAAGGAGTTCCGCGCCTTGGTGCGCCAGGTCTGCGACCTGAAGCTGCGCACCACGGCGCAGCGGCTCGGTTGCTACCTGTTGTCGCTGACGACCGAGGAAACCGCCAACACCACCGCCCTGCGGCTGCCGTTCGACAAGCGGCTGCTGGCCGCGCGCCTCGGTTGCCGGCAGGAGAACCTGTCGCGTGCCTTCGCCGCGCTGCGCGGCTTCGGCGTCGAGACCCACGGCGCCCGGGTGATCCTGCACGACATCGCCAAGCTGCGGGATTATTCGGTGCCGGATGAAGCCTATGACGAGGCCTGGGCCTGATCGGCGCCTGACCTGGCAAGCGCCGGGCCGCGGCCGGGCGGAGCGGGGTCGTCGTCCTCTCGCCCATGTTCCCCGATCGCGGCGTCCCCGGCTGGCAAACCCTGTGATCAAGCCGCGGTGATCTCCGGCCACAGCGCGTCGGCGCCGGCCCGGGCCATGTGGCGGCCGAGCACGCGGTTCCAGGCGGCGTCGTTGCCGAACTCGTCGCGCCACGACCACAGGCGGCGCGTCAGGAAATGCAGGCTGTGCTCGAAGGTGAAGCCGATGGCGCCGTGCACCTGGTGGGCGATCGCGGTGGCGATGCCGGCGGCCTCGCCGGCCCGGGCCTTGCCGGCGGCGATGGGCAGGATGCGCGGGTCGTCGCCGAAGGCGTCCGCGGCGATGTCGGCGCCGGCCACGGCGGCGGCGGTCTGCCCGGCCAGCACCGCCAGGGCCTGCTGCACCGCCTGGAACTTGCCGATGGGGCGGCCGAACTGGACCCGCTCCTGCGCATACTGAGTCGTCATGTCCGTCAGCCGGGTCAGCGCCCCGGCGATCTGCTGCGTGCGCAGGGCGGCGCCGAGCGCCTTCAGCGTGGACGGCGTGACCGCTGTGCGGGCGGCGGCGATCGCCGGGCCGTCGAAGCGCACGGTGTCGCGCGGCTCGCGGGCGACGTTCTCGCCGGGCTCGATCGACCAGGACGATTTGCCGACGAGGGCGACCCGGGACTGGCCGTCCTGCTGCGCCAGCACCGCCAGGGCGGCGACGTCGCGCGCCCAGGGGACGCGGGTCAGCATACCGGAAATGTGAAGGGCGTCGCCGGCTCGGGCCAGGGTCAGGCTCTCGCCGTCGCGCACCGGCCCCACCGACAACGGCCCATCCGGTAACACCACCCCGGCCTTCGCCAGCAGCCATCCGGCCAGCATCGTCTCGGCCAGCGGCAGCGGCACGGCGTGCGCCCCGGCGACACGCAGCAGCGACAGCGCGTCGGGCACCGGGACGCCGAAACCGCCGGCTTCTTCCGGCACCAGGGCGCGGTGCAGCGCCGCTTCCTCCACCACCTGCCACAGCGCGCCCGGCCAGGTTCCCTGATCTGCCGCACGCTGCGTCGCGGCGTCGCAGTGTGCCTGGAACAGGCGGTCCGCGGTGTCCCGCAGCATGTCGCCGACGGAGTCGGTGGTGGTTGGCGCCTGTCCGGGCTTTGTCATTGTGTGTCCTCCCGCGCGGCTGGTGCTGGGCCGCGCCTTGGTCTCAAATACGCGGATTGCCGGTGAAGGAAAGAGGCAGGCGGATGGATGCGGCAGCGATACGGGCGGCGGTCGCGGCGCAGCGGCCGATGATCGAGGCGCTGTTCGACCGGCTCCGCCGCGACGGGCTGGATGCGCCCGGCGTCACCCGCGACCCGTACGGCGCCGGCGAGCAGCGGGCGCATGCCTCCGTCGCCCGGGTTGCCGAGACGCTGGGGCTGGAGATCGCCCTCGACGACGCCATGAACCTGTACATGATCCTCCCCGGGAAGGACCGCGGCGCGCCGGCGCTGGTCATCGGATCGCACCTGGACTCCGTGCCGCACGGCGGCAACTTCGACGGCGCCGCCGGGGTGGTGGCGGGGCTTGCGGTGGTGGCGGCGCTGAAGGCGCTCGGCCTGACGCCGCGGTGCGACATCACCGTGATGGCGGTCCGCGCCGAGGAAAGCGTCTGGTTCCAGGTTTCCTACATCGGCAGCCGCGCCAGCCTGGGCACGCTGCCGGACGGCGCCCTGGATGCCCGCCGCATCGACACCGGCCGCACGCTGGCGGAGCATATCGCCGATTGCGGCGGCAACCCCGACGCGCTGCGCGCCGGGCGCCGGCATTTCGACCCGGCCCGCATCCAAGCCTTCCTGGAACTGCATATCGAGCAGGCGCCCAGCCTGGTGGAGGCCGACCGCCCGGCGGCGATCTGCACCGGGATCCCGGGCAATTTCCGCTATCCCGACGCCCGGATCGAGGGGCGCCACGACCATGTCGGTCTGCCGCGCCGGTTCCGCCACGACGCCGCCATGGCGGGGGCGGAATTTGCCATGGCGCTGGACTCGCTGTGGGAGGAATACGACCGGACCGGCATCCCGATGGCCTGCACGTTCGGCAAATTCCACACCGACCCGGCCGCGCACGGGCTGACCGTGGTGCCGGGCGCGTTCCATTTCAGCCTGGACGTCCGCGCCTGTGATGCCGCGGTGCTGGCCGGCCTGGAGCAGACCGTCGGCCGCCTCATCGGCAGCATCGAGCAGCGGCGCGGCGTCCGCTTCCACCTTGGCCCTCGTGCCGCGGCTGCCGTCGGCGCCGTCGATCCGGACATCGCCGCCGGGCTGGCGGAAGCGGCCGGGGACCTGGCGATTCCGGTACTGTCCATCGGCTCGCCCGCATCGCATGATGCCGCGGCGTTCGCCGCGTCCGGGATAAGGATGGGCATGATCCTCGTGCGCAACGCAAACGGCAGTCATAATCCGCACGAGGCGATGGTGACCGAGGATTTCATCGACGCGCTGGGTATCCTGACCCGATGGACGGCCGATACCGCGGTATCTGGCAGTTTCCGGTAATCCGGGCCGCTGCATGGCCTCTAACAGGAAATGCCGGCTTGCAGGGCCAATGGCAGCGAGGCGAGGGGCGTCTCTCTGTCGTCATGGCCGGGACACGCCTGGCCATGACGGTGAGGCAACGGACTGGGCTGGCGCTCAGCAACCGGCTGGCGCGGGTAATGAACGGGCGGTTGGCGGTAAACAGCCGATCTGGCACCGGCGCGATGGTCAGCCTGTCCCTGCCGGCGACCTGACCGGGGCGGCATCCCGCACGGCGCGCAGCCCGTCCTCGATCACCGCGCGCGGCAGGTCGCGGGTGATGAACACCAGCCGGCTCAGGCGGGGCTCGTCCGCGGGCCAGGCGTTGAGGCATACCGGCAGGTGCAGCAGGTGCCGCACGGCGTGGATGGCAACGGGACGGTTCTGGTCGCGGAGGTGCAGGATGCCCTTGATGCGCAGCAGGCGTTCGCCGTGCGTGGCAACCAAGGTCTCCAGCCAGGCCATCAGCGCCGGGCCGTCGGGCGGCTGGTCCAGCGTGATGCAGACGGCGCCGATGCGGGCGTCGTGGCGATTGGGGTCGTGGTGGTGATGGTCGTGCGGCGGATCGCCGGCCTCCGCCGCAAGCCAGCGGCGCACGGCGGCTGGCCTGGCGGCGGGAGCGAACGGCCCGGCGCCCAGGATGAAGGCCGGATCGGCCACGCCATGGCGGATCCCGGCCACCGGCGCCACGGGGTTCAGCCGCCGCAGCCGGGCGTTCAGCGCGGACGCATCGGCCAGGTCGGTCTTGCTGACCAGGATGCGGTCCGCCACCGCGACCTGGCGCACCGCTTCCTCGTGCGCGTCAAGCTGCGCGGCGCCGTTGACCGCATCGACCACGGTGACGATGCCGTCCAGCCGGTAGGCAGCCTCCGCCACCGGATCGGTCAGCAGCGTCGCCAGGATCGGCAACGGGTCCGCCAGGCCCGTCGTCTCGATGACGATGCGGCTGATGTCGTCGCGGCGGGCGCGCGGCAGCATCTGCCGCAGCACGCGCGCCAGGTCGCCGCGCACGGTGCAGCACAGGCATCCGGTGTTCAGCAGCACAGTGTTATCGTCGAGCTTTTCCACCAGCTGATGGTCCAGGCCGATTTCGCCGAACTCGTTGACCAGGACGGCGGCGTGGGCGAGTTCGGGGCGCCGCAGCAGGTGGTTCAGCAGCGTGGTCTTGCCGGCGCCGAGGAAGCCGGTCAGCAGCGTGACCGGCGTGGTTTCAGCCATGCGTGTGGCCGTACAGCGCCTCGGGCGAGACCGCGGGCGCGACGGTTTCGGTCAGTCCGCCCTCGCCGGCGGCGCGGTAGAAGCAGGTGCGCCGGCCGGTGTGGCAGGCGACGCCGTCCTGCTGCACACGCAGCAGCAGGGTGTCGCCGTCGCAATCGACCAGCAACTGCTTCAGGTGCTGGGTCTGGCCGGAGGACTCGCCCTTGCGCCACAGCTTGTTGCGGCTGCGGCTGAAGTAGCAGACCCGGCCGGTGGCGAGGGTTTCGCGCACCGACTCGGCGTTCATCCAGGCCATCATCAGCACCTCGCCGGTGTCGTGCTGCTGGGCGATGGCGGGAACGAGGCCGTTGGCGTCGAAGCGGATGGCGGCGAGCACGGCTTCGGCTTGCGTATCGGTTTGAGTCATGGATGATATCTAGGCGCGGGGCATGCCTGTCGCCAAGGAGTACAGCATGGGGTTTTCCCCCCGGACCGAGACGTTGCTGAGCCGGGCCAGCGCCCTCTGCGAAGGACGCGGCGCCCGCCTGACCGAGCTACGCCGGCAGGTGCTGGGGCTGATCCTGGACCGGGAGGCGCCGACGGGCGCGTACGACCTGCTGGACCAGTTGCGCAGCACACGGCACGGCGCGGCGCCGCCAACAGTGTATCGGGCGTTGGAGTTCCTGCAGGAACAGGGGCTGGTGCACAAGCTGGAGCGCCTGTCCGCGTTCGTCGGCTGCCTCGCCGACGAGGACCACGACCATGCGGCGCAGTTCTTCATCTGCCGCACCTGCGGGCGGGTGACGGAACTGGAGGACGCCGAACTGGCGCACGCGCTGGAAGACGCGGCGAAGCGGCTGGGGTTCCGGCTGGGCAAGGCGACGATCGAGGCCGAGGGGCAGTGCGCGGCATGCGCCGGCACGCAAGGCGGGGTGGCCTGACGGTAAGGCGGAACCAGCCGTTCGCTGGGCCCTTGATCCTGCGGCAGTAGACTGTTGACCAAGAGCAAGCATCCGGTCCGTCATCTGCCGCGGACGCACCGGCCGCTCCGCATCACGGCGGCTACCCGGGACAAGCCCGGGCACAGGCTCCGGGCCGCCATCCACGCCTTTGCCGCGATCAGCACCGCACGGCGTGGATGGTCCGCCTTCGCGGACCATGACGGGGAGAGGACGGTGCCTTGCACCCAATGACGCGGTTATTCCCTGACAGACCCTTACCGGTGCGGGCTTCGGTCTCACAGGAGGCGG
Organism: Rhodopila globiformis; assembly: GCF_002937115.1. Taxonomy (GTDB): domain Bacteria; phylum Pseudomonadota; class Alphaproteobacteria; order Acetobacterales; family Acetobacteraceae; genus Rhodopila; species Rhodopila globiformis. The sequence goes on along the minus strand of NZ_NHRY01000056.1, from coordinate 9,949 downwards.
TTCAGGGGAAGCGCTCGCGCCCGAATACCGTGCCCGGGCCAACGTTTCGCCAAAGGCTCAGCGCAACGCCACCATCACCGGCACGTGGTCCGACGGTTGCGGCTGGTCCCGTTCCTGGCGGTCGGGGGCGGCCGAGACCAGGCGTTCGGCCAGGGTGGGCGAGAGCAGCGCGTGGTCGATGCGCAGGCCGATATCGCGCTGCCAGGCGCCGGCCTGGTAGTCCCAGAACGTATAGACCGGCCCGTGCGGATGCACCGCGCGCACCGCATCCGTCAGGCCCAGCCACAGCAGGCGGCGGAAGCGCTGGCGGCTTTCCGGCCGCACCAGCGCATCCGTCGGCGGCAGCGCGCCCGGTGCGAGGTCCTCATCGGCAGGGCAGACGTTGAAGTCGCCGGTAATGACCAGGGGTCGGTCATCCTCCAGCAACGCCTGCGCCCGGTCGGCCAGGCGGTCCATCCACATCAGCTTGTAGGCGAAGCCCTCGTCGCCGCGGGAATTGCCGTTCGGCAGGTAGAGGCCGATCAGGGTGATGCCGTTGGCTTCGATTTCGAGGTAGCGGGCCTGGGCGTCGTCCGCCGGCAGCCCGGGCAGGGCGCGGTGGGTGACGGTGAACGGCACGCGCGCCAGCACGGCAACGCCGTTGTAGGATTTCTGCCCGACCGCCTCGGCGGTGTAGCCCAGGCCGTGGAACGGCAGCGCCGGGAAGGCGGCGGTTTCGCACTTGATCTCCTGCAGGAACAGGATGTCGGGCTGGCAGCGTTCCAGCCAGCGGCTGACGTGGCCCTCGCGCTGGCGGATGGAGTTGATGTTCCAGGTGGCGATCTTCACCGGCTTGGGCTCCTCTTGCCGCTGCGGGGGGTTGTGGTCAGTGTGCCGGGGTCAACCGGGAAGGAAACACGCATGGCGATCGAGCTTTACACCTGGGATACGCCGAACGGCCGGAAGATCAGCGTGGCGCTGGAGGAGATGGGCCTGCCGTACACCGTGCACCCCGTCAACATCTCGAAGAACGAGCAGTTCGCGCCGGACTTCCTGCGGATCAGCCCGAACAACAAGATCCCGGCGATCATCGACCCCGACGGGCCGGGAGGGCAGCCGATCAGCGTGTTCGAGTCGGGGGCGATCCTGATCTACCTGGCGCAGAAGACGGGGAAGTTCTACCCGGCGGACCCGCGCCGGCAGGTGCCGGTGCTGGAGTGGCTGATGTGGCAGATGGGCGGATTCGGCCCGATGCCCGGGCAGGTGCACCACTTCCTGCTGGTGGAGAACCCGCAGGACCAGCGCTACGGGCTGGAGCGCTACATGAAGGAAACCCGCCGGCTGTACGGCGTGCTGGACCGCCGGCTGGACGGGCGCGCGTTCGTGGCGGACGAGGTCTCGATCGCCGATTTCGCCATCCTGGGCTGGGCCTGGCGGCACGGGCGGCACAAGGTGGACCTGGCGGATTACCCCAATGTGAAGCGCTGGTATGAGGCGATGATGGCACGCCCCGGGGTGGCGCGCGGGTTCGAAGTGGCGCTGAGTTGCTAACGAGACGGCCAAAGGGCGGCCATCCCGGATCGTCATGGCGGGCCTGCGCCCACCATGACGTTGTAGCAACGGCTGCGCCGTCAGCCCGCCCGTGTGCAGGTGTGGGACCCGCGCCTGTCATGACGGGATGACAACGACAGCGCCCCTCACATGGCCCGGGCGACGAACGCCTGGATCAGGCGGCTGACGTCGGCCGCTTTTTCCATGTGCGGCATGTGGCCCGCGCCCGGCAGCACGTGGACCGCCACGCCTGCCGGCAGGCCCTCGGCCTGTTGCGGCGGAATGATCCGGTCCTCGGCGCCCCAGATCACCTGCACCGGGATATCGCCAAGTTCGCCGAGCCGGCCGCGCAGCACCTCGCGCTGCCCGCCGGCGAAATTGGCGTTCTGGATCGCCGTCAGCGCCTCGCGTGCCCCGTCCAGGCGCTTGAAGCGCAGCAGGTCCTCCATCATGTCGCGGCTGACCAGGCCGGCGTCCACGAACAGTTTCGCCAGCACCGGCTCAAGCTGCTTGCGCCGGCTTGCGGTGATGAAGTCCTGCGTGAACGCCTCGTCGATTTCCGTCCCCAGCCCGGCCGGGCAGACCAGCGTGACCGAGGCGACATGGGCAGGCCGATCGAGCGCGGTGCGCAGCGCCACGGCGGCGCCGAGCGAATGGCCGACCAGATGCGCCTTCGGCACGTCGATGCTGTCCAGCAACCCGGCGACCGCCGCCGACAGCGTCCCCAGGTCGCCCGCGCCCACCTGCCTGCCCGAGCCGCCGTGGCCGGGCAGGTCGAGCGCGATCACCCGGTTCCGCTCCGCCAGCCCCGGCTGCACGAACAGCCAGTTGTTCAGGTCGCCGCCGAAACCATGGATCAGGACGATCGGCCGTTCCTCATGCTCTGCGCCAAGCTCGAGGTAGCGCATCGGCCGGCCGTGCACCTCCACCGTCCGCGGCTCCGGGGCGGCGGCTTCCGCCTCGGGCGCGCGGGTGGCGAATTCGGCGCGGAAACGTTCAACGAACGCATCTATCTCTGCGTCGGGAACCGCCGGATCGGCAACGACGGCGATCAGCGCGCCGACTGGCAGATCCTCCTGTTCATGCGCCACGTGGCGGCGCAGCACGCCGGCCACGGGGCTTTCATAGGCGTTGGTGATCTTCGTCGTCTCGATGTCGGCGATCTCGTCGCCGACAGCGATCTTCGTACCTTCCGGCCTGGCCCATGACGCGATCTTTCCCTCGGTCATCGACAGGCCGAACTTCGGCATCGTTATGGCAACGATTTGGTTCATTCCCGGCCCCTCTACCGGCCCTGGTGCCGCATGACCGCCCGCACGGCCGCTTCCACCCGGTCCGCGTTCGGCACGTACAGATCCTCCAGGTTGGGCGCGAACGGCACCGGCACGTGCGGTGGGCACACCATCCGGATCGGCGCCTTCAGCGCATCGAACGCCTCCTGCGCCACCAGCGCCGAGACGTCGGTCGCCATGTTGCAGCGCGGGCTCGCCTCGTCGACGATCACCAGCCGGCCGGTGTCGGCGACGCAGTCGAGGATGGTGCCGGTGTCGAGCGGCGAGGTCGTGCGCGGATCAACGACGTTGCAGCTGATGCCGTCCCTGGCCAGCCGATCGGCGGCCTCGTTGGCGACCTGGACCATGCGGCCGAACGCCACAATGGTGAGGTCGTCGCCCTCGCGCGTCAGGTTCGCCTCGCCGAAGGGGATGGTGTAGGGGTCATCCGGCACCTCCTCCTCCTGGTCGTACTGGACCTTGTTTTCGAAGAAAATGACAGGATCATCGTCGCGGATCGCCTGGATCAGCAGGCCCTTCGCCTCATAAGCCGAGCTGGGGATGACGACCTTGAGGCCAGGGATGTGGGTCACGATCGGATACAGGCACTGGCTGTGCTGGCTCGCCGCCCGGAAGCCGGCGCCGTACATCGTGCGGACCACCATCGGCGTGACCGCGTGGCCGCCGAACATGTAGCGGAACTTGGCCGCCTGGTTGAAGATCTGGTCGAAGCAGACGCCGATGAAATCGACGAACATCAGTTCCGCCACCGGCCGCAGCCCGGTCGCCGCCGCGCCGGCCGCGGCGCCGACATAGGCGCTCTCGCTCAGCGGCGTGTCCAGCACGCGCTGCCGCCCGAATTCGCCGACCAGGCCTTTCGTTACGCCCAGCACGCCACCCCAGGCATCGTCCTCGCCGGGCGATCCGGCGCCGCCGGCGACGTCCTCGCCCATGATCACCACGCGCGGATCGCGCCGCATTTCCTGCCGCAGCGCCTCGTTGATCGCCTGGCGAAAGCTCTTTCTGCTCATTGTTTCGTTTCCCCCTCAGTAGGCCACGTAAGCGTCGGTCAGCAGATCGGCCTCGGTCGGCGGCTTCGCTTTCTTGGCGTTCTGGACTGCGGATTCGATCTGGTCCGCGGCCGCGCGGTCGATCTCGTCCAGTTCCGCCGCGGGCAGCAGCGCCGCCTCGGTCACGCGGGTGCGGAAGCGCTTGAGGCAGTCCTCCTTGGCACGCAGCGCCTCGACCTCGCCGGCGCCGCGGTAGGTCATGCCGTCACCTTCGAAATGACCGTAGTAGCGCGACAGCCGCACGTGGATCATGCTGGGGCCGCCGCCGGCGCGGGCGCGTTCGATCGCGGTGCGCGCGGCATCGTGCACGGCGAAGAAATCGAACCCGTCCACTTCCTCCGCGGGGATGCCGAAGCCGCGCGCGCGCTCGATCTGGCTGCCGGCAACGGCGTAGCTCGACGAGGTGCTTTCGGCGTAGCCGTTGTCCTCGCAGACGAAGATCGCCGGCAGGTCCCATACCTTGGCCAAGTTCAGGCTTTCCAGCGTCGTGCCCTGGTTGGAGGCGCCGTCGCCGTAGAACGCCACCGCGACGCCGCCGGTCTGCAGCACCTTCGCGGTCAGCGCGGCGCCGCAGATCAGCGGCGGTCCGCCGCCGACGATCCCGTTCGCGCCGAGCATGCCCTTGGACAAATCGGCAATGTGCATCGAGCCGCCCTTGCCGCCGCACAGCCCCTCCTTGCGCCCGTAGATCTCCTTCATCATGGCATCGGTGTCGCAGCCCTTGGCGATGCAGTGGCCATGGCCGCGGTGAGTGCTGGCGATGCTGTCCTTGTCCGTGAGATGCATGCAGACGCCGACGGCGGACGCCTCTTCGCCCGCATAGAGATGGACGAAGCCCGGGATCTCACCGGTGGCAAATTCGAGGTGCAAGCGTTCCTCGAAATCGCGGATCAGGCGCATCGTGCGATAGGCGCGCCGTAATTCCTCGTGGTTCAGCTGCATGCCCGGTTCCTCCTGCGTTTCTTGATGCACTCTCGAAGCCGGCTTGCTGGCCGGCTCCGGTGTTCGTGAGGATCGCAAAGCCGGGCGGGAGAAGAACAAGCTTGATCGAGCGATCTCGGAATTGTGATCAACCCATGATGGAAGTGTCGCAGGCTTGCGACACCCGACCATTTCGCGGCAAGGTACGGTCGGGCCGAACGAGTTGACACAATAAACAACCCAAGGTTGGCCTTGGGGCAAGTCAAGAACAGGAGGAAACGATACCGCACAACGCGCTGACCCATCACGCCGACAGGGTGCTGGCCGTGCTTGACGATGCCGCGGACCGCGATGCGGTGGCGGGTTCCTGGCGCCGGTGCCTCACCCGGCATAACCTCGATCCGGAGCGTGAATGCTCGCCGATCGTGTTGTGCAATGCGGAATTGCGCGAGGTCCGAGCAAGGACCGGCCGCATCCTGCGGGTTGCCGATCCCGAGCTTGACCGTCTGCACGGCCTGGTGGCGGCGCTCGGCTATTCCGTGCTGATGACCGATGCGCAGGGCGTGGTCATCGCCCGCCGCGTCGCGGACAGCGACGAATCCGCCTGCCGCCACTGGCGCCTGTGGACCGGCGCGGTGTGGGACGAGGCGATCGAGGGCACCAACGGCGTCGGCACCTGTCTGGCCGAGCAACGTCCGATCACCGTGCACTGCGACCAGCACTTCCGCACGCGCTACACGCGGTTGACATGCACGGTGTCGCCGCTGTTTGACGCGATGGGGCGGCTTGCGGGGGCACTCGACATCTCCGCCTATCGGCCGGATTCCACGGGGCGCATCCTGCCGCTGGCGCAGGCCGTCACGCGCGGCGCGGCCCGGCGCATCGAAGAGCACTGCTTCCGCGACGCCTACGCGAACGCCGTCATCGTCAGCCTGTCGGAGGCAGAGGAGGGGGTCTCGGTCCCGTTGCTCGCCCTGGACGCCGAGCGGCGCATCGTCGGGGCGACGCGGGCGGCGCGCGAGCGGCTGGCGATCGATGATTCCGCCCTGGCCGCCGGGGTTGGCATGCCGGATCCTTCCGGTAACGGCGGCGCGACACCGGAGGCATTCGCGAAAGCCATGCGGACGGTGCTGGCCGACGCGCTTTCGTTGACTCAGGGCAACGTCGCCGCCGCGGCCCGCTCGCTCGGCATCAGCCGCGCGACGATGCATCGGAAGATCAGGAGCCTTGGGCTGGACACGCGCCAGGCGCAGGCGTCGTCCCCATTGCCTTGAGCCGGTTGTTTCGACTTCCCGGCGGGGGCTGCGGTGCGCATCGTATAAAGCCGATGCGATCGTTACTGTAGGTTCCAAACAGGTTGCCGCGGATACCAGCATGGGCGTTGACGGCGCCAGGTCATGTGTCCTTCGTCTGCTGGCCTCGGGCGCGTCGGTATCAGGAGAGGCGGGCCCTGGAGGAGAACATGACGAACGGGGCCCGCTACCTGCGTCGTTGCGGTGTCGCTCCGGCCAGGGCCGGTGATGGTGCGCGCCTGGCCCCGCCAGTGCCGGCTGCAACGACGGCGGACGGTATCAGCGTCAACTGGAAACGTTCGTGGTTGTTCATCCTTCCGCAATTTTCAACACGGAGGAAGGCGGAGGACCAGGAAGGGCCACGAAGACCGGACCATGCTGGCCTATCGGGCTCTGACCAACCGCATTGCCGGGCTGGCTATCGCGTTGCATTGCACGATCGGTCCGGATCTGCTTGCATCCGTCCATGCCGCATGCCTGAAGGACGGCCTTCGGCGCTTCGTTGTCTGACTCGTTCACACCCTCCGTGGCCCTTGGCAGTCCTTCGTCTTCCTCCGTGTTAATAGTGGTAGTCAATCCAGGTTGCGCCGCCGCCATCGGCCCCAGGATGATCGTGCTGCTCGCCGCAAATGCGATCCCGCACGGCCGTGACGGAACGTGCTTTGCCGCTCGGCCAAGGTCCGCAAGGCCAGGGGAATGGGGGCTGGACCTCCGGCCAGCAGTCATAGTCTTCCAGTAATGTCCGCTATCGTTGCTTCCGCACCAACCCTTCACCCGCTGCTCGACAGCGGCGCCGCCACATCCTCCAGCGATTTCCCGGCCGCCTCCACGCCCAGAAATACCTCGCACACCGCCGCGCCGATCATCAGGATCGCCGCGCCGGCATAGCCGCCCGCCACCGCCCACTGGCTGCCGGAGCCAATCAGGAAGCCGAACAGGAACGGCGCGGTGACGCCGCCGATCAGCGTGCCCAGGGCATAGAACAGCGCGATCGCCATCGCCCGCGTCTCCAGCGGAAAGATCTCGCTGGCCGTCAGGTAGGCCGAGCTCGCGGCGGCCGAGGCGACGAAGAAGATCGCCATCCAGCAGAAGGTCTGCGTCCACGCCGTCAGGACGTCCAGGCCGAACAGCACCGACACGGCGACCAGCAGCGCCCCGGCCAACCCGTAGGTGCCGGCAATCATTTTCTTCCGCCCGATCGTGTCGAACAGGTGCCCCAGCAGCACGGGGCCGAGGAAATTGCCCACCGCCAGCGGCAGGATGAACAGGCCCGCCCGCGTTTCCTGCACATGATAGAAGTTCGTCAACACCAGTCCGTAGGTGAAGAACACCGCGTTGAACAGGAACGCCTGCGCCACCATCAGCGACAGCGCCAGGACGCTGCGGCCGCGGTTCTTCCCCAGCATCGCGCGCAGGATCAGGCCGAAGCCGAACACCTTGCGCGGATGCACCGTCAGCGTGCCCTTCGGCGGCGGCAGTTGCTTGCCGACCTTGTGCTCGATATCGCTGGTGGTGCGTTTCGCCTCGTCGTCGCGGCCGTGCGTCACCTGCCAGCGCGGGCTTTCCGGCACGTAGCGGCGGAGATACAGGATCACGCTGCCAAGCACCGCGCCGATGCCGAAGCCCAGCCGCCAGCCGATGTCGACGCCGACGAACCGCCCAGACAGCAGCAGCAAGGAGGCCGCGGCGCCGGCGGCGGCGCCCAACCAGTAGCTGCCGTTGACGATCAGGTCGACACGCCCGCGCAGCCGGGCTGGGATCAGTTCGTCGATGGCCGAGTTGATTGCGGCATACTCGCCACCGATGCCAAGCCCGGTGACGACCCGGAAGGCCGCGAAGCTCCAGAAGTTCCACGCGAAGGCGGTGCACAGCACGCCGGCGAGGTAGATGCCCAGGGTGACGTTGAAGATCAGCCGCCGCCCGAACCGGTCGGTCAGCCAGCCGAACACCAGCGCCCCGGCCACCGCGCCGGCGACATAGCAGCCGGCGATGGCGCCGATGTCCTGGTCCGTCAGCCCCAGTGTGCGGTGGTCCTTCAGGATCGGCCCGATCGAGCCGACGATGGTGACCTCCAGACCGTCCAGGATCCAGGTGACGCCCAGGGCGACGACGACCAGGACATGGAACCGGCTCCATGGCAGCCGATCGAGCCGGGCCGGGATGTCGGTGGTGATTTCCCCCGTTGTCATTGCATCACCTGTCCTCGATGGTGGAAATCTGACGGCCCGCTTGAGCCGCGTCGCGCGCCGGCCCCAGGCGGATCGGCCCGTGCCGGCGGGCGGCGGCCCTGATGCCCTGCTGCGCCAGACACAGGTGGTGCACGCGCTGCCGGTTGAGGTCGCCGTTTTCGTAAGCGACCACCGGCACGTCATGGACCCGGCGCCCCTTCAGCCACGACGCCGCGACGAGCATCATGACGGCGCGGCCAACCCGCTCGGCGCGGTACCAGCGGGTTTCGAAGGTCGGACTGAAGCCGGCTTCGAACTCCTGGTCGATGGTGTCGGCGCCGCGCATGGCCTGCTCCTGATCAGTGCTGCGGAACAGCGCGGCAAGGTCGCACCGGTTGCGGTGGGAAGCAGTCAGGTCTACGTGGCCGCTTGTGGCCCGGCGGCCAGCGCCGTGTCTGATGGCGAGTCGTCGGAGCGGCCGGCACGACGCGGCGGCGGCTGATTCCACGCCGCCTGCCGGGCATTGACGCGCCCTGGCAGCCATGCTGATAAGGCAACTGTCCCGTGTGTATAATGATAGGCGGGTCTGCTCGAATCGATTTCTGGTATCGGGCGTGCTGCATTTCCCGGGCGCTGCGTCACGATGCGTCGCAACGAGAGAGCGTGCTCTGGCGGTGTACGTATCGCGGATAGCGGGTGTGTATATACAGGATACAGGCTTGAGTAGAAGATCCCTTTATGCACCTGATTGGCTTTTCTGGCTGAGAAGGCGGTGAAAGTTCGCGCGGAAACAATAAAGAGACGACTGAGACGTTGGCTGTGCAACGTCATCTTGCCGGTTTGCAGAGCAGGCAATCCCGGCTAGACTAAGGGCCGCAATTCTATCGTGTTTCAAAAAGCTTGCGAGACGGGGATACTCTCTCATTGCACAATTCCGAACTCGATCGGATCGAGGCCTCTATCAAGTCGCTCGTGCAACGCGCCTATGACCTCGGCCGGATCGATACGCTGAGGAAAGTCGTTGAGGAGCTGAACGCTCTCGATACGTCCGCCCGGTTCTCGGCTGACGTGCCGCCGGCTGGGATCGATGGGGCGGCCGAAACCGGGACGGTGGCGATGACGGAGACGGCGCCGCTGGCCGAGGCCGAGCTTGTGGCCGAAGCGGCGCCGGCGCCTGCGCCGGAGCCTGTGTTCGAACCTTTGTCCAGGCCGGCGAAACCGTGGTGGGCCCGGTTGGGCCGGTAATCACTGCCCACAGTCTCGCGCGGCGCGTCGTGTCGCCTCTGACGGGTACTGAGGGGCGGAAGCGACGACACAGGAGTGGAATATGACGTTGGCTGAACGAGTGAACGACCTGAACCGCTGGTATGAGGCCCTGCCCGAATCCCGGCGTATTCTGGTTTACCCTGCGGTTCTGGTGGCTGCCGGTGTGATCGACACGCACCGGACCGGCGCGCCGTTTGGCATGGTGTTCCTGGCGGCCCTGGTGCTGCTGTTCGCCCTGCGCAGGTCCTACATCGCCGGTTGGTTCAAGCAGTCGGCCGCCGCCGGTCCGGCTGGCGCGCTGGAGCACCAGCGCACGGTCGAGCCGCCTGCCGCCAAGGCGCCGGCGGCTAAGGAACCGCCGCCTGCGGCACCGGCGGCGAAGCCGGAGCCCGCCGCGGAGGCGGCCCGGCCGCAGCCGGTCCCGCCGCCGG
>NZ_NHRY01000055.1 GCF_002937115.1 Rhodopila globiformis | reverse complement strand
CCTGCACCTTCTCCGACAGGAACATCGTGCCCTTCATTGCCAGATGGGAACCGGTCATGACCGCGATCCTCCGCAACGGGAGCGCGCGCCAGAGGGCGACGGAGAAGGTGACTGAGCAGGACCGCGAGCCGCCGGCGTGTCGGCGCCGGCAGTTGTGCCCAGGTCATGGCCGTTGTCGGGCGTGCTCCCGTCATGGTGCCTCGCGACCCGCGTCACCAAGGCGCGTAACGCGGCGCGACCCAACCGCGGCTGGGCAGTCACCGGGAATTGCTCTTCAGACGTCTTCAGGGGGGAAGATGGAGTTGGCGTTCAAGCGGCTGAAATCGCTGCTGCACATCGACCGGCTGCCAACCCGCACGCGGGCGGCCTCGCAGAGCTGGTTGTATGCGCACCTGATTTTGGCCCTGCTATGCGACGAGCTCAGCCGGGATTTCCTGGCTTTTTCCCCTCAGATCTGATTGACCTCGCCTATGAGCCGTCGCTGTGGCGGGTGCAGAAGACCGCCCTGTTGCTGCTGGTCCTGGCGGTGCTGGGGCCGGTTCTGATCAGCTGCATGCTCAACGCCGGGCCGGACCTGCACCGGCAACTGGCCAATACAAGGCGCAAGCGAAAGCCAGCCGTTTCTTATCCCGTCAGGCACTATTTTAACGCCAATGGGGCGCAGGCCCACCATCCACGCCGTGCGGCGCGATATTATAGATCGGCCCGCATGATCCTGGCCATGATGGAAGGCTACGGTGATCAACGCACAGGCACCGCAGCCGCAGGGCATCCGAATCGCTTATCTGCGTGCTCCGCGCGCCGCTCTGCGGTCTCTGCGTTGCAAAAATGCGGAGCCGCCGCAAAGAGTGGCGTTGCCGGTGAGTCGCCCGGCCATCAAAGCCCGTGGCGCCCCGGCCACGGCGATTCAACGCAGAGACCGCAGAGCGGCGCGCAGAGCGTGCAAAGCCGATTTTGTTGCGGCCTGCGGTCGCGATGGCTCAAACGCGACCGGGTTGTTCCTGTTGCAACGCGCGGCCTGGCATTCAAGACAATGAGAACGAAGCTATAGAAAGAGGCATGGATGCCGGGCCTGCACCCGGCATGACCCAGAAGCAACGCCAGCCGCTATTTTAACGCCTATGCCGGACAAGCCAGGCCTTGACGCTCTCGAACCAGCGCCCTGAGCCGTATTTTCACAGGAGTGACACAGAAATCATAACGAAGCCGCCGGCAGCGCGGCGATTCTGATTCCTGTGTCACTGTGTCTCCGGTGAGACCTGCGGACTATTCGCCCGTATGACCTTGCCAATCGGCCGCCACGGCTGAGGCACGGCTGCGGTCAAGCGTTCCCGAGAATTACGCATCCGGCGGGGCGTGTCCCGAACATCTGCGCTTCAACGCTGGAGGATGGCTGGGACTGTTGCCCGGCCATAACGGGAGAGCTGTGCCGGCGTCGCCAGCCGGCCAAGGCCGTTGCGCGCCAGGATCAGCCCCGCCGGGCCCCGCCGCTGCGGCACGAATGTGCGTGTGCCGCCATCTTTCCGCGGCGGCATGCGTTTGCCTCCATGACCACGGCTGACCCAACACGGAGAGACGCGGACATGGCCGGCACCAAGACCCCTGATCGGCCGGACAGGCAGGCAGGACCATCCGCCGGCAGGGCCGGTGCCTTGGCGGGGGATCAGGCGGCGCGCCCGGCGCCTTGCCGGTCGTCCGGCGAAGCGCCAGCCGGCGATGAGGCAACGTCGCTGCAGCGCGGTGGCACGCGGTCCGGCGACCGCCCTGGTGCCGCCCTCGGCGGCGGTGGCGGCACGGGATTCCAGAAGCGCAACGGGAGCTGATCCACATGGCGGAAAACCCCCTGATCGACACGCCGGACCGCGAGGACCGCATCCGGCAGCGCGCCTACCACCTGTGGGAAGCGGACGGACGCCCGGAAGGCCGCGACGCGGAATTCTGGGAGCGCGCCGAGGAACTCGTCGGCATGGAGGACAGCGCCGGCGCCGGGCTGTTGCCGAACCCGGAAACCCGGGACGAGCCGGTCCCCGGCGTCACCGTCGAGGAAGCCCAGATCCAGGAAAACTACGGCGAGTTCCCCGATCGCGTGACCGACCAGGGCGACCGGCGGCAGACGCCGATGACGCGCGAGGAAATGCGCGACGACGAGGCAGGCAAAACACAGCCGACCCGCGGCGACGCCCCCTGACGCCTCCCGGATGCCCCCGCACGCCCATGCCACCCGATCCTGCCGCCCGGCCGATCGTCGTGTTCAACGTGAACGAAAACCTGCTGGACGCCCGGTCACCGGAGCCTCTGTTCTGCAGGCTGTTCGGGTCCGAAAGCGTCCTGCGCGAGTGGTCCGCGCAGGTGATCCCGTAGGCCGAGGCGGTGCCGCGCGCGGAGATCGACACGCCGTTCGGGACGACCGCCGCCGGCCCGCTGCGCATGCGCGCCGAGGCCAGGCAGGTTCCGGTCACCGGCCGGGACCGGGAGGAACTGTGGTTGCGGAACAGGCCATGCCGCTGCACCCCAAGGTCCCCTGTGCGCTGCGGCGGCTCGGGCAGGCCGGCCTGATCGGCAGGCGCAGGGAGCGGCTTTCCGCTTGCGCCTCCAGCCAGGCGGGTGCCGGCCAGGCCGCTCCACCACCGGCCGCCCCCGACAGACGACCCCGAACCCGGTCCACCGTACCTCGTTCTGGTACCGCGGGGGGCCTTTGCACCAGCAGCCACCGCGCCCGCGGCAAGGCGGAGTCGACGCTCCGCCAGCATGGGACGAGACCAGCAGGACCAAGAACATGACCGACACGAACGAGGAAACCGGCCGGTTCGGCGGCCCCGGAAGCAGCCATCAGGATCGCGCGCATCCCGGCCGGTACCACCAGCCCACCGGCAGGAAAGGCGGCGGAGACCGCATCGGCACCGCCCCCGCACCGGGCAGCCCGACCAACCAGGCGGACAGCCGCGTCTCGGGCGGCGGCGGCGAGCGCGACAGCCATCACACCCATACCGGCGACCGGTCGTGACCGCAACAGCCCAGGCCGGGCGGCGCCGTCCGGCCTGGAGAGGACCTGGTATGCTGAACGATGAAACGATCAGGCGGCTGCTCGACGGCGGCGATCCGGCCATCTCGATCTACATGCCACTGGACCCGGACCAGCGCGACCTGCGGGCCGTGGACGCCCGGTTGCGCGAGCTTATCGGCCAGGCCGACGCCATGATGCAGCGCGACGGCCTGGACCCGCGCCGCAGGGACCAGCTTCTGGCTCCGGTGCAGGCGGCCGTCGGCGGCATGGACTTCACCGCCCACCGCGACCCCACCCTGGCCCTGTTCACCTCGGACAAGGTCACGATCGCCGAGACCCTGCCGACGGACGTCGCGGAATCGGTCAGCGTGGCGGCCGATTTCCACCTCAAGCCGCTGCTGCCGTTCCTGGCCGGGAACCGGCGCTTCTTCATCCTGGCCCTGAGCAAGGAGAAGATCCGCCTGATCGCCGCCACGCCGTTCTCCCTGCAGGACGTGCCGCTCGATGACCTGCCAGCCGACGCGCAGGCGCTGCTCGACAGCGAGGCGGAAAGGGGCGCCCCGGCCGCGGCGGTGGAGCAGCAGCGGCGCGCGCTGCTGGCGGAAAGCGCGATCCGGATCGCCGGCGCCGTCAAGGCGGCGCTGGGCAACGATCCCGCCCCGGTGGTGGTGGTCGCGGACCCGCACGTCGCCGGCCATTTCCTCCGCGCGGCGAACCTGCCGCAACTGCTGCCGGATTTCGTCGCCTGCAACCCGTTTTCCCTTCCGGATCAGGATCTGCTGGCACGGGCGCTGACGGTGATGCGGCCAATCCTGTCGGCGGAGCTTGCCACCATCCTGGATCGCCTCAACGCCCGCCTCGGCACCGCCGAACCTACCGTGGCGATCCGACTGGAGGAAATCCTGGTGGCCGCGCAGGACGGCCGGGTGGACGTGCTCGTGGTGGCCGAGGATGAAACAATCTGGGGCCGCTTCTCGCCCGGCGCCACCCTGGCCGGGCACGGCTCGCGCGGGCCGCTTGACGAGGACCTGCTGAACCAGGCAACGGTCCTGGCCATGCGCAACGGCGCCCGCGTCTTCGCCGTGCCGCGCGCCCGCCTGCCGCGCCAGGTGCCCGCCGCGGCGCTGTTGCGTTACTAGGAAGTAAGGATATGGAACGTCCGCTGGATATCGGCTTCCACAACATGCCGCCGTCGCCGGAGGTCGAGGCCGAAATCCGCCGGCGCGTGGACAAGCTGGAACGCCGCTACGCCAACCTGATTGGCTGCCGTGTGACTGTCGAGGCGCTGCACAACCAGCACCGCACCGGCAACATGCACGAGGTTCACATCGTCCTGTCGGTGCCCGGCCGCGACCTGGCGGTCTCGCGGGAGCCGCACCGCCCCGGGGACCGTTACGCCCGCCCGGACATCCGCACGGCGCTGCGCGACGCCTTCGAGGCGGCCGAGCGGCAGCTTGAAACTTACAAAGGCGTCAAACGTGCCGACACCTCGGGGCCGAGCGGCTCGGCGCTGACCGGACAGGTCACCCAGCTGCTGCCCGGCGAAGACCATGGTTTCATCCTCAACGCCCTCGGCACCCAGCTGTATTTCCACCGCGACAGCGTGACCAACGGCGCATTCGAGGACCTGACGATCGGCCAGTCGGTGCACTACGTCGAGGAAGAAGGCGACGCCGGGCCGGTGGCAACCAAGGTCCGTGTCCCGGCGTAGCCGGATCGCGGTATCGCGGCCCATCCCGGGATGGGCCGGCATGTCCGCACAGGCGCTGACTTAACAGGCTGCGGAAAATGCCTGAAACGAACTCCCGCGACGCAATTCCAAGACCCCGTGGCAGCCCGGCAAAACATAATGTTCCCGGGCAACGCTGCCTCATGGACGAATATTGCGCGCTAACCCGCTTTTTCCGCAGCCGGCTAAAGGGGAACAGTGCGCGGTCGTCGCCCCATCGTCATGGCCCGGACGCGCGCGGCCGCCTGTCATGCCCTTGGTTGCGGCAGGCAGCGGGTTGGCTGCCATGAACTTGGCGTCTTGGCGTTTTATCGGTGCTATCCACCCCGCGAACCACCGACCGGGCGCACCCGTCACCGCCTGGTGCGGCGGCACGGTTCCTGTTCAACGCCAAGATACCGGGGTACAAAGCGCCGTCCGGGCGGGCGGATGAGTGCATTATCATGCCCTCGCTCGCCGCTGGTGAGGCATCGTTTCCGAGATCTGTGCATGCGGCAGCCCGTGTCCCGGCCATCTACCCCGCGGGGTTCGTGCGCAGATGGCCGGGACACGCCATTCCATCACTATATAGGAACGGACCGGGCTTTCTCTCAATCAGCGCCTGTGCGGCCAAATCGGGCCATGACTATGAAGACAGGCCGCCTCTGCCGCCCGACGAACCTGCGGTCCGCTGTAGCCTCGCTCGACGGTCACCTCTGTCCCGACTGGCGCCGCGCCACCGCGAGCCCTTCCTCGTCATGCGGCTGGGCCGCCTCGTCGTCGCTGCCCAGGGGCGCGGCGGCCGGATCGGTGACGGCGATCTTGTCGCGGGTCCGGCCGCTGTCGATCTGCCCGCGCAACTGCTCGACGGTCGCCGGCCCGCCGGGCGGCACGGGATAATCCGGCCGTCCGTCGGCGGTCTTCGGCCCCGGCGCTTCCGGCATGCCGATCCTGCTGCGCCGCGTCGCGTCCCGGATGGCGGGGCTGGCGAGCCCCGGTCCATCGCTGCTGACCGTCCGGGTCACCAGGCTGACGCCGATTTCGATCAGCCCCAGCACGAGCAGGGTGCCCCAGGCGGCTGGCGGCGGCCCCCAGAGCAGGGCCACGACGATCAGTAGGATGCCACCGCCCAGGTCAAGCCCCAGATGAACCTTGAGCGGGATCAGCGAGGCGAAACTGTATTCGTAGTTTGTGAACAGGCTGTACAGGATCAGCCCGCCGCCAAGCAGGACCGGCCCCCATTCCAGCGCGCCGTGCTGATCGAAATGACCGATATAGGGAAAAGCGATGATGGCAACGCCGAGAACATAATCCAGGACCGCATGGGTCCGTGTTGGCACAACGCGCATCTTGTCCTCCCCTTGATGGCTGGCGGTCCGGGCCCATGCAGCCGGTCGTGTCGTGGCCTGGCCGCGGGTTCTGCGCCCTGGCGCTGCCGGCCCCGTCAATGTCACGCTCTCGTCGGTCGTCTCCCTGGCTGGGCCGATGTTTCCGTCGGGGCACCGCCGCACGGTCGTCCAGGACGGGCGTGCGCCGGTTCCACCCGTCCGGGATCGTTCCCGGTATGGGCCGATACCGCTCTAACGCGGCCTCCCAAAGCGGGATCGCCCCGCCGATCGGCTGCCCGTGCACGCTTGCGCGAGGCCGGGATGACGCATCGGCTCGTCGTCATGTCGGGCGCAAGCCCCATAGGCGTTAAAATACAGCAGACCGCAGGTTAGTTGGGACGCAGATGGCCTGTCTTCATCGTCATGGCCCGGCTTGTCCGGGCCACCTGTCGCGGCACACGTGCTGGAATAGGTGGCCCGGACAAGCCGGGCCATGACGAGTGAGGTGCGCCGTCGCCGTGTCTCAACCAACCTGCGGTCTGCTGTAGCGGCGCCAGGGAATGCGCCAGGGACGGTCCGTGCGCACCTTCCGGTTCATCTTTCCGGCGGAAACCGGGCAACGGGACATGCCCGAGCCCTACAATCCTTGTCACGCCGGCAAGACTGTCGCCCGGAAGAAGCCGATCACGCGCCGGCGCGACCTATCTCCTTGTGGAACCCGAATCGAATTCCCTAGGCCCCTTGGTTGGACTACACTGCCATCCCAGGCACGAAAACGGCCTTTGAGGGGGAATCCTATGCTGCCAATCCGCATCCTGGTCGCCACCACGTTCGGCGCCGCTCTGTTTCTGTCCGCCGCCCAGTACGCCAATGCCGCCGAAACGCCGCTGGACACGGCCGTGGCCACCGGCGCCCACCTGTTCGCCACCGCGACCTTCGGCGGCAACGGGCGCACCTGCGAGAGCTGCCATCTGGACGGCGGCAAGGCGCCAGGCCAGTTCAACGACCGCAAATTGCCCAGCCTGGTCAACGCCGCCGCGATTTTCCCCCGCTTCAGCCGGGGCGCCGGCCGGGTCGTCACGCTGGAAGGCCAGGTGCAGGGCTGCATCAAGGGCGCGCTGGAGGGCACCCCACCCGAACTCGGCAGTCCCGACCTGATCGCGATCACCGCGTACCTGGGATCCATCGCCAAGGGCCAGCAAGTGGAGATCGGCGGCACGCCGAAATAAGCGCCCGGCTGGACGCGCATCCTCGCTTGTGCAGGCAACCGCCCCAGCGGCTTCCGCTGTTGGCGCAGTCCTGCCTGAGCAGGAGCGTATCCAGTCAAGGAGACCAGGCATCGTCGGTACCGGATCGTGCGTCTGTCGAGGAAATCCGGGGCTGAATCAAAGCAGCGCCCGATGGGCGATGATGGCCTGCGTCAGCCGCATTGGTGTCAGGATTGGATTCCATCCAGGGGCGCAAGCGGCGCCACCGCCCCGTCGTCATGGCGCCTGCCCGGGACAAGCCTGGGCACAAGCTCCACGCCGGCACGCACGCCTTGCGGTGCCGGCATCGGAAAAGGCGTGGATGGTGGGCTTTCCCTGAACGTGGCATCCTGGCGTTTCATCGACGCCATCTACCGCACGAACCATCGGCGTGGCGCACCCGCCACCGCCCGGCGCGGTTGCACGGTTCCTGTTCAACGCTACAGCAGACCGCAGGCCGGTTGGGACAGGGCGACGGCGCACCCGCATCGTCATGGCCCGGCTTGTCCGGGCCACCTGTCGCGGCACACGTGCTGGAATAGGTGGCCCGGACAAGCCGGGCCATGACGATGAGGACAGGCCACCTGTGCGTCCCAACCGACCTGCGTCTGCTGTAAGACGCCAAGACGCCAAGATACCGGGGCACAGGTCACCGTCCGGCGTGGGGCGGTCGCCTGTCATGGCCTTGATCGCGGCAGGCCGCGACTTGATGGCCATGAACCTGGGGTCTTGGCGCTTTATCAACACCATCCACCGCATGACCCACTGGCGGGGCGCACCCATCACCGCCTCACGGCATTCACAGATCATGCGAACGAACGACCTCAGGCCCCATCATGCCTGCCTCGATCATCGCATTGTAAGGCGCACCGGGTGCCCGATCAGCACGAAGGCACCCGCGCAGTATCCGGCCAACGGCGGCCTGGCCTGTCTCCGCCATGTGTGAACGCACCAGGGACGGGCCACAGTGGCGCCCCTGCGCACGCACGGCCGGCCAACGCCGGTGCGGCGCGATCGTCCAGCCAGATCGCTCCCAGGCTGGCCTTGTGGTGTAACCTGTGTTATAACACCTCGCAAGGCCAGGAGGGCCTATCATGCAGGCGTTGAAGCTGACACAGATCGGGAATTCCATGGGCGTGATCCTGCCGCGGGAGATGATCGTCCGCCTCGGCCTGGTCAAGGGCGACACGATCTATGCCGTCGATCAGCCGGATGGCGTCCGGCTGACCGTGGCGGATCCTGAGTTCGCGGCGCAGATGGATGTCGCGCGCCAGGTGATGAAGGAACGCCGGGCGGTGCTGCGCGAACTGGCGAAGTGACCGTCTGGCTGTCGCCGCAGCTCATCCTCGCCATTCACGACGAGCAACTGGCGGAACACGGGGGTTCCATCGGCCTCCGTGATCCCGGACTGCTGGACAGCGCGCTGGCAAGGCCGCTGAACCGGGCCGGGTATGGCGATCCCGATATTGCCGAACTGGCGGCGGTTTATGCACTGGCGATCGCGCAGAACCACCCCTTTGTCGATGGCAACAAGCGCACCGCCTATGTCGCGCTGGAAGTCCTCCTGCGGCTCAACGGCTGCCGGTTCAGCGCCGGCGATGCCGAGGCGGTCGTCGTCATGCTCGCCATGGCGGCGGGCGAACTGCCGGACGGCGAGTTCATCGCCTGGGTCCGCCTGAACACCGCCGCTGCCTGACATGCCATGCCCGACAAGCAGCCTCGCCCTCGCGCGTTGCATTCCCTGCTTGACGCCGGCCGTGCCCGTCAGCACATCCCAGCCATGACCGATCCCTTCGTCCATCCGGAAGAACCCACCGCCGCCGCCGCCATCGAGGCCATCGGCGACGAGCTGTCCCTGTTCGACGACTGGATGGAGCGCTACGAGTTCATCATCGGCATGGGCCGCAAGCTGCCGCCGTTCCCGGACCAATGGGCGGACGATGCCCACCGCGTCCCCGGCTGCCAGAGCCGCGTCTGGATGGAGGCGGTGCTGCGCGACGGCGCCGTGTATTTCGCCGGCGTGTCCGACGCGGCCATCGTCTCCGGCCTGATCGCGCTGCTGCTGCGGGTCTATTCCGGCCGTTCGCCGGCGGAGATCCTGGCCACCGACCCGGTGTTCCTGAAGGACCTCGGCCTGCTGGAGGCGCTGTCCACCAACCGCGGCAACGGCATCGCGGCGATGGCGCGCAAGGTGCGGGAAGTCGCGGCATTGCAGCGCGCCGCCTGACCCCCGCCATGCCGGCGGCCACGCGGGTCGCCGCGTTCCTGGGCGCGTATTTCGCCGCCAATGCGATCGCGGCCTTCCTGCCACTGTGGTTCGCCGATCGGGGGCTGTCGGCGGGGGAGATCGGCCAGATGCTGGGCGCGGCGGCGCTGCTGCGCGTGCTGACCGGTCCCGCCTGGGGCAGTGCGGCCGATGCGCTGGGGCGGCGGCGGCCGGTGCTGGTGCTCGCCGGCGCCGCCGCGTCGGGCCTGACCGTGTCGCTCGTCGCCGCCTCCGGCTTCCTGCCGCTGCTGCTGGTCGTCGCGGCGCAGGGCATCGCGACCAGCGCCATCGGCCCGCTGTCGGATTCGCTGGCGCTGGCCCTGGCCCGCGAAGGACGCCTCGAATACGGCCCTGTGCGGGCGGTCGGCTCGGCGACCTTCATGGTCGCGACCGCGATGACCGGCTGGCTGGTGGGCCGGGCGGGGTCGTGGCTGGTGCCTTGGCTGCAGGCGGCCGGCTATGGGGCCGCTTCGATGCTCGGGTTGGTGCTGCCCGAGGCCGCGACGCTGCCGGCGCCGCCACGGCCGCTCGCCGGGCTGATGCTGGTCCGTAACCCGGCCTTCCGTCTCGCCGTCGCCGGCACCGCGCTGATCCAGGGCGCGCACGCCGCCTATTACGGCTTCGCCGCCCTGCTGTGGCGCTCGCAGGGCATCAGCGACACCGTCATCGGCCTGCTGATCGCCGAGGGCATCGTCGCCGAGATCCTGCTGTTCGCCCGCGGCCGCCGGCTGGTCGAGCGCCTCGGCCCGCCCGGCCTGACCGCCTGCGCCGCCGCCGCCTCGATCGTGCGCTGGAGTGTCACGGCCTGCGCGCCGCCGCTGCCGGTGCTGGCCGTCGTGCAGATCCTGCATGCGGCGACCTTCGCCATGCAGCACCTGTCGGCGATGCCGCTGCTCAGCCGCTATGTGCCGCCCGAGCGGGCGGCGACGGCGCAGGCGCTGCACTCGGCGCTGGGCTACGGCGCGCCGACGGGGTTGATGACGATTCTGTGCGGCTGGCTGTATGCGCGGTTCGGCGGGCTGGCGTTCCTGGCGATGGCCGCCACGGGCGGCGCCGCGCTGCTGCTGGTCCGGCCGCTGGCGCGGGAGACAGCGTCCGCCGCCCAGCGGCTTGCCGGGCACGCGGCCTGAAACCCGCCCTGAAACCCGCATCGGCCGCCGCGCTGGCCTGATCCACGCCGCCCGCGCTATCGTCCCGTCCAACAAACGGGAGGACAAGAGCCATGCGTCCGGAAGACGTCATCGCCGATCGGCGGCGGCCGTACACGGGGGCGGAGTATATCGAAAGCCTGCGGGACAGCCGGGAAGTCTATTTTGACGGCGAACGCGTCGCCGACGTGACCACGCATCCGGCGTTCCGCAATGCCATCCGTTCGATCGCCCGGCTGTATGACGCGCTGCACGACCCGAAGCGGCACGACGTGCTGACCTGCCCGACCGATACCGGCTCGGGCGGCTACACCCACAAATTCTTCCGCGTGCCGCGATCGCGTGAGGACCTCGTCAGCGCGCAGGCGGCGATCGCGGAATGGTCGCGCATGACCTATGGCTGGATGGGCCGCACGCCGGACTACAAGGCGGCGTTCTCCAACACGCTGGGCGGCAACCCGGACTACTACGGACCCTACGCCGACAACGCCCGCGCCTGGTACCGCCGCGCGCAGGAAACCGTGCCGTTCATGAACCACGCGATCGTCAATCCGCCGGTCGATCGCCACAAGCCGGCCGAGCAGAGCAAGGACGTCTTCGTCTGCGTGCAGAAGGAGGTCGACGGCGGCATCATCGTCTCGGGCGCCAAGGTCGTCGCCACCTCGGCGGCGTTCACCCACTACAACTTCATGGGCCAGTCCTCGAAGACGGCGACCGAGGATCTGGACATGTCGCTGATGTTCATGGTCCCGATCAGCGCGCCCGGCCTGAAGCTGATCTGCCGGGCGTCGTATGAATACGCGGCGCGGCGCGTCGGCACCCCGTTCGACTATCCGCTGTCGTCCCGGTTCGACGAGAACGACGCGATCTTCATCCTGGATAACGTCTTCATCCCGTGGGAGGACGTGTTCATCTACCGCGACCCGGCGCGGGTGCTGAGCTTCTATCCGCGCTCCGGCTTCACCCAGGGCTTCCAGTTCCAGGGCTGCACCCGCTTCGCCGTCAAGCTGGACTTCATCGTCGGCCTGCTGGCGAAGGCCCTGCGCTGCACCGGCGGCGACGACGCCCGCGGCAACCAGGTGCTGCTGGGCGAGGCGGTGGCCTGGCGCAACCTGTTCTGGTCGCTGTCCAATGCCATGGCGCACAATCCGAACCCCTGGATCGGCGACGCCGTGCTGCCGGACCTGAAGGCCGGCCAGGCGTACCGGGTGTTCGCGCCGGACGCCTATCCGCGGATCAAGGACATCGTCGAGCGCACGGTCACCTCCGGCCTGATCTACCTGCCGTCGTCGGCGCGGGACTTCGCCAATCCGGCGATCGAGCCGTATCTGCAGCAGTACGTCCGCGGCTCCTACGGCATCGGCCACCGAGAGCGGATCAAGATCATGAAGCTGCTGTGGGACTGCGTCGGCACCGAGTTCGGCGGGCGGCATGAGCTGTATGAACGCAACTATGCCGGCGGCTGGGAGGATATCCGGTCCCAGGCGCTGACCAGCGCGCAGAAAGGCGGCGACATGGCGCGGATGGAGGCGCTGGTGGAGCAGTGCATGGCGGAATATGACGAAACCGGCTGGACCGACGACACCTGGTCATAGAGCGGGGCTCTGGCGACGCTCCGGATTGTAATTGATCCGCGTGAATTCGCCGGGCAGACAGCCTGTGAGGTTGCGTTTATCGCGCCGTTTCACGCCATCGCAACCGTCAAGGCCGACGACATCGCCGTCTCTTCGTCGGCCTGCTGGCGCTCTGGCCCGGCCGCCGCCCGGCCGTCGCAGGCATGGCGAGCGTCGCCGGTGAAGCGCACGGCAGCCGGCTGCCCCGGACACTGAAACGGCTTGATGAACGCAACGTCGCAGGCTGTGCCGCTACGGGCCTGGGGCGAAACCCCCCATCCGCCGGCGCCGGCTCGTCCGGGCCATGACGATGCAGACAGGCCGCCTCCGTCCCAACTACAGCAGGCCGCAGGTCGATTGAGACAGGGCGACGGCGCTCCCTCATCGTCATGGCCCGGCTTGTCCGGGCCACCTGTCGCGGCACAAGTGCTGGAATAGGTGGCCCGGACAAGCCGGGCCATGACGAAAGGGAAACGCCGCGGCGGACCGTTTCCGAGATCTGTGCATCCCGTAGGGACGAGCCGGGCCATGACGATGAGGACAGGGGGCCTCAGTGTCCCAACCGACCTGCGGTCTGCTGTACCATAAGGAGGCCGGATCAGGTCCGTTGCCTCTCCGTCATGGCCGGGCGTGTCCCGGCCATCTACCCCCAACCGCCGAAGCGCAGATGGCCGGGACACGCCCGGCCATGACGATAGGGAGACGACCACGCTATGTGGCTTGTCCGGGCCGTGGCGATGGAGGAACGCTCCCTGCGGCCGGGCAAACATTTACCCTTACAGTCGTTTCCGGCTTGTTTCCGAGATGTGTGCACCCCGTAGGTTCCCGGTCCACGCACGCCGCAAGAACGCGGCCACGCCGCTCGCGCAGCGACAGCCCACGTATCTCGCGCTCCAGCGGACCCGCGCTACAGGATGAACCGGCTCAGATCGCCCTTCTGCGCCAGCGGCGCCACCTTCTCCGCCACATAGGCGGCATCGATGGTGAACGTCTCCCCCGCCCGGTCGGTCGCGGTGAAACTGACATCCTCCAGCAGCCGCTCCAGCACCGTATGCAGCCGCCGTGCCCCGATATTCTCCACCCTGTCGTTGATGTCCGCCGCCAGATCGGCCAGCGCGTCCACCGCATCGTCGCGGAAGTCCAGGGTCAGGCTCTCGGTGCCCAGCAGCGCCGCGTACTGCTTCAGCAGCGAGTGCTCCGGCTCGGTCAAAATCCGCCGCAGATCGGCCCGCGACAGCGGCGACAGCTCCACCCGGATCGGCAACCGCCCTTGCAGCTCCGGCAGCAGGTCGGACGGCTTGGCCAGGTGGAAGGCGCCGGAGGCGATGAACAGGATATGGTCGGTCTTCACCAGGCCATACTTGGTGTTCACCGTGGTGCCCTCGATCAGCGGCAGCAGGTCGCGCTGCACCCCTTCCCGGCTGACGTCGCCGCCGCGGAAGCCGCCCTCACTCGTGCGGGCGCAGATCTTGTCGATCTCGTCCAGGAAGACGATGCCGTTGTTCTCGGCGTGCATCACCGCGTCCTTGGTCAGCTGCTCGTTGTCCAGCAGCCGATCGGCCTCCTCGGCTTCCAGGATACGGCGGGCGGTCTCGACGGTCATGCGCCGCTTCTGCATCGGGCGGTTGCCCATCAGGCCCTTCATCATCTCGTTCAGGTTGATCACCTGCCCCGGCGGCATGCCAGGCAGGTCGAGCTGGCCGATGGGCGAGCTGCCAGCATCGGAAACGGCGACCTCGATCTCCTTCTGCTCGAACTCGCCGTTGCGCAGCATGCGGCGGAATTTCGAGCGGGTGTCGGCGGCGGCTTCGTCGCCGACCAGGGCGCTGATCAGCCGTTCCTCGGCGGCGGTCTGCGCCTTGGCCTGCACGCTCTTGCGGCTGGACTCGCGCAGCATGTTCAGGCTGGAGTCCACAAGGTCGCGGACGATGCTCTCCACGTCACGGCCGACATAGCCGACCTCGGTGAATTTCGTCGCCTCCACCTTCAGGAACGGCGCCTGCGCCAGCTTGGCCAGGCGGCGGGCGATCTCGGTCTTGCCGCAGCCGGTGGGGCCGATCATGAGGATGTTTTTCGGGACGACTTCCTCGCGCATGGCCTCGGGCAATTGCTGGCGGCGCCAGCGGTTGCGCAGGGCGATGGCGACGGCGCGCTTGGCGTCGTCCTGGCCGACGATGAAGCGGTCGAGCTCCGAGACGATTTCTCTCGGGGAGTAGGTGGGAACGTCCATCAGATCGACTCTACAACAATGTTGCCGTTGGTATAGACGCAGATGTCGGCGGCGATCTTCATCGACCGCCGGGCGATCTCCTCGGCCGACAGGTCGGGCATGGCCATCAGCGCCCGCGCCGCGGCCAGAGCGTAGTTGCCGCCCGAGCCGATGCCGATGACGCCGTCCTCCGGCTCCAGCACGTCGCCGTTGCCGGTCAGGGTGAAGCTGCGGTCCTTGTCGGCCACCGCCATCAGCGCCTCCAGCCGGCGGAGGTAGCGGTCGGTCCGCCAGTCCTTCGCCAGTTCCACGCAAGCGCGTTCAAGCTGGCTCGGGTAGCGTTCCAGCTTGGCTTCGAGCCGTTCCAGCAGGGTGAAGGCATCCGCGGTCGCCCCGGCGAAGCCGGCGATGACCGTGCCGCCCGCGCCGATGCGCCGGACCTTGCGGGCATTCCCCTTGACGATGGTCTGCCCCATGCTGACCTGGCCGTCGCCGGCCATGGTCACGTGTCCATCCCGCCTGACGCACAGGATGGTGGTGCCGTGCCATCCGATCGGATCGGCCGCGGCGGAAAGATGGTTCTGCATGACGACCTTACATGGCGATGTGATGGCGTTGCGGCAAGAGCGGTGTTTCCGTCCGGGATCTGCCCCCGGAGCCTTCCGGATTTCCAACGGGTCATGCAGGAGCAGGCCGGCAGCGCCGCAGGCGGACAAATGGGGACGGAGTCCGGAATAAACCAGGCGTGATCGCAACGTCTGGCGAATGCGCCGCTATGACAGGGTCTGCTCTTTCACGGGCGTTCCGTGCGGCCCGGCCTGCCATCCGACAGGATCTCGATGCAGCGCAACAGACGCATCCTTTTCGCCAAGCTCGGGCGGTTCTCCTACATCAATGACGCGGTCATTGCTCAGCTCACACGGACCGTCCCCGGCCACGATCTTGTCGTCGCCGACGTCAAGGACATGGTGAAGCGGAGCTACCTCAGCCTCTTCTACAACCTGCTGGCCGAGTTCGCGCTGTTCGGGCCGTCGGTGTTCCGCACCCGCGGCGAGCGGCATGCCTTCTTCTTCCGCACGCCGTTCATGTTCCGCCGCCTGAACCAGTTGCTGGTCGAACAGTACGCCTCGCTGGCCCCGATCTGGACTTCGTCCTGCAAACCCAGGGCCTGTTCAGCGCGCGCCTCCCCGGTCCGCCGCTGATGATCTACACGGACGACACCTTGCGGAACAATCTGGACGCCGCGGGCTATGACAGGCGCTATTTCCGTTCCGAGACGTACCTGCGCCATGAGGCGGACCTGTACCGGCATGCCGAGGCGATCGCCACCAGCGGCAGCCATGTCGAGCGGGTGCTGGTCGAGCATTACGGCTGCGATCCGGCCCGGGTGAGGACCATCCACATCGGCGCCAATGTCGACGCCCGCGACGTCCCGACCGGCCTCCCGCGCTATGCCGCGAAGCACGTGCTGTTCGTCGGCGTCGAGTGGGAGCGCAAGGGCGCCCCGGCGCTGCTGGAAGGCTTCCGCCAGGTTTCCCGGGATCATCCGGACGCCAGGCTGACCATCGTCGGCTGCGCGCCCCGCGGTGTCCGGGCCCGCCATCGCCGTGGCGGGCGTCATGCCGCGCACGCGGATGCCGCCTTTCTACCAGTCCGCGTCGGTATTCTGCATGCCCAGCCTGATCGAGCCGCTGGGCATTGCCGCGCTGGAGGCGTCGCTGTTCCGCCTGCCGGTGGTCGCCACGCGGATCGATGGTTTCCTCGAGACCGTGACGGACCAGGAAACCGGCATCCTGGTGCCGGTCAACGACCCGGCCGCCATCGCCGCGGCGCTGCGGCGCCTGTTCGACGATCCGGCGCTGGCGCGGCGCATGGGCCTGGCGGGGCACGGCCGCAACGCCGCCCGCTTCAACCGGAATAAAGTCGGCGACCGCCTGCGCGCGATGGCGGAGACGATCGCGCCCCGCCTGCGGCAGGCCGCCTGACCGGCTCTCTCTTCCCCTGGCCCGGTTCACCCCTTAAGGACAGCCCCAGACAGGCCGGACAGGAGAGGTTGCATGGCTCGCCCGCTCAAGGTCGCGGTCCAGATGGACCCGATCGACAGCATCAACATCGACGCGGACTCCACCTTTGCCCTGATGCTGGAGGCGCAGGCGCGGGGCCACACGCTGTGGCACTACGAGGTGCGGCACATGGCGCTCAAGGAAGGCGTCTCCCGCCCCGACGGCGGCGGCCGCGAGGAGCGGCTGTTCGCCCGCGGCCACGCGGTGCAGGTGGTCCGCCGGCAGGGCGCGCACTACCAGTTCGGACCGATGGAGACGCGCGACCTGGGCACCATGGACGTGGTGCTGATGCGCCAGGACCCGCCGTTCGACATGGCCTACATCACCGCCACCCACATGCTGGAGCACATCCAGCCCGGCACGCTGGTGGTGAACGAGCCGGCTTCGGTGCGCAACGCGCCGGAAAAGATCCTGGTGACGCACTTCCCCGACCTGATGCCGCCGACGCTGATCACCTGGGACCTGGAGGCAATCCGCTCGTTCCGGCTGGAGCACCAGGATATCATCGTCAAGCCGCTGTTCGGCAACGGCGGCGCCGGCGTGTTCCGCATCCGCCCGGACGACGAGAACCTGGCCGCGCTGCTGGAGATGCACTTCGCCCGCTCCCGCGAGCCGCTGATGTTCCAGCGCTATGAGCCGGCGGTGCGGCAGGGCGACAAGCGGATCATCCTGGTGGACGGCGAGCCGATGGGCGCGGTGAACCGGGTTCCGGCCGAGGGCGAGGCGCGGTCGAACATGCATGTCGGCGGCCGGGCGGTGAAGTCCGCGCTGACCGCGCGCGACCGAGAGATCTGCGCCGCCATCGGGCCGACATTGCGGGCGCAGGGGCTGGTGTTCGTGGGCATCGACGTCATCGGCGACTACCTGACCGAGATCAACGTGACCTCGCCGACGGGGTTGCAGGAGATCGCGCGGTTCGACGGCGTGCACATCGAGAAGGCGATCTGGGACCGCATCGAGGCAAGGATCGGCGGCTGATACCGGCGGGGCGGCGCGCAGGGTTGTTAACGGGGAGCATCCTGCGGCCGCGCGCCAAACAAATAAGATGCCGGCGGACGCGTCCGATGACCGGTGGGACAAAGCCCCATTGGCGTTAAAATAGCGTGGCGGCGGCACGATGCTTGCCATTCCGTCATGGCCCGGCTTGTCCCTACGCAATGCACACATCCTGGAAACGAGTCGGAAATGACCGTAAAATCAAGTGCTTGCCTGGGCGCCAAGAGCGTTCCACCATCGTCATGGCCCGGCTTGTCCGGCCCACCTATTCCAGCACTGTGCCGCGACAGGTGGCCTGGACAAGCCGGGCCATGACGAGGAGGCAACAGCCAGCCCTATTTTAACGCCAATGGGGACAAAGCCCGATGTTCAGTGATCCCGGCGAACCCGGCACGAACCCATGAGGACTGGCCCATGAGGACTGGCGCACAAGTCAAGACTTTCACAGCACGTGATGAAATCGCTTGCAACGCGGCCTTCTTGCTGTTTTTGACCCTCTACGGTTTGAGCTGTGTTGATTGCGTCGTCATTCCCGATAGGATGTGAGCAAAAGGAGCAACCCATGCCGCGATCCACTAAGCGCGTTGGCCGCCTTCATGCGCAAAACCCCGCCGATGCCGCTTGGCGGGCGCAACAGGCGCAGGTGGATGCCGACATCGAAGGCTTAAGCCGTGACGCGGGGATCGACCGGTTTGTCGATGACATGGAAGCGTCAGGCGTTGCACCGCGTCAGCGGATTGAAAGGCTCAAGGCATACGTCAGGGCGCGCCAGGCTCCTGAAGCGGGAGGCTCGTGAGTTCCTTAAGAAATGCGAATGAACGTGTCGCCTACAGTCGGACTTTCTATCGGGATACCGAAGTCTATATCAACAAGTTGGGCATACGTGACCTCGGGTTTCTTGAGGCAGCCGAACGGCGCCTGACCGAACAGCGTGCCGCTGAAGGCTTTCCGGTCCGCGCCCACTATAGAACTTATGCGGGATTCAAGGCGATTCATCGCCATCTCTTCCAAGACCTGTATCAATGGGCGGGGCGGGAGCGGAATTATACGACTGGCAGAGGATCGGTTCCATTTGCGGTGCCGGGGTATATCAGCGGCTGGATGGAGGACCTGTTCAAGCAGCTTGCGGGTGATCGTTATTTGGTTGGCCGAAGCAAACGCGATTTTGCCGCCGAGGCCGTGCGGTATGTCAATGAGATCAACGCAGGTCATCCTTTCATCGACGGCAACGGGAGGGCGCAGCGGTTTTGGCTTCGTATGTTGGCAGACAACGCGGGCTTTGACCTTGCGCTTGGTTCCCGGGACAGGAAGCGTTGGAACGAAGCATCCCGCATTGGCTTTATCAAACAGGATCACCGGCCAATGGCGCGTTTGATTCAAAGCAGGCTCAGACCTCACGATCCAGCCTGACATCGTTCACCGCGGGCATTGCAGAATTCAGGAATCATGCTCCAAGCCTCGGCCATCGATCATTCCGGGCCTTCCTGGTGCGGCCCCCCGGTGCGGAGGTTGGCTTCGAATCGAGAACGGTTGCCGGACCAGGCCATCGGAAACAGGCTTGCGTTCCAGGGCGTGCGGTTCCAGGCTTGGCGGAAACATGCATGAGGAAACCGCCATGAAGATCCTCCGTTCTTCCGCCCGGAAGACCAATCGCGCGCCGGCCGCCAACTTCACCGGCACGGTGTTTTCCGACGAGGTCGTCGCCGGCACGGCGCCGTCGCGGATGCGGGCCTCGGTGGTGTCGTTCACGCCGGGGGCAAGGACCGCGTGGCACAGCCATCCGGTTGGCCAGACGCTGTTCTGCCTGTCCGGCGCCGGGCGGGTGCAGCGGGACGGCGAACCGGCGCAGGAGATCCGCGCCGGCGATACGGTGATCATTCCGCCGAACGTGCGGCACTGGCATGGCGCCGCGCCGGACAAGCTGTTTGCCCACCTCGCGATGTCGGAACTGAACGACAAGGGCGAGGGCACGGCGTGGTTCGAGCATGTGTCGGATGAGGATTACAATGCGGCGCCGGCGGCGGTGACATAGGCGGGGTTGAGTCGTTACGCTGGAAACAGGCGCGGCGGCGGGATCGTGGGCGGTGGCGCCGGGGGGTGACAGGTGCCGGCGGCGCTTGCTTCACCAGCTGTTTTTCAACACGGAGGAAGGCGAAGAACCCACGAAGGGCCACGAAGTTTTTTTTGTAACGACATGGTCGTTCCACTGGCCCCGCCGGACGGTTTCGGGCGCTTCGCGCGAAGCGCAATACAATCTTTCACCGTGGTGCTCCGTGTGTTCTTCGTTTTCTCCGTGTTGAAAGCGCGGCCGCGAATCCCCCCTGCCCTTCCCCGGGCGGCACGGCGCTCAGGGGCAAGGTCGTCTCTTTATCGTCATGGCCGGGCGTGTCCCGGCCATCCACCCCCAGCCGTCGAAGCGCAGATGGCCGGGACACGCCCGGCCATGACGGAGGAGCAACGGTCTTCCACCCACTTTCCGCCCGGGCTTCAGCCCCTTCCCGCCCCGCACCCCGCCGGCTTCAGCACCCGCTTCGTCGAAGCCGGATGCTTCGCCAGCATGGCCGGCGGCCGGATCGGGCGGCAAACGAGTTCACCGCCGCAGTTCGGGCAGATGCCGCCCAGCCTGTCCCCGGCGCAATCGGCGCAGAACGTGCACTCATAGGAGCAGATCCGCGCCTCCAGGCTGTCCGGCGGCAGGTCCCGGTCGCAGCACTCGCAGTTGGGGCGGAGTTCCAGCACTACTCGGCCGCCACGGCCACGGGCGCCGGTTCGCCGAGGATGAAGCCCTCGTAGCCGTTGGCCGCCACCGCGTCGCATTTCTGCCGGTAGGCCCCGACGCCGCCGATATACGGCATGAACACCCGCGGCTTGCCGGGGATGTTGGCGCCCATGTACCAGGACGCCGCGGCGGGATACAGCGTGGTATGGGCCACGTCGTTCACGTGCTGCACCCAGGCGTCCTCGGCATCCAGGTCCGCCTCGATCAGGTCGAGCCCCCGCTTCCGCATGGAAGCCAGGCAGTCGGCGATCCAGTCCACGTGCTGCTCGATCGAGACCATCATGTTGCTCAGCACCGACGGGCTGCCCGGGCCGGTGATCATGAACATGTTCGGGAATCCCGCGGTCATCAGGCCGAGATAGGTACGCGGCCCGGCCTCCCACTTCGCCGCCAGAGTCTCGCCGTCGCGGCCGGCGATGCCCATCCGGGTCAGCGCGCCGGTCATCGCGTCGAAGCCGGTGGCGAAGACGATGGCGTCGAAGGCATACTCCCGCTCGCCGACACGCAGGCCCGCCGGCGTCAACGCCTCAATCGGCTGCTGCCGCACGTCCACCAGCGAAACGTTCTCGCGGTTGTAGGTGGTATAGTAGTCGGTATCGACACAGATGCGCTTGGTGCCGATGGGATGGTTGGTCGGCGCCAGCAGGTCCGCGGTGGCGGGGTCCTTGACCATCGCACGGATCTTGCCGCGGACGAACTCCGCCGCCGTGTCGTTCGAGGCCTTGTTCACGGCCAGGTCGTTGAACGCCGCCATGAAGGTGGTGCCGCCACTGACCCAGCGCTGCTCGTAGATCGCCAGCCGTTCCGCCTCCGGCGTTTCGATGGCCGAGCGGTCGAGCGGATAGGCCACGATGCCGTTGCGGCTCATCCGCGCCTCGGCCCGCTTCGCCGCATAGTCCTGCTTCCACGACTGGGCATACGCCTCCGGCATCGGACCGTTGCGCGAGGGAATGCTGAAGTTCGGCGTGCGCTGGAACACCGTGACGTGCTTCGCCTGCGCCGCGATCACCGGGATCGACTGGATCGCCGAGGACCCGGTGCCGATGACGCCGACACGCAACCCGGTGAAATCGACGCCCTCATGCGGCCAGTGGCCGGTGTGGTAGATCTTGCCGGTGAAGCTGTCCATGCCCGGGAAATCCGGCATCCGCGCCGCCGACAGGCACCCCGTCGCCATGATGCAGAAGCGCGCCGAGACGACGTCGCCGCGGTCGGTGCGCACCGTCCAGCGGCTGGCCGTTTCGTCGAACTCCGCCGCGGTCACCCGCGTCTCGAACCGCATGTCGCGCCGCAGGTCCAGCCTGTCGGCGACGTAGTTGGCATAGCGCAGGATCTCCGGCTGGCCGGCGAACAACTCGCTCCACTGCCACTCCTGCTGGATCGCATCGGCGAAGGAGTAGGAATACTGCATGCTCTCCACGTCGCAGCGGGCGCCGGGGTAGCGGTTCCAGTACCAGGTGCCGCCGACACCCGCGGCGACGTCGAAGACAATCGCGCTCAGGCCCAGGCCGCGCAGCCGGTGCAGCATATACATGCCGCCGAACCCGGCGCCGACGATCACGACGTCGACGCTGGCGGGAACGGGCGCGCGTTGGGGGGTGGTCGCCTGGGCCATGAAAGCTCCTGCATTCATTGATGACGGAGGCATGAATACCGGGATGGGCGCGTATGTCAACTGGTGAGTAGATTTTCCAACCAATCAGTCAAACGGCCGCCGCGGCGCCTTCCGGGTCTGTGGTATCATATTACCACAGCGGAAAACCGCTTGACCGGCGCGGGTTGCGTCGCCATAACCCGCGCCTTCTGTATCACCGGACAGACATAACCATCATGCTCAAGACCACGGCCTCTCTGAAACCGTCGGAGGTGAAGAAGGACTGGGTGCTGATCGATGCCGACGGCGTCGTGCTCGGCCGCCTCGCCGTCATCATCGCCAACCGCCTGCGCGGCAAGCACAAGCCGCAGTTCACCCCGCACGTCGATTGCGGCGACAATGTCATCGTGATCAACGCCGAGAAGGTGAAGGTCACCGGCAACAAGGCGGAACAGTCGGTGTTCTACTACCACACCGGCTATCCCGGCGGCATCAAGGGCCGCTCGATCCGCCAGCGGCTGGACTCGAAACACCCCGAGCGGGTGCTGGAAAAGGCGGTGGAGCGGATGATCACCCGCGGCCCGCTGCAGCGCAAGCAGATGAAGCACCTGTATGTCTATGGCGGGGCCGAGCATCCGCATGACGGCCAGCAGCCGAAGCCACTGGATGTCGCTGCGCTGAATCCGAAGAACAAGAGGGGCTGAGACCGATGTCTGGAACCACAACCGGCACCCTGGCAGACCTGAAGGACGCGCTGGCCGCCCGCCAGGCCGCCACCGAGGCCGAAAGCACCGCCGCACCGCCCGTCCCCGGCACCCAGCCTCATCGCGAGCCGAAGCGCGACGCCCAGGGCCGCTCCTACGCCACCGGCCGCCGCAAGGAATCCACTGCGCGCGTCTGGATCAAGCCGGGCAAGGGCGAGATCACCGTCAACGGCAAGAAGGTCGTGCAGTATTTCGCCCGTCCGGTGCTGCGCATGCTGCTGACCCAGCCGTTCCTGGTGGCGGACCGCTACAACCAGTTCGACGTCTACTGCACGGTGACCGGCGGCGGCCTGTCCGGCCAGGCGGGCGCGGTGCGGCACGGCATCAGCCGCGCGCTGACGTACTATGAGCCGGAACTGCGCAGCATCCTGAAGGTGGCCGGGTTCCTCACCCGTGACTCCCGCGCGGTCGAGCGCAAGAAGTACGGC
Source organism: Rhodopila globiformis (assembly GCF_002937115.1). Lineage (GTDB taxonomy): Bacteria > Pseudomonadota > Alphaproteobacteria > Acetobacterales > Acetobacteraceae > Rhodopila > Rhodopila globiformis. Next base: position 26,355 of record NZ_NHRY01000055.1, on the reverse strand, counting down.
AAGGCGAAGGCCCGCCGCAGCTTCCAGTTCAGCAAGCGCTGATCATCGGTCCATTGGCTTGGTGGAACGGCCCCTTCCCGCGGGAAGGGGCCGTTCCGCTGTACGGCGTCTGCGGCCAGGACGCGACAGACGGCCGAATTTGTTCTGAATTCGATATATCCCGCCTGCTTTAAGCCGTCCGCCGATCGTGCGATCGGCTTGACCCGCGCGGGGAATTTGAATACCCCGGTTATCCTGCTGCCCCCGAATACAATGCTGGCGATAAGAACTCGGGAGAACGTCAATGGATCGTCTCGAATTTGAATCCGAATTGCGGGCCGAAGGCTATCGGATCGTCAACAGCAGCCTGAAACCCAACCTGCACGTCGGCAATCACTGCCATGACTTCGACGCCAAGCTTATGGTGCTCGGCGGCGAACTCACCATCACCCGGGACAACGCGCCGGAAACCCTCCGTGCCGGACAGTGCTGCATGGTGCCGGCCGGCTGCATGCACGCCGAAGACGTCGGGGCCGAGGGCGTCGCCTACATTTCAGGCCGCCGGCGGAATGGCGGGCCGCTGACCCGCGAGGCGTTCGAAAGCGACCTGCGCCGCGAAGGTTTCGAGGTCATCCACGGCGGCCAGCAGGCCAACCACGCCGGGGACGCTCATGCGCATGACTTCGATGTCCGGATCATGGTCCTGGGCGGAGAAATCACGCTGATCCGCGACGGCAAGCCGGAAACCTTCCGCGCCGGCGACCATTGCGAAATCCCGGCCGGCTGCATGCACGCCGAGCAGGTTGGCCCGGAAGGCGTGGCCTATATCGCCGGCAAGGCCTACCGCCGCGGGCCGATGAACTGAGGCCGTGGCCGGGCGCCGCCGGCGCCACGACGCACGGGCCGTAAGTTGCGCGCGCGCAGCGTCGTGGCGGCTTCGGCGGCGCGGCCAGCCCGGCAGCGCTGTTCCGCCTGATCACCGCCGGTTCAGCGGACCCGCCGATCGGCGTGGCGGGCAGCGTCCCCAGCATCAGGGCGCTGTCGTCACATATGTAAACATCCGCGTCGAGCCGTCCGGCTGCTTCTCGCGATAGACGCCCTGCGCCTCGTTCTCAAAGCCCGGGAACAGGTTCGATCCCTGCTCGAAGACCTTCAGGTAGTCGATCATCGGCCGTGCCCGCTCATCCAGGCGCTCGCCCGGGATGATGGTTGCGATGCCGGGCGGATAGACCACCCACAGCGTGGTCGCGACCTGGCCGTCGAGTTCGTCCAGCGGCCGGTACTCCACCTCGTTCCTGACCAGCCGCCGAACCGCCTCGTCCGGGCGCATCGCCAGCGTCGGGAAATGTTGCGGACGGAACTGCGCGCGCTGCAGCGCGCTGGTGCCGTGGTCGCGGTAGAAGGCATGCATCTCCCGGCACAGGTCGCGCAGCCGCAGGCCGCCGTAGCGGTCCGGGCGGCGGCGGACGAACTCGGGGATCACCTCCTCCAGCCGCGCGTTGTCGTCGTGCAGGCGCTTGAAGAACACCAGGGCGCTGAGCAGCGTGCCGGCCTTGCTCGACTCAACCCCCGGCGTCAGCAGGAACAGGATGCTGTTCAGGTCGTTCTTTTCGGCAACGATCTGGTTTTCCCGCAGGTACTGCGCCAGCACCGGCGCCGGGATGCCATACGCGCCGTAGTGCCCGCTGCCGCGGTCGAAGCCCGGCGTCAGCAGCGTCAGCTTGTTGGGATCGGTGATCGCATAGCCGTTCGTGACATGGCGGAACCCGTGCCACGCGGCGCCGGGCGACAGTTGCCAGTAGCGCGCATCGGCCGCGAGGTCGTCGGTGGGCACGTCCTCCCACGCCTTGACGACGCCGTCGTGCTCCACCCGGTCGGGCACGAACGGCTCGAAAAACCATTGTCGATCGGGATCGGATTCGCTGGTGGCGAACTCGCGGGCGAGGTGGCGCATCTTCCTGCGCAGCTCGATGCCGAGCCGGATCGTATCGTCCCACAGCACCTCGCCCTGCCGCCCCTTCATCATCTGCGCGCCGACGTCGAGCGAGGCGAACAGCGGATAGAACGGCGAGGTCGAGGCGTGCATCATGAACATCTCGTTCAGCCGCCGGTGTTCCAGGCGCCGGCGCTGGCCTTCGATGTGGCGGTCCCTGACGTGGATCTGGCTGGCCTGGCTGAAGCCTGCCAGTTGCTTGTGCGTCGATTGCGTGGCGATCACGCCGGGCGCGTCGGGCCCAAGCCCCTCCAGCCCCATGGCGAAGCGGCCGCGGTAGATCGGGTGGAACTTCATGAAGCCGGCCCAGGCCTCGTCGAACAGGATGTATTCGCACAGCGGACCGAGCTTTCGCAGGATCGTTTCTGCGCAGTAAATAGTGCCGTCATAAGTGCACTGCTCGATCACCGCCACTCGGAACGGACGCGGCCTGCGCCAGGCATCGGGATCGGTGACCAGCGGATGCCTGCGGATCTTCTCGCGGATCGACTCCTCATCCAGCGCCTCGTAGTCGATCGGCCCTATCAGTCCTTGGACGTTACGATCGGTTTCGAGGAAGACGGGAATGCCGCCGCCGAGATACAGCGCGCCGTGATGCGCGGCCTTATGGTTGTTTCTGTCGAATAACACAAGGTCGCCCTGCGACACCAGGCCCTGCAGCACGATCTTGTTCGAGGCCGAGGTGCCGTTCAGCACGAACCAGGTGCGCTCGGCGCCGAAGATCTTCGCCGCTTCCTTCTGCGCCGCCAGGGCGGGGCCTTCGTGCGTCAGCAGGTCGCCGAGGTCGAGCACGGAATTGTCCAGGTCGTCGCGGAACACCGCCTCGCCCAGGTGCTGCACGAAGATGCGGCCGATGGGGCTGCGGGCGTAGAAGACGCCGCCGTTGTGGCCGGGACAGGTCCAGAGCTGATTGCCTTCCTCGGCATAGTCGACCAGGGCGCCGAAGAACGGCGTGCGCAGCGTCTCGGCATACGCCTTCAGGCGGCTGATCAGGTGCTTGGCGATGAAGTCCGGCGTCTCCTCGGCCAGGAACACGTAGCCGTCGGCCTCCTGCAGGACGGCGACCGGGATGTCCTCCAGCCGCTGGCGGCGTACCAGGATGATGATCGGCATGTCCAGGCCGCGCTTGCGGATCAACGAGACGAGGCCGGCCATCTTCCCCTGCGGCCCGCGCTTGCCCCAGTCCAGCAGGACGCAGCCGACGGCGACATCGGCCTGGATGACGAGTTCCGCGTCCTCGGCCTTGCGGGCGCGAATGACGGCATAGCCGTCGCGTTCGATCTCCTCGACGATGCTCTGGACGCGCTGGCCTTCCAGGGCCGTCGGGTTGAACGCCGGGGCGCAGATCAGGAACTTGAAATGACGCGAATACTCCACTGGCGCACCTCCGGCGTCGGACGGTGGTGCTGATAGCATCGAATTGATCGCCGGCAACGATCCAATTTTGTGACATTTGCCCCGGGCGCCGCCGGCCTGTCATGGCATTGATCGCGGCAGGCGGCAAATCGCTGGCCATGAACTTGGCGTCTTGGCGTTTCATCGGTTCCGTCCACCGCACGAACCACCGACAAGGCGCACCGTCACTGCCCTGCCGCAATCATGGACCGTACGCATGATCATCGTCATGGCGCCTCGTGCCTGCCTCGGTCGCCTCATTGCGATACCTGTTGGCGCCAAACGGCACGAAGGCGTTCATGCAGTACCCGTCCAGACCCCATGACGGCGCGGTCAGCGACGTGCGTCCCTGTCATGGCCGGTGCTTGCTGCGGCCGACGATGGTTCACCACAGAGACACAGTGACACAGAGATTGCAACGAAGCCGTCGGCGGCGCGGCGCTTCTGATCTCTGTGGCTCTGTGTCTCCTATGAAAATGCGGACCCACAGGCGCCAATGGCAGGGTGGGGCCAGGTCGTTTCCTCATCGTCATGGCCGGGCGTGTCCCGGCCATCTGCGCACGAACGGCGGGGGGGTGGATGGCCGGGACACGCCCAGCCATGACGGAGAGACAACGGACCTTTCGCCCATTTTCGGCCATCGCGGTGCCGGCGCGCCGGCTGGCTAACTCTGTGGTGAAGTCCGCGGATTTTCCGCCAGTACGACATCGCCGATCGGCCGCCAACGCCGCAGCCAGGCGCTGCGTGGACGTGACCTTGCCGCCCGATAGACGGCATCCGTGCCGCCATTGGCTGTCGCTGTCGATCCGGCACATTCGTCTCAACCCACCTGCCGTTTGCCAACGCGTCCGATCTTGCGGTTGTCTCCGCACATTACTTTCCGTAAATCAAATGACACAATGTAACGCCATCGAGTCATGTTTCATGCAACGTTAACCACTGGAATTCCCATTGCGGTTATCATGGCGCTGCGTCAAAGTTTACAGCACAGTGGATCGCGATCTTGCGAATGCCGTCAACAGATACCTTCGCGCCGTTCAGGACCAGCATCTGCGGCCTCGAGGAACTGGCCGGCCATTGCCGGAACCGGGTCAGCCATGTCCTGTCCATTCTCGACCCGGACTGGCCTGTGCCGGAAGCGTTCGGCGCATTCGGCGAGCACGCGAAGCTCGAACTGCGCTTCCATGACGTGATCGAGCCGGATCATCCCGGGGCCGCCGCGCCGCAGGAGGCGCACGTCCTGCAACTTCTCGCCTTCGGACGCGACCTGCTGCGTGAGCCGCGGACGGATGCGCACCTGCTCGTGCACTGCCATGCCGGGATCTCGCGCTCCACCGCGTCGATGGCGCTCCTGCTTGCCCAGGCGCTTCCCGCGGTTTCCGGCGCGCGCATCATTGACGAGATCCTGCGCCTCCGCCCGCAGGCCTGGCCGAACCTGCGCATTCTGGAAATCGGCGACCGACAGCTCGGGCGGGACGGCGACCTCGTCATGGCGGCGAGCAGCCTCTACCGCACGCGGCTGGCGGTTGACCCGGACCTTGCCCGGCAGATGCAGGCCGGTGGACGAGGCCGGGAAGTGGCGGTGGCCCTCGGCCAGAACACCCTACGCAAATAGGGCTACCCGTCACCACGTTTCGCCGAACGGCCGGATCTCCATCTCGAACGTCCAGGCATCACGCGGCTGCCGATAGAGCTGCCAGTAGGCTTCCGCCACCGCCTCCGGCCGCATCAGGCGGTTCGGATCGAGGTTCTTCAGCGCCTCGTCCCCCTCGCGCTGCCTGATCCGTTCGCGCACCCACGCGGTATCGACGCCGGAGTCGATGACCAGGTGGGCGACGTGGATGTTCTTCGGCCCCAGTTCACGCGCCGCGCTTTGCGCCACCGCGCGCAGGCCGAATTTCGCGGCGGCGAAGGCGGCATAGCCGCTGCCGCCGCGCAGACTGGCGGTGGCGCCGGTGAAGAAGATCGCGCCCCGCCCCCGCGGCAGCATCAGGCGCGCGGCCTCGCGCCCGGCCAGGAAGCCGGAGTAGCACGCCATCTCCCACACCTTCCGGAACACCCGCTCGGTTGTTTCCAGCAGCGGGAAGTTGACGTTCGCGCCGATGTTGAAGATGCAGACGTCCAGCGGCGCCGCCGTCTCCGCCTCCTGCAGGAAGGCGGTGATGTCGTGCTCTTTCCTTGCGTCGAGCGAACGGCCGGTTGCCCGCCCGCCGGTCGCCTCGATTTCCGCCAGCAGCGGCGCCAGTTTTTCGCCGTTCCGCCGGCCGGCGAAGACGGTGAAGCCCTCGGCGGCGAATTTCCGCGCGATGGCGCCGCCGATGAAGTCGCCTGCGCCGATCACCGCGGCCGTTGCGTTCCTGCGTTCCATGCCGGGTCGTTTCTCCAGTGCTACTCGGCGGCCATTGCGGCGCCTGCCACGACCATTTCGGCCAGCGTGTCGGAAAACACCGGCGCGCGGCCGAAATCCGCATAAGATGCGGGATTGAGCGCGTTGACCGTGGCGCCGCCCCGGCTGAGGCTGCGCCAGTATCCCATCGGCGCAACGATCACCCCCGGCATCACGTCCTCGGTCACCTTCGCCACGGCCTCGACGCTGCCGCGGTCGTTGAAGATCCGCACCGGGCTGCCGTCGCCGACGTTGCGCGCGCGGGCGTCGGCCGGGTTGACCAGCACGACCTGCTCCCCGGCGTGATGAAGCTGGGCCGGCAGGTTGCCGTAGGACGAATTCAGGAAGGCGTGGCTCTTCGGCGAAATGACGTTGAGCGGATACCGGCCGGATGTCGCCATCGGTGCTTTTTCACGCGACGGCGTATAGGCCGGCAGCGGATCGACCGGGTCGCCCGGCTGGAATTCATTGGACCCCTGGCGGAACAGCGGCAGGACGAAGTTGCCGCCCGCCGCCATCGACGCCTTGAACTCGCACTTGCCCGATGGCGTCAGGAAGTTGCCCTCGGCGTGCGGCAGATAGGTTTCAGGCGTTCCGACAGCCAGCCGCGCCCAGCCCTTCTGCTTCAGCAAATCCATCGTGATCCCCTGCATGGCCGGGTGCGTCCAGTCCAGGGCGTCCAGCGCCATGTCCTCGTCGTTGCGGATCCAGTGCGGATCGTCCAGGCCCATGGTCCGCGCAAGCCGCCGGAACAGCTCGGTGTTGGGCACCGCCTCGCCCAGCGGTTCGATCGCCTTCTGGTTCAGCGTCAGGTACAGGTGCCCCCAGGAGAACATGATGTCGAACTGCTCCAGCTGCGTCGTCGCCGGCAGGACGATATCGGCGTATTGTGCCGTGTCCGTCAGGAACTGCTCGCTGACGACAGTGAACAGGTCCTCGCGCTCCAGCCCCTTGACGATCTTCTGTTGCTCCGGCGAGACGACGACGGGGTTGGAATTGTAGACGAACAGCGACCGGATGGGTGGATCGAGCGGTTCCTCCTGCATCAGGGCCGCCCCCAGGCGCCACTGGTTCAGCACCCGCGTGCCGGACGTGATCCAGTCGGGCCGCATCAGGTTCTCCCATTTCACCGGAAACGCCCAGATCGGCAGTTGCAGCATGCCGCCGCCGATGCGCCGCCAGGCGCCGACCAGCGCCGGCAGGCAGGCCGTTGCGCGCACGGTCTGGCCGCCGCCGGCATGGCGCTCGATCGCCACGCCGATGCGGATGACGCTGGGCTGAGTCGTCGCGTACTCGCGCGCCAGGGTCCTGATGTCGTCGGCCGGAATACCGGTTATGCTTGAAACCAGCTCTGGTGTGTAGCTGCCGGCGCGCTGCTTCAGTTCGTCGAAGCCGACCGTGTACTGCGCCACATAGTCACGGTCGACGAGATCCTCGTTGATGATGACGTGCATCATGCCCAGGGCGAGCGCCGCGTCGGTGCCCGGGCGGATCGGAATATGCCAGTCGGCCTCACGCGCGGTGCGCGTCCTGACCGGGTCGATCACCACCAGCTTCGCGCCGTTCTGCCGCGCTTCGGCGATGAACGGCCAGTGATGCAGGTTGGTGCTGATGGTGTTGCAGGCCCAGAGGATAATGTATTTGGAGTATTTGAAACTTTCCGGGTCCATGCCCGGGGACGGGCCGATCGTCATGAAATACGCCGTGCACGAGGCGGAATCGCAGAATGTCCGCTCGCTGATCGTGGCGCCGAGCCGGTTGAAGAAGGCGTCCCCGGCATTCAGGCCGTTCAGGATTCCCTCGGTGCCGAGGTAGCTGTACGGCAGGATAGCGGCCGGCCCCGATTCCTCGATGATGTTCGACCATCGCTGCTTTATCGTGGCCAGCGCCTGGTCCCAGGTGATCCGTTCGAACCGGCCGCTGCCCTTGGGCCCCGACCGCCGCATCGGATACAGCAGCCGATCGGCGCTGTAGACACGCTTTTCGTAGTTGTTGACCTTCACGCACAGGCCGCCGCGGGTGAAGGGATGATCCGGATCGCCGCGCACGGCCAACGCCCGCCCGTTGCCGACCGTTACCAGCATGGCGCAGGTATCCGGGCAATCATGCGGGCAGGCAACGCGGACAAGGCTGGTTCCGCCGGCGTCTGCGGTCATGGCAATTCCTCCCGTTGGACAATGCGCATTTTGCGATACTTCGGACGCTAGGCTGTGATCGGCTGCAAGATCAATCCATATCGGTGGCAGGCCGTTCGATCGTGAACGCCGCGCCACCGGCAGCCGTGCAGCGCGGCCGGTCAATCGCTCATTCCGGCCCCTTTTCAATGTCACGCGCGGCTGCTATACTACCAAACATGACCGTGACCCTGCCCGCCGACTACAAGCCGTCGGACGCTGAAGAATTCATGAACCCTTTGCAGGTGGAATACTTCCGCCGCAAGCTGCTGCAGTTGCGCGCGGACGCCGAGCGTGAACTGGCCGCAAATCCCGCCGCCGGCGCGGATGATGCCCTGCGGGAGGGCGATCAGGCCGACCAGGCGAGTGCCGCGGTGGACCGGGAATTCGACATCGTCAACCGGGAGCGTGCCCAGGCTGCGCTGCACAAGATCGATCAGGCGCTCGCCCGGATCGACAACGGCTCCTACGGCTACTGCGAAGATACCGGCGAACCGATCAAGCTGCGCCGGTTGGATGCGCAACCGACCGCCACGTTGACCACCGAAGCCCAGGCGCGGCGGGAACGGCCGGGAAGCTGAGCGCCGCCCGTGTGCGGCGGCTGGTGCTGGACCCAACCGTGCCGCCGCGGCCCTGGCCCTCACCGTCATGGCCCGGCTTGTCCGTATAGGCGCTGACTCCACGGGGAGCAGGGGCACGGCCGTTGCAGCGCCGTCATGGTGGGCGCAGGCCCACCATCCACGCCTTTTGCCGATACCACCACCGTAAGGCGTGGATGGTGGGCCTGCGCCCCATTGGCGTTAAAATAGGGCTGGCTGTTGCCTCCTCGTCATGGCCCGGCTTGTCCGGGCCACCTATTCCAGCACTGTGCCGCGACAGGTGGCCCGGACAAGCCGGGCCATGACGGAATGGCAAGCATCGTGCCGCCGCCACGCTATTTTAACGCCAATGGGGCCTGCGCCCGCCATGACAATGAAGGAACGCCGTCGCCCCGTCTTGACCGACCCGCGTCCGCCCTACCGCAGGCGCGACCCGGGGTCCATGCCTAGGTAGACCCGCCCGCAGATCGGATACCATTCCGGCGCGACCGTCACCGTCTGCCCCACGACATGCAGGTCGCGCCAGCATTCGGCCAGACGGCTCTCGCGCTTGAACGAGGTGCTGCCGCCATGCCGGTACACAAGGTCCATCGCCTCCCGCGCGCTGTCGGCGGCATAGGTCGAGGCCAATCGGCAGCGGGCGCGCTGCTCCAGCGTGGTGTCCCCGCCGGCCGCAATGCTGTTCCACAGATCGGCGATCGTCGCGCTGCGATACAGGCGGCCGGCGTTCAGGATCGCGTCGGCCCGCCCGACAGCCTCCTGCACCTGGGGGTTTTCGCACAGCATGCCGGTCCGGCCGCGCGGCGTCTTCTCGCCGGCCAGCGCGATCAGCGCATCGATCCCGGCCCGCGCGATGCCGGTGATCACCGCGCTGTGATGCGGGCCGACCCAACACTGCGTTGGCAAGGCGTAGGTGACGCCGGGCCAGCGCGCCCACTGGTTGTCCAGCGGGGCGCCGGCGTGAACCATGCACCGCCGCTCCGGCAGGAAGACGTCGTTCACCGTCCAGTCCAGGCTGCCGGTGCCGCGCAGCCCGGTCACGTCCCAGCTGTCCGGGATGATCTCGGCTTCCGCACGGGGAAACAGGCCACGCCAGAACAGCGGGCGCCCGTCCGGACCACGGCGCGGCTGGCCGGCGTCGAGGATCTGGAAACTGCCCAGCATCCAAGCGGCCTGCTGGCAGCCGCTGCCGAAGGTCCAGTGCCCGCTGACGCGGTAGCCACCCTCGACCGGCACCGCCTGTCCGCCGCCCTGCACGGCGGTGCCGGCAACGACCGCGGGACCGCGCCCGTGGATCTCCCGGACGCCGTCGTCGGGCAGGCCCAGGGTGACCAGTTGCGCGATGCCGTTGTTGGCGATGTTCCAGCCGACGGAGCCGCAGGCCTCCGACAGCACCTCCACGGCGCGCAGGTAGGTCAGCGGATCGGCCTGCATGCCACCCAGCGAGGACGGGACCACCATCCGGTAGAGGCCGGCCGCGTGCAGCCGCGCCAGCAGGTCCGGCGGCATGCGCTGCTCATGCTCGATCTGCGCGTGGCAGCCGCGGAGCACCGGCTGCAGCGCGAGGGCGGCCCGCACCAGGGGTTGCGCGTCGACATCCGCCGGCAGGCGGATCGGTTCGGCGATTGCGTCCATTGCTTCCTCCTGCGGCTGCCGTCGATGCGGGGGAATGCCCTGTCAGCGCCCGGTCCTCCGGCCGAGGCCACGACGCGATCACGGTTGTCCGGAGGTGGTCCCGAACCGCGCATCCGAACCTGGTGCTGATGGCTGTTCATCCGCTTCCCGATGGCGTCCCCGCGTTTCCCGGACAGCACTTGATCAGACAACGCGGCATTTCCGCAAGCCGCGCACGCCAGCAATCCGCTGCACGACCGTCATGGCTCGACACCATCCGGCGGCGGCGCGGTCGCTGTCCATTCGCGCGGCGGTCGGGTATGGAGACGGCATCGCCAACGTTCAGGACCGACGCATCGATGACTCGCCACCCGCCCGGGAAACGCGCCGACTACCGCTGGTTCCACACCATCACCACCCGCTGGATGGACAACGACGTGTTCGCGCATGTGAACAACGTCAACTACTTCTCCTACTTCGATACCGCAGTGACACTGTATGAAATGACTGAGCAGGTTGTCGGCCTGCTGGAAGGGCCGGTGCATTGCGTGGTGGCCGAGGTGGCGTGCCGCTACCATGCCTCGCTGGCGTTCCCCGACGTGGTGCATGTCGGCATCCGCGTCGCCAGCATCGGCCGGTCGTCCGTTCGGTACGAGATCGGTGTGTTCCGCAACGATGAGGATGTCGCCTCGGCCGAGGGGCACTTCGTGCATGTGTTCGTCGAGCGCGGGGCGCAGAAGCCGGTGCGGATTCCGGACGACGCCCGGGCGAAGCTGGAACGGATCGCGGCGACGGGTGATCTTCTGAAGGACCAGTAACGAACCGGACAGGGAGGACACATGGCCGGCACACAGGTGGTCGTTGCTTATACGGACTACAAGAGTCCCTACGCGTTTCTGGCCAAGGACCCGACCTACGAGCTGGAGCGGGACTGCCCGGTGCGGCTCGACTGGCGGCCCTATATCCTGGACATCCCGAGCTACCTGGGCTCGGCCCGGGTGGACAATGCCGGCACGGTGCTGGAACAGGACCGCAACGCCCATCAGTGGCGGCGGGTGCGCTACAGCTACATGGATTGCCGCCGCGAGGCGCGGAAGCGCGGCCTGACCATCCTTGGTACGCAGAAGATCTGGGATTCCGCGCTGGCCGCCGCCGGGATGCTGTACGCGCAGCGGATCGGCGACGCCGTGTTCCGCCGCTACCACGACACCGTGTTCGAGCGGTTCTGGAAGCGCGACCTGGACATTGAAAGCGTCAACGCGCTGGCGGCGGTGCTGTCGCAGGCGGGCGCGGACGGCGCCGGCTTCGCCGTGGAAGCCGATGCGCTGCGGGACGAGGCCGTGGCGATCAGCCGCGCCGCCGAGGCCCGGGGGGTGTTCGGCGTGCCGACCTTCGTGGTTGCAGACGAAATCTTCTGGGGACGCGAGCATCTGCCGGAGATCCGGGCGATGCTGGCTTCGGCCTGAGCGGAGGGTCAGGCCGGGTAGCGGCCAAGGTGGGCCAGCATCAGGGCGGTGACGCGGCCGGGGACCTGGTCTGACGGATAGTGGCCGACGCCCGGCAGGATTTCGAATTGGTATGGTGCGGCAATGAAATCGCCGGTGCCCTCGGCCGCGGCGCGGCCCACCGCGTCGTCGGCGTCGCCCCAGATGTAGAGCGTGGGGACCTTTGTCGGCCCCGCCGGGTCGTGGCGGACGCCGCGGGCGCGATACCAGGCGAGCGCCGCCTCCATCGCCGGCGGATTGCCGATGACGGACAGGTGCTGCTCGATCTTTTCCGCCGGCACGCCGTTGGCCTTCAGGCGAGTGCGCAGCCAGCGCGCGTCGTCGGCGAGGTTGTCCGGGCCGGCCTGCGGGTCGAGGAACCGCGTGTGGTGGGCCGAGCGGCGTTTCTGCTCGCCGTCCGGCAGGTCGATGGCGCGGTTGAAGGCCAGGGGATGCGGGCGGGACAGGATGGTCAGCGAGGCGATGCGGCCGGGATGCGCGTCCGCGAGGTGCCAGGCCAGGCTGCCGCCCCAGTCGTGCCCGGCGAGGTGGAAGCGGCGGTCGCCATGGCCGAGCCCCGCGACGATCGCCAGCGCGTCCGCCAGCAGGTGCGGGACTCGATAGCTGGCGTGATCGGCCGGGTCGGGCCGGGCGCCGGGGGCATAGCCGCGCTGGTTCGGCGCCACGGCGAGATAGCCCGCCTGCCCCAGCGTTTCCACCTGGTCGGACCAGAGGAAGCGGGAGACGCCGAAGCCGTGCAGCATCAGCACCAGCGGCCCGTCGGCAGGGCCGGCGACGGAGGTGTCGAAGGCGAGGCCGGGGGCGGTCTGGATGGTGCGCGTGGTGAGCATCGGGACCCTGGACGCTGTGGGTGGCGGACCACAGCATTGCGGCGCCGGCGGGTCAATGTCGGCCCCCCCTGTCGCGTCATCGGACGGCGTTGGCCGTGGCGCCCTACTGCAGCCATATTAGTGGCGACAACCGACCGGATCATGCGCCGGGACAGAGGTGGATTGATGCAGCGACGATTCGTATTGCGGATCGCAATGATATGTGTGCCTCTGCTGACCGCCTGCGCATCGATGGCGCAGGGCATCGCGCGTGAACGCAATGCTCTCTGGCACGTGGTGCATAATGTCTGCGTGCCGGATCAGCGGATATTCGCAAGTCCGGTCCCTTGCACCGCGGTCGATCTCGCCGCCGGCTATGCGATCGTCAGGGACCCTGATCCCTTTGCCCAGACGCACTTCCTGCTGGTCCCGACGACTCGCATCAGCGGGATCGAGGACCCTGTGCTGCTCTCGCCGGATGCGTCGAACTACTGGGCGGAGGCCTGGCGCGCCCGCCGCTATGTCGACCAGCGTGCTGGCCGGGTCCTCGGGCGGGATGAACTCAGCCTGGCGGTCAACTCGGTTTACGGGCGCACCCAGGATCAGTTGCACATCCACATCGATTGCATCAAGCCGGCCGTGAAGGCTGCGCTGCGCGCCCATGCCAGGGCGATTGGCCCGCACTGGACGCCATTTCCGGTTCTGCTGGCTGGCGAACCGTATCTCGCCAGGCGGATCGACAGCGCCGATCTTTCCGGAGTCAATCCGTTTCGCTTGCTGGCCGGACTTCCCGAAGCCCGCGCGGCCATGGGTGAAGAAAGCCTGGTCGTCACGGGCGAAACCGGCGCGGATCGGCGCCCGGGATTCATTCTGCTCGCCGGACGGACCAGCCCGGACCGTGGCAGCAAGTGGGGTGAGGCGCTGCAGGATCACCGTTGTGCCCTGGCACAATCCCCCGCACGGCGCGTTGAATGGCCCCCGGCATCGTGAGAATGCTTCGCCAGGCCGCCATGTCAGATCTGGCCGGGCGGCGCCACCGGCGTGCGCCGATCGGCCAGAAACAAGCGGACCAGGGTGCGGCCACCCAGCACCTCGCCAAGGTTCTGGAATGCGAAATACGGTATCAGGATCAGCAGCATGATCAGGCAACTCGCAGCCACCTGCAAAGGCGTTGGGCCCGCGACATGGGCGAGCGAATCCACCAGCGCTCGCTTGTGGATCAGGCCGACCAGCAGCTCCTCGGCCGTGTCCAGGACCAGCAGCAGCAACAGGGTCAGCACCGACTGGTACAGCGTAGGCCAGATCAGCGCCTCGTTCCGGAACCGATGCTGGCCAATGTGCAGGGCCCGCCCGACAAGCATGAACTTGGCAAGAAGCAACGACTTCACGAGGGCGATGCCCCACATGTCGAAGCTGATGCCCGCGTCCTGCAGCACCGCGGTCTTCTGCAACATCAGGGCGCCAAGGCAGACATAGAGGTAGGCGGTCAGAACCAGGAGTTCCTTGAATTCGTCGAGCGCTCTCTCATGCAGTGGGATCTTGGCTGCTGACTGCTCACCCATGGCAATCTCCACGATGAATCCGTGACCTGTGAAGCCCCTTGCGCCCGGCAGGGCCGCAAAGCAGCCCTGCCGATATGCAACGGGTCCGCAACGGCCCCTTCCCCGCCTAATGGTAGCCGCTGCCGGATGCGTCCTGCATCTGCCGCAGCACGGCGTCCAGGTTGAACGCGGCGGGCTTCTGGCGTGGCGGGAACTTCATGAATCCGTCAATCTGCTGCGCGACGATCGCCTGCATCTCGTACAACAGGTAGGCATGGGCGATCACCCAGTCCCAGTATGTGTTCGAGTTCTCGTCCGCCCGTTCGAACGGATCACGCCGCAGGTTGAAAATCTTCGGCGCCCGCAGCTTCACGAACGGCTCGAACCAGCACATCAGCTGTTTGGCTCTCTGCTCCATCAGCACCACTTTCCAGTCCCCCATCCGCAGCGCCAGGATGTCGCCGTCGTCGCTGATGTAGAAGAAGGACTTCCGGGGGCTTTCCTCCGCCTCGCCGGTGAGATAGGGCAGCAGGTTGAAGCCGTCGATGTGGACCTTGAAGGTCTTGTTTCCAACCTTATGGCCCTCGAGAAGCTTCGCCGGGATGTCCGGATCGCCCGCGGCAGCCAGCAGAGTGGGCAGCCAGTCCTGGTGCGAGGCGATGTCGTTCAGCACCGTGCCCGGCTTGATCCTGCCTGGCCAGCGCACGAAGATGGGCACGCGCCAGCCGCCTTCCCAGTTGGTGTTCTTCTCGCTGCGGAACGGCGTGATCCCGCCATCGGGCCAGCTGTTGTAGTGCGGGCCGTTGTCGGTCGAGTACATCACGATCGTGTCGTCCGCGATGCCCAGTTCGTCGAGCTTGGCCAGCATCCGTCCGATGTTCTCGTCGTGGGCGACCATGACGTCGTTGTAGTCGCCCTGCCCGCTCTTGCCCTTGTGCTTCTCGGCGCAATGGGTCCTGAAGTGCATGGCGGTGGTATTGTACCACATAAAGAACGGCTTGCCTTCCTTGTGGACTTTGTCAATGAAGCCGAGGGCGTGTTCGGTGACCTCGTCATCGATGGTTTCCATGCGCTTCTTCGTCAGCGGGCCCGTGTCCTCGATCCTTTGTCCGCCTTTGCCATCCGCCCAGGCGTGCAGCACGCCCCTGGGGCCGAACCGCTGCCTGAAGGCCGCGTCCTTCGGATAGTCCGGGCTCTCGGGCTCTTCCTCGGCATTGAGGTGGTACAGGTTGCCGAAGAATTCGTCGAAGCCGTGCATTGTGGGCAGGAACTCGTCTTTGTCGCCGAAATGATTCTTGCCGAACTGGCCGGTGGCGTAACCCAGCGGCTTCAGCAATTCCGCGATGGTCGGATCTTCCGCGCGCAGCCCGACATCGGCGCCGGGCATGCCGACCTTGGTCAGGCCGGTGCGGATCGGGTTCTGCCCGGTGATGAAGGCGGCACGGCCGGCGGTGCAGCTTTGCTGGCCGTAATAGTCAGTGAAGGTCGCGCCTTCGTTTCCGATGCGGTCGATATGAGGGGTCCGGTAGCCCATCTGGCCACGGTTGTTGTAGCTGATGTTCCACCAACCGATGTCGTCCCCCCAAAGGATGAGGATGTTCGGCTTGCCTGATCGAGCCATATCGCTATCCCTTTTCTTGCTAAGGCGGAAGAAAGATCACGGCAGACGCAGTCTCTGGCGCAGGCAGCTAGACGAGACGCAGCAGCACTGCGGCAAAAGCATACAGGCCAATGCAGACGAGCAGAACGGCAACCGCGACAACCGGCGATTTCATCCCGTCCCGTTTCAGCCCCGCGATCGGCACGAACATTTCGTTCCACATGTAGCGAACGGTCCAGACGTATTGCCAGATCGACACCAGCAACGCGAGGACGCCACAGGCGATCAGCGCCAGTCCCAGATACAGCGGCCCGCGTGGAAGAAGCGCCGGTTGGGCGCCGGAAAACTGTTGCAGATGCTCGAAGAATTGCACGATCGCGAAGCCGAAGCCGATCAGCGAGACGGCCGTTCGCAGCCAGGACATCATCGTACGCTCAAGGGCGAGACGCGTGCGGACCCAGGCCATGTGGCTGTCCGCCGTCACCCGCGCCTCGAACCGGCCGCCGATCGGCGCGTGTTTCGTCGTCCCGGAATCGCTCATGGCCGGACTGCGCAACGGCAGCCAGCATCGCCCATGCCCGTATCGATCGGCCGCATCGAAAACAGGTTTGATATCAAAATACCTTCTCCCGCTCCGGGAGTCCGTCCCCGGGATGTCGGGTCTTGAATGCGCCCATGAGCCTGACACCGGGATCGCGCCCTGGCTATGCAGAAACAGAAGCCGCATCGCCGATCGGCGAGACCGGGCGATGACCGCTGCGGGGCGGGCACGGCGGTCTCGGTACACCGCGGCGCGGAATGGTCCAGACGCGCAAACGCTGCCAGGACGCGCCGTGCGCCAGGCTACCGGTAAGCGGATGCTGACCGGAGCCCGCCGATGACGGCCAGCAGCCGATCCTTCAGGGCCACGATGTGCGTGCGCAGGCGTGGGTTCTTCAGGGCCTGCCGATAGATGCGCGTCATCATTGCGTAACAGAACAGGACGATGCAACCCTTGCGGCTCGGGCCGTGGCTGTAGGCATGCAGGGACATTTCGGTATCGGTAAAATCCTTCTTGTACGGCTCGTCACCGCGGGCAAGATCGAAAGTTTCAATCCCTTCGGCGATGCACCATCTGACGATCTCCGCCATCAGCAGGCGTCCGGGGGACAGGCGGGCCCAGGGACCGGACTCGTGGGCCGTCAGCAGCCCATAGAACCGATTGCCCTGCACCATGCCGACCTCGGTTGCCACGACCACATCCTCGATCCATAGGCGCGCAACGAAAGGCGTGGCGGCATCGAGGCGCGACCGCAGGATCTGACGGTAAAATCGCTCGACGCTCGCGCTCATGAAGTCGTTGCCATAGCGTCTGCGTCCCCACGCCAGCGTCAGGTCGAGCGTCCCAAGCATCTCCGTGGGATCGGCGACGCGTTCGAGGCGCACCGGGTTGTTGCCCGCGCCGTTCCGGTAGAGACGCGCCGCTTTGCGGAACAGGGCCGACTTGTGCGCCTTTCGGTATGATTCGAAATTATCTGGCAGCGGCGTTGCCGCGTGGGCGCAGCCGACGCTTACCGCGCCACGCAGCGTGACGAAGGGGTTGGGGGCGCCCGCGACCGTCGCCGGCATCCCCGAAAACCAGATGATGTCGACGGGCGGCAGCCGGCGCAGGATCATCGCCCAGAGTTCAGCGAACGCCGCAGCGCAGCAGGAAGTGGCGAAGGCCCGGTCGATCAGCGGCGCCTTGTAATCGGACTCCTCGCCCCCCAGGAAGCCGAGCACGCGGCATCCGTGCAGCCGCCGGATGCCAAGCGGGATGAGCATCAGGGTCTGTCCCGCGGTATTGCTGACCTGAACCAGGGCGGGGGTAATGCCCTCTGGGATGCCGACTGTCGCATTCCAGACCACCAGCCAGTCGAAGCACTGAAAGACGTAGCCGGCCAGTTCGCGGCTCGCGCGGCGCCACAAAGCCTCGATCTGCGCGAGGTTGTCGATGACGTTGATCCGCAGTTCGTCCATTACGCTGACCTTCAACTCCTTCCGACGAACCGACCGCCGCGGCTGCCTGTCCTCGTGGGCGTGCCAATATCCGCTGTGGATCTGTGCCGCACTGTCGTCACTCGGCAACATCGAGTAAGGCTGCCTCTACGCGACGGAGCATGCCTGATCCAACCCGCTCTGGACCGTTACTGGAATCACATCTGCGGCATTAGCGGCCGGGCCGGTACGCGGGGTCACGGCACGTTGGCAGACGCAAGGCGCGAGGCCTGGCAAGCCGCGCCGCCGTCCAGCCGCTACCGGCCGGGCGCCGCGGGCGACGGCAGAGAATCCGGCCACAAGAGTCGTGCAGCGGAACGATGCACTTGCCACTTCGTATCTTTGTTGAAACATTTTCCCGGAGCGGGCGCGCTCCGGCCCACTTCTGCTCGCGTTTGGCAACAATGGGAACCAGGCCTTGGGCGCTCCGGTGAGGTTCAAACCGCTCGGCCGTGCCCGCGTCCGCCTCGACGACAGGCTGCCGATCCACGCACCGACCAGCGGCACCGTAGGCGAGGAACATTCTTTCGGTGCCGATCACAACCGCCCCGTGCTAGGAGGCGGCAATGGCGAGAACGATCGACCCGCACGACGCGCTGATGTTGTTTCAGCAGGCCCTTTCCCGTGGCGAGATACCGCTTCGGCGCGGGACTGTCGACCAGGAACTTTTCTGTTGTATCGACCATCCGGACGGCAAGGCCCGATTGTCCTACATGCGGATCGAAGACGGCCTACTGACCACGCTGGTGATGCTTGCAGACAATGGTTGCATCGACGGGAAGCCGTGCTTTCAGATCGGATACGCGGTTCCCGAAGCCTACCGCAACCAGGGACGCGCGCGGAGCGCCGTGAAGGTCGCCATAGCCGACGTGCGCCACGAGCTTTCCCGGGTGGGAGTCCCGGCATTCTACGTCGAAGCGTTCGTTGGGATCGGCAACGAAGCGTCCCAGCGCGTCGCCGTGGAAACCATCTCGCCCAGGCCGGTTGCCGTGACGGACGAGTTGTCACGGCTTCCTGCCTTTCGTTACGTTCGAAAGATTGAAACCGGGGCTGTTTCGGCGCCACCCGTGGACGGATAGCCGGCAACCGGCCCGTTGCGCCGTCATGGGGCGGCGCAGGCACGCAGCCCGGTCGTCCGCCATGTCAGGCTCTTCCGGTATTGCCGCAGTCATCCTCCCACCAGACCCGAACGTCAGGGTGATACACGCGCACCAGGGCGACTTCCTCGAGCGAAAGCTTGAGAACGAGCGGCAGATCCGGGTGAACGTCCTCATGGATGATGTAGTCGGGGACGCCTTTGATCCCGTGGGCACGGCAGGTCGCCAGCACCGCCAATCCCTGCTGGTCGCAGTAGAACCTGAACGCATTGGAGCGCAGGATGCGGGCGATCCTGTCGCTCCCGTCATCGTGGAACTCGAGCCATCCCAGTTGCACGGCGAACGTCAGTGAATTCCGAATGCGGGTATCGGCCATCGGCGCAGCATAGCGATCAATGATTTCCAAATGATTAATTCGACTGTGTCAGTTTCCGCCTAACACATTGAAATTACGACGTTTTCTCGCAAACTAGAGCTCCCATAACCCATTGATAACATTGACTATCTCTCAGTTTTTGACACAGTCAAATTAAGGACCTGTCCGCGAACAACCGCCGCATGTGGCGCAGTCATGGAGAGCCCGGCCGCACGATGCCGTCATGACGACGGGACGGTTCGCCGCGGCCACGCTTCCACAAGCCGGCGCAGGACCCGGGTTTCCGGCGTCGCGTGAACCGTCAGCGCGCGCCGCAGCAAGCGTTCGGCCGTGCCGGTGTCGTCAAGCGAGAGGCGATGGAGGGCGGCGTCGACCAGCATCCGCCCCTCGCGTTCCGCGCGTATCGCCGACTGCAGCTCGGCCCGGCACCGGCGGCAGGTCTCGGCGCCGTTCAGCGCGGCGCGGCAGACCGGACAGCGCTCCATGCATCAGGTCTCCAGGTAGAACAGCAGGTCCTGCAACTGCCGCTGCCCCTGCTCCAGGGCGGCGCTGTCGCCGCTGGCCCTGGCGTCCCTGATCGTCTCGATCAGGTCGATGATCTCCGCCCGGTCCTCCTCGCCGGCCTGGTCGAGCTTGCCGCTCGCCTTCGCCAGCAGGGCGTCGACCGCCGAACCGGCGCCACCGGCCGAGGCATCCTGCTCCCGGCCTTCGAACAGCGAGCCGATGCGCTCGCGTGCCTGGTCCAGCTGGTCCTGGTCGAAGCGCGACACCGCCTTGTCGATGGTGATGCGGCGTTCCAGGCCGGTCTTCTTCTCGCGCGCCGACACCTGCAGGATGCCGTCGCGGTCCAGGGCCAGGTCGATGATCACGGTGTTGCCGGCCGGCACGTCGCTCAGGCCGTCGACGCGGAACTCGCCGATTTTGATGTTCTCCAGCGCGTCTGGGTTCTCGCCCTGGTAGATGAGGATCTGGACGCTCTTCTGGCCGTCGACGACGGTGAAGAACGCTTCGCTCCGCCGCACCGGTATCGGCGTGTTCTTGGGGATGATCGGGACGTATTGATACGGGTAGAGTTCGCCGTTCAGCTCGCCCAGCGCGCTGGTGCCGAAGGTATAGGGGGTGACGTCCACCAGCACCGCCGACACCTCGGTGCCGGCGATCGCGGCCCCCTGGATGGCCGCGCCCATGGCGACGCACAGGTCGGGATCGACCTCGCCGCGGGGGTCCTTGCCGAATACCTCGGTCAGGCGGCGCCGGATCAGCGGGGTCCGGGTGGCGCCGCCGACCAGGAGGATCTCGTCGACCTGCGAGGACACCAGGTGCGCCGATTCCAGGGCGATGTGGATCGCGCCGAGCGTCTCCTCGATGAACGGCGTGATCATCTCCTCGTACTCTTCCCGGCTGATTTCCAGGTCCAGGTTGATTGCCTTGCCGCCGATCTCGGTCAGGTATTCCTCGGCGATCCGGGCGAAGGGATGATCCGAGAGCTGCTTCTTGGCGGCCTCGGCGCTGCGCAGGATCCGCGCCATGGCCCGCGGCTGGCCCGAGACGTCGACCTCGTGCTTCAGCTTCAGGTGCTCGAGCACATGCTCGACCAGCTTGTGGTCGAAATCGTCGCCGCCGAGCTGGTTGTTGCCGTGGCTGGAGATGACCTCGACCACCCCCGCCTCGATCCGCACCACCGAGACGTCGAAGGTGCCGCCGCCCAGGTCGTAGACCAGGATGCGCTTGCCCTGCTGCTGCGCTGCCTCGTAGACCAGCGCCGCCGCGGTGGGTTCGTTGATGATCCGCACCACCTCCAGACCGGCGATTTCCCCGGCCTCACGCGTTGCCTGGCGCTGCGCGTCGGAGAAGTAGGCCGGCACGGTGATCACCGCCTTGCGGACCGGCTGGCCGAGCCGCTGCTGCGCGGTTTCCTTCAGCCGCGACAGGATGATGGCGGAGATTTCCTGCGGCGAGTAGTCGCGCTCGCCCAGGTGCACGCGCGCGTCGCTGCCCATCTTCCGCTTGATCGACCGCACGGTCCGTTCCGGATACAGCAGGAACTGGTTGCGCGCCTCCTCGCCGACGAGCAGGTCCCCGGTTTCGGACAGCCCGACCACCGACGGCAGGATCACCCGCCCCTGCGCGTCGGCCAGCACGTCCGGCCGGCCGTTGCGGTAGATGGCGATTTCGGAGTTGGTGGTTCCCAGGTCGATTCCGACGATTTCGTCCGTCATGTCCGTTCTCCTGTCGCGTCGCCGCTGCGGCTGACGACGACTTCCGCGGTCCGCAACACCTGGTCATCCCATAGGAAGCCGGTGCGGACCTCTTCGATGATGGTTCCCTCGGCCACGGACCGGTCCGCCGACAGGGCGACGACGCGCGCCCGCCGCGGGTCGAACGGCTGGCCGATCAGGCGCATGGCGACGATGCCGCGGTCGAGCAGAACTTGGTCGAGCCGGCGCACGATCATGCGCAGGCCGTCCTGCCATTCCTGCCCGCCTGTCCGCTTCCGGCGCAGCAGCCGGGCGGCCCAGCCGGGGCGGGCGGCGGCGGCCAGGGTCAGGGCGGCGAGCAGACGGTCCCGCAGATCGACGACGTCCAGCAGCAGCGGGCGCAGGGCCGCGCGTTCCCGATCCCGCGTGTCGGCCCGGGCGCGGTCGAGTTCCTGCTGCACGCTCGCCTGGCTGGTCCGCAGCAGGTCGAACACGCCGCGGAACTGGTCCAGCGCGTCCTTCACCAGGCGCGATTCGGTGCGCAGCTCGCTGCGCAGCCCCGCCAATTCGACGAACACGGAATACAGGTCCGTGGTTTCACCCGGGTCTTCCGGCGGCTCCGGCTCGTCTTCCACCGTGTCCAGATAGGCGCTGAACCGGCTCAGCAGCGCCTGCTTCATGTTGTCGTCCACCTTGTCTCCTCGCCCGCGACGGGGACATCAATCCGTCAAGGTCCGCATGACACCCTCGGTCAGCAGGGCCGCCACGGTCCGCTTCGCCGCCCGTCCCGCGCCGGGCGAAGCGGCCTGCAAGGTGACCGCGGTCAGCCGGGACAGTGCGGCTTCGTTGGTATGCAGCAGCTTGGTCTCCAGCCGCTTCCGCTCGTCGATGAGTGCGTCGTACGCCGCCCGGTACTCCCGGAAGCGATCCGGGGCGCGGTCGGGCGGGAAGTCGCGCACCAGGGCGAGGTAGCGCTGCCGGATCTCGGCGTCGCCGGCATCCTCGGTCACGCCGAGCACGGTAAACGGATCACGCATCGAAAAACTGGCTCCTTCGCGCCCTTCCATGCCGCCGCGGGCGGTCGCCGGCAAGCGCCTGGTCCACCAGCGCCTCGCTCAGCATGCGCATTACCGCCTCGGGCATGTCCGGCGCCAACGGGGCGACGCGCATCTCGGCGACCATGGCCGCCACAGCCGCGTCGCGGCCGAGATCGTTCGCCAGCGCGCGCAATTCCCTGGCGGTGGCCTTGGGCATGTCGCCCATCATCGACAGGAGAACCGCTGTCAGATCTTCCGCGTCGATTGCCTCCATCGCGGCGGCCGTGGCCCGGTTTGCGCGGCGCGGGCCGGGGCGGCCTCCGCCCTCCAGATATTGGGTGACCCGCCGGGCGGTGTGGAAATCCTGCCGCCTGGCAGCGGCCTCGGCCATCGCGAACAGATCGTCCGTTTCGGCCGGGGTGAGGCGATCCGCCTTGGCCTTGGTGCGGGCAACGATGGCGTGGAATCGCCATGTCGGATTCGTGGGATCGCGCCTGCTGGCGGCCCGGGCGTAGTCCGACAGCAACTGGAAGGCGTCGAAGCGGGCAAACGCCTCGCCCAGGGTGTGGAATTCCGCCTCCGGCCAGTCGAGCGCGGCGCCCTGCTCCAGCCACACCCGCACGCCGGCCAGCAAGTCGGTGACCGTGCGCTTGTTCTCGCGCGCTTCCGGCTGGCCCAGGGTCGCGACGATCGCCATGACCACCTCTTTCGCCGGCGGGGTCGCGCACGCCGCGTCCAGTTCCTTGCGCAGCCACGCGAGGTCGGCGCCGGGGAGCTTCATCAGCTCGCCTTCGAGCCGGGCCCGGAACCAGCCGGCGACGCCGCCGCCGGCGAGCGCCACGCCTTCGCGCACCCAGGCCTCGGCTTGCTCGCGCGGGCCGGTTTGCAGGCCGACCAGCCCGCGGGCGATGCGCAGCTGCCCGCTGGGGGCGTCCGGCCGTTCCCATTCGGCCGCCGCGGCCAGTTCCTTCGCCGCCAGGTCCGGATGCTTCGCGCGCATCTGCTTGCGGGCCTGGGCGACCTGCAGCTCGATCATCTGGCGGCGAATGCCGGGGTTGATCGGGTTGATCTGCAACAGCCGGCGGGCGAACCCGGCCGCCTTCTTGTAGGCCTTGCGCGCCGCCGCGGACTCGGTCGCCTGCAGCAGGATCTGGCTGTCCTCGGGGAAGCGCTGGACCGCCTCGTCGGCCAGCCGGTGCCAGTCCTTGGTCCGCGACTCCGCGCGGTAAAGCCCGATCAGCTCCAGGATGGCGGGGATGTGGTCGGGATCGGCCGCGTAGCTGCGTTCCAGGTAGGAGATGACGGGATTCTCGAACGGGTTTTCGCCCTCGACCTCCTCGTGCACCTGGGCGAGATGCGCCAGGTGCCGGTACACCACCGCCTGCGACAGCCTGGCCAGCCGATCGGCGGGGCTGCCGGCGAAGTTTGTGGCGACGTCCTGCCAGGACCATGCCGCGGCCGCCCAGTCGCCACGTGCCTCCGCCGCGAGCGCCTTGACGCGCATGCGCTCCGGCTCCCGCAGCGGCCCGAACTGCCGTTCGAACTGCGGCAGCCGATCGGGGATCTGCGGCAGGAGGTTCAGGCAGGCGCTGCGGACCTCGGCCTGGGGCAGGCCGGACTGCCGGGTCAGGAAGCTGAACAAGGCCCCCGGGCCGGCCTGCGCGGCCTCGGCGGAGCGGGCCAGGAACTGCGCGGTTTCGGCGGGAAGGCCGCGGGTTTCGGCGACGAAGGCCTGCTGGGCGGGGGTCAGGCGCTCCCAGCCGGCGGCGTCCAGGGCGGCGGCCTGGAACACCGCCGCCTCCACCGCCTGGCGGAACGGGTAGAACGCCGAGGTTGGCGGAATCGTCGCCAGCAGCTGGCGCACCCGCTCCTCGTCCACCGGCAGGCTGGTGAGGCCTTTCAGCAGCAGGCGGATCGGCTTGAAGGCGGAGCGGAGCGAGATGCGGTTGAGGTGCGGCTCGATCGCCTCGGCGGATGCGCCATCGATCCAGGCGGCGAGCGCGTCGCGGGCGGCGGCGGCGAGGTCGCGCCAGCGGGACGATTCGGAGGACGCGCCCTGGGGCAGCGCGGGAAGCTCGGGGACCGCCAGGAGCAGGGCCGCCGCCATATCCTCGAGCGCGGCCCGGTCGGGCGCCGGGGCGGCGTCGCTGCCCAGGCAGCGTAGGGCATAGGCCGCGGCCTTCGATTGCTGGCCGTCGCGCAGCAGGCACGTCAGATAGAGCCGGGAGTCGCGCACGGTTCCGTCGGGGGCGATGGTGTTCTCCAGCACCATCGCGGCTTCCTTGAACATGGACTTGGCCGCCATGGCGCGGGCGCGGCCGCAGTAGGCGTCGGCGAGCGAGTCCTTCCAGTCGGGCCGCGGGTCCTGGCGGACCAGCTGCTTGAAGAGTTCGACGGCCTCCTTGAATTTCTCCTGCGCCAGCGCCTCGGCGCCCCGTGCGGCCAGGACATCGGCAGGAGCGGAGGTTGCGGGGAAACCACGCCGCTGGGGTTTGCTCACAGGTGAATTCTCCATACAGCTTGCAACCGGCTGACGTTCGGATGCGTCCACCAGAACGGCGACTTAGGTCGCTCGGGGCCGTTTGTCAGGCCCCTGGGGGCAGCTTCGCACGTTCGGCGCGGGTGCGCGATCCCCTGTTTCGGGCGCGCAATCGGGTGGGGACCGCTCTTGCGCTGTCGATGCCGGGGTCTGGCTGGAGCCCTTCCTCGGCGCGACTGGCCGCAGGACGCAGCCGATCATCCGGTGGCACGAGGGGTCTGGCAGTTCAGCGGCTTGGTCTGGCTGATACCGCGGTGCTGTTGCTGCGGCTACCCCGGCAGCCCGGGTTGCGGCGTATCGAGGATCGCCGCCGCGGCTTGACGATGTCCCCGGTCCTGGTGGGGAGCCGCGATTTCACCGGTATCCCGTCGTCACCCGGATCGGCGCACACATTTGTGCTGCCGTGCCGGGCTTCCGGGGCGAATTACGCCTGGCGGGCGCGAGTCCGGGCTTCGATCCGGTCTGCCACGGCGTCCAGTTCCGCCAGGACGCCGGCCAGCGGCACGGTACGCCCGGCGGCGACGTCCTGGGCGCTTTCGGCCATCGCCGCGCGCAGGTCCCCCTCGGTCGGCATGGGTGGTGCGGCTTCGTCCGGCGGAGCGTCGTAAGGACGGTCCATCAGCGGTCTCCTGTCCTGGCCATTGCCTTATACTATGGCGGCGGTCCCGGTGGAAGACGGCCGGGCCGGCGGGGCGGTCCGCGTCGCCCGTCGCAGCCGGCGCGGGAACACGGGCTGGCGCCGGTGGCGGCGGCGCAGCCGAGGCCGGAGGCCGCGGCCGCCCGGGGCCATGCGGACGCTGCCGGCCGAGCGGCCGATGCCGGGATGGCGCGCCAGCTTGCCGCCGGCCGCGCCGCGCGATCGGCCGCCCGGGGGCGTCAGGGTCCGAACGCGGCCGCCGCGGTGGCCGACCCCACAGCCGCCTTGGGCGGGCCGCCGGCGGACAGCGCCTGCATGAGCGCGCTGGCGCTGCGGCGCTGGGAGCGGTCCGGGGGGAAGTTCAGCGTCCCGTCCGGTCGCGTCGGCGGCTGGGCGTTGGCGAGGCGGTTGCGGCAGGCGTCGATCGCCGCCTGGGTGCGGCGGAGCATCTCGGCCGCTTCCGCCTCCGAGATGTCGGCGGGCGGGTCCGCCGCCGGTTGCGGGGTTGGTTTGCGGGCGCCGGGGGAGTCGCAGGCCAGGCGCCTGTCGAGCGCGTTTTGCGCGTAGCGGCAGGCGCGGCTGAGGCTGTTGGCGCAGCTTCGGTAGCGCAGGTGCAGGGTGGGTGAGAGGTCCTGTTCCTGGATCTTGACGCGGGCCAGCATTTCGAGCGCGGCGAAGCTGTTGGCGATGATCTGGACGGCGTTGAGAGGTCGGCGCGGGTCTGGGCGCCGTAGGAGGCGATGGTTGCCTCCATGGCGGCGCGGGCGAGGTCGTAGTCCTTGGTGACGCCGGCCCAGTAGGGCATCAGGAAGGCGGCGAGGCGGTCCGCGAAGGGGCCGGGGGTGAGGGAGCGGTTGGGT
>NZ_NHRY01000054.1 GCF_002937115.1 Rhodopila globiformis | reverse complement strand
CCTGGTCCATGGGCGATCTCCCTTGGTGGTGTTGCACAACCCAAGGAATCGCCCATTTCTTTGCACACCACCCTCACCTTGCCGCCGAGGCCGGTCAGCCTGTCACTCGAAAACTCGTGGTTTGGGTTCATTGTGGCAATCAGGTATCTGCCCCGGCCAAACGTGCTCGCGTTATCCGGTCCAACGCTGGCAACCGATCACCGCAACGGCATAGGCTGCGCCATCACGCAGGTGGGGGATGCTGCCTCCGGCCTCGGCGTGCAACACGAATAGTCGCGGTCCGTTGTGGACGCGTCGGAGCGTTACGAGAGGTCCCATGGTCCATCCGCCTGTCTCCCAGTCACTTGCCAAACCCATGACCGCCGATCCGGATTACGAACAGCGTGTTCGCGAGCGCGCCTATCAGCTATGGGAAGCCGAAGGCAAGCCACACGGGCGCGACGTCGAATTCTGGGAACGCGCCCGTTCGCTGGTGGCGGCCGAGGCAACCGCCGCGGCCGAGGCGCCGCCGGCGGCCAAACCCAAGGCACCGCGCAAGCAGGCCGCTCCGGCGGCCGGTGCCCAGGCGGCCGGCAGTCCGCCGGAACCGGCGGGTGCGAAGCCGGACGCGGCGCCAAAGCGCAAATCGCCCGCGAAGCCGAAAAAGCCGGCCTGAGCAGCGCGACGTCGTCGCTCTATCGTCATGGCCGGGCGTGTCCCCATGCGTATCGGGACACGGCGACAGTTGGAGAAGGATCTGGCGCCCGGTCCGTTCCCCCACCGTCATGGCCGGGTCAGCCACGCGGCCAGCAGGCTGATCGGCAGCATCACCAGCAGGACATGCGCCAGGGTGAAGCCGAGCAGTCCGATGGACAGTGCCGTGGTGGCGGCGATCAGCACCGGCACGACTCCCCTGATGCTGCCGCGCGCCAGGCGGACGCCGGTGCCCAGGTTCAGGCCGATGGCCGACGCGCCCATGCCCGCCAGCGCGGTGCCGAGCCAGGCGCCGCCGGCACCGGCGGGGCCGCGCAGATAGGCAAGCCCAACCAGCAGCACGATCACCAGCGGCAGGGCCGTCAGCCCGCAGAAGCAGGCGATGGCGCCGAGGGTGCCGCGCATCTGCGTGCCAATGAACACCGCGAGGTTGACGTTGGTCGCGCCGGGCACAAGCTGGGACAAAGCATAGCCCGACAGGAACTGCCGATCGTCCAGCCAGCCGCGCTTCTGCACGACCTCGCGCCGCGTCCAGGCGGTCAGGCCGCCGCCGACGCTCATCAGGCCGATGCCGGCGAAGCTGAGGAACAGGGCGGCAAGGGATGGCCGGACGGTCGGTGCTGTCATCCGGCCAGTGTGGCGGCTGAACGAGGGGAACGGAAGGAGGCGGAGGATGGAGTATCGCGGATTGGGGCACAGCGGCCTGAAGGTCTCGCCCTTGTGCCTGGGCACGATGATGTTCGGCGGCCCCACGGACGAGGCGACGGCGCAGCGCATCGTCGATCGCGCCCGGGACCAGGGCGTGAACTTCATCGACACCGCCGACGCCTATACCGGCGGACGCTCCGAGGAGGTGGTCGGCCGGACCATCCGCGAGCACCGCGCCTGGTGGATCGTGGCGACGAAATGCGCCAACCCGACCGGCCCTGGGCCGAACGCCCGCGGCCTGTCGCGGCGGCATGTGCAGCACGCGGTGGAGGCCAGCCTGCGCCGGCTGGGCGTGGAGGCGATCGACGTGCTGTACCTGCACAAGGAGGACCACACGACTCCGCTGGGCGAGACGGTGCGCGCCCTGGCCGACCTGGTCCGCGCCGGCAAGCTGCGCCACTTCGGCGTGTCCAATTACCGCAGCTGGCGGGTGGCCGAGATCTGCCGCCTGTGCGACGAGGCCGGCATCGACCGCCCGGTGGCGAGCCAGCCGCTGTACAACCTGCTGAACCGGGAGGTGGAAACCGAGCACCTGCCGGCCTGCGGCTACTACGGGTTGGGCGTGGTGCCGTACAGCCCTCTGGCCCGCGGCGTGCTGACCGGGAAATACCGGCCCGATTCCGCGCCGCCCGCCGAAACCCGCGCCGGAAGGCAGGATCGCCGCATGATGGAGTCGGAGTGGCGGCCGGAAAGCCTGCGCATCGCCCGCGAAATCGCCGATCATGCGCAGGCGAAGGGGGTGACGCCCGGGCAGTTCGCGATGGCCTGGGTGCTGAACAACCGCTTCGTCACCGCGGCCATCGGCGGTCCGCGGACCGAGGCGCAGTGGGAGGACTACCTGGGCGCGCTGTCCTGCCGCCTGGATGCGGCGGACGAGGCGCTGGTCGATCGCCTGGTCTCGCCGGGGCATCCGTCCACGCCGGGGTACAACGATCCGGCGTATCCGATCGAGGGGCGGGTTGCGCGGGGGTGATACAGGGGGCTTTGTACCGGCGGCGGAGTCTGGTATAGGGAGGTGGCGCGTCTCCGTAGCTCAGCCGGATAGAGCACCAGATTCCTAATCTGGGGGCCGTGGGTTCGAATCCCGCCGGGGACATTCGCCTCAGCTTTTCCATTATTTGCAATGGGTTGCGCTCCTCCCGGAAGCCGCCGCGATGTGGCCGCGTCCGAGCCACCTGTTCAAGCCCATGTGCCATGACAGGTGGCCCGTATGAGCCGCATGGGCGCTGACATCGAGAGGCAGGGCTGGGTCCATTGCCTCTCCGTCATGGCCGGGCTCGTCCCTACGCAATGCACACATCTCGGAAACGGTCCGCCGCGGCGTTTCCCTTTTGTCATGGCCCGGCTTGTCCGGGCCACCTGTCGCGGCACAAGTGCTGGAATGGTGGCCCGGACAAGCCGGGCCATGACGATGGTGGAACGCTCTTGGCGCCCAGGCAAGCACTTGATTTTACGGTCATTTCCCACTCGTTTCCAGGATGTGTGCATTGCGTAGGGCGTGTCCCGGCCATCTACCCCCCGCCGTCGCAGCGCGGATGGCCGGGACACGCTCCATACGTATCAGGATAAGCGGACTGGCGGAGCAAGGGCTTCTCCCTCACCGTCATGGCCGGGCGGCAGTCCCGGCCATCCGCGCTTCAACGGTCGGGGGCGGATGGCCGGGACACGCCCGGCCATGACGATAGGGTGACGACCGCGCACCGTTCCCCTTCAAGTTAGCGGCCATGCGGACAAGCCGGGCCATGACGATCAAGACAGGCCGCCTGTGCGTCCCAACTTACCTGCGGTGTGCTGCCGCTGGCCTTAAGGCGCCCCCCCGGCTGCCAGTCCACGGAAAAGATAATCTTTCATAACGAAATACCGCGGCAGCCCGCAGCGGGTCCATTCGCGGCCAGGAAAGGTGCAATTCCGGATTATTCCAGCAAGTGCCGCCTGATCGTAGAGCTTACTGAACATGACGGCAACCGGACCCGTGCAGTGAAGCAGGCGCTCCAGGACAGCGGAAAGTGACCTCGGACTGCGTCATCGCGCACAGGTTGCTGGCACAGTTCGCGCATCGGCGGCGGCTCGATCCGGTCTATTCGGACCGGTTGGAACATCTTCACGCCATGATGATCAGCCGGTCCCGGCGGCTGGCGGGAAGACCCTCCTGTTTTGCGCAAGCCTAAGTAATTTCCGAGTCTATCACGCCTCGTTTACAGCCTGTAGCCTCAGATTGTGCGGATGACATCTACCGGTCATTCGGGTGTCATGCGCATTTGCCATCCCTGGGCCATTTTCGTAGGGATGAGCTTTACGGAAGCGGCTCCATGATATCTTTTCGATAAAGGACGCCTTGCCATGTCCGATAGCCTTATGCAGACCCAGGCGGCGACGCCGGCCGAGCCGTATGTTGCCGCTGCGGCCGACAAGCCCGCGGTGCGCCGGTCCGCCCTGCGGCGCTCGATCGCCTATGAATTTCCCTATATCCTGATGCTGATTCTGGGGCTTGGGGGGGCAATCCTGCACCTGCCGATCCTGTACTGGCTTGCCCTGACGCCGTTCTTCGGCCTCGTCTGCATCGTCGCCGGCTGGCGGAACTTTG
This sequence comes from Rhodopila globiformis, assembly GCF_002937115.1. Lineage (GTDB taxonomy): Bacteria > Pseudomonadota > Alphaproteobacteria > Acetobacterales > Acetobacteraceae > Rhodopila > Rhodopila globiformis. The sequence continues at coordinate 44,972 of NZ_NHRY01000054.1, read as the reverse complement.
CGACCGCCGGCAGCCGCATGCACCTTATCTGGTCCCAGATTCTGATCTGGTGCGCTCTGCTGGTGGCGATCTACGTGCTCTACAGCAGCGGCGTCCAGGGCCTGACCTTCAACCCCAACGCCAATCCGCTCGCCCTGGTCACGCTGCTGGCGCTGGGCACCTTTGTCGCCGGCGTTCAGGCGCGGCTCTGGCAGACCTGCGCCGTCGGCATCGTGCTGTTCCTCGCGGTGCCGGGAATTGGCTGGATCAACCAGTCGCTCATTTTCCTGGTCGGCGTCTCGGCCGTGGTTATCATCCTGGGCGGACTGGCCTGGGCGGTGGCCGAGCGGCGAACCAACGCCTGATCCGGAGGTTTCCACCCTGGCCGCGTGATGCTCGCCCAGGCACTCACGCGGCCGTGACACGACATCCAGACTGATGCGGGATCGCATCGTACTGCGCCCGGGAACTTCCCGCGCCGCCCTCACCACGACGTCGCAACGATCGTCATCCCGGAAAATTGATGCCAGAAACTGCCGGTAATGGAAGCCGGCCGCGTCAACCAAGCCCCGGTTGCCACCGCTTGCCTGATGAGACGTCTGCCGCTGCCATCAAGCCTGCATTACAAGTTTCCGATAGCTGTGACCGGGCCTGCTTCCCATGCAGCCCGGCTTGACCCATCAATTCGCGGGCGGCGAATCTCCGTGGGGACGTTTATTCCGTGAAGACAATAGACGTTAATGCCCGGCGTGCAGCGCTCGCCCGGACGCAGATCTTCCAGGCGCTGCAGCCGGCCGACATCGACCTGATCCTGGCCCGCGCGACGGTCCGCCGCGTCACCCGCGGCACCGCCGTGCTGCGCCGCGGCGACCCCGGCAGCGGCATGGTCGTCATCATGTCGGGCCGCGTCCGCGTCAGCGTCATTTCCGAAGACGGCAAGGAAGTCACGCTCACCGTCCTCGGCGCCGGCGAGGTTCTGGGCGAGATGTCGCTGCTGGATGGCGAGCCGTGCAGCGCCGACGTCACCGCGCAGGAGGACTGCGTCCTGCTGGTGATCGAGCGCAGCCAGTTCCTGGCCCTGCTGCGCGGCAACAGCGCCCTGTGCCTGCACCTGATGACCCTGCTGACCCGCCGCCTGCGCCGCGCCAACGCCGCGCTGGAGGACATGGCGCTGCTCGACCTGCCGGCCCGCCTGGGGCGGCTGCTGGCGCGGCTGGCCAGCGACTACGGCGTGCCGGTCCGCGCCGGCACGCGGATCGAGGTCAAGCTGTCGCAGAAGGACCTCAGCACGCTCGTCGGCGCCTCACGCGAGAAGGTCAACCGGCAGATCCGGCAATGGGAGGATGACGGCGTGCTGGCCAAGGACAGCGGCCGCATGGTCGTGGTGAACGCGCAGGCGCTGGCGCCGCTGCACTGATGACGACGAACGTCGGGCGCATCTGGGTGCGCAATCTGCGGCTGTGCACCGGCCTGACGCTGTTCTTCTACGTCACCACGCACCTGCTGAACCATTCGCTGGGCAATATCTCCATCCCGGCGATGGAAGCCGGGCTGGTCGTGCAGAAATGGCTGTGGCAGGGCATCGTCGGCACGGTCATCCTGTACAGCGCGCTGTCCACGCATTACCTGCTGGGCCTGTGGGCGTTCTATGAACGGCGCCACTTCGGCTGGACGGCGACCGAGGTCGTGCAGCTGATCCTCGGCCTGAGCATTCCGTTCCTGCTGATGAACCACCTGTTCGTCACCCGCATCTCGCTGGCGCTGTACGGTACCGAGAAAGGCTACAACCAGGAACTCTATTCCTTCTGGGTCGCCGGCCGGTTCTTCGGGGTGGTTCAGGCCGTGCTGCTGGTGGTCGCCTGGATCCACGGCTGCATCGGCCTGTTCCACTGGCTGCGGCTGAAGCCGATGTTCAGCCGCGCCATGCCGTGGCTGGCCGCCGTCGCCGTGCTGGTGCCGGTGCTGGCGCTGCTGGGCTTCTTCCAGGGCGGCCGGACGATGCTGACCCTGGCACACGATCCCGCCTGGCGCGCCGCCAACCTCAATCCGGGCCAGGTCGGCGTGCCGGCGCACAACGCGCAACTGACCGCCTGGCGCAACGACAGCCTGCTGGGGGCGCTGGGGGCGCTGGGCTTCGTGCTGCTGGCGCGGGCCGTGCGCGCCCTGCGGGAATGGCGCGGCGCGGCGGTCCGCGTGACCTATCCCGACGGCCGCTCGGTGCGCGTGCCCATGGGCTTCAGCGTGCTGGAGGCAAGCCGCAGCGCCAGGGTGCCGCATGCCTGCATTTGCGGCGGACGCGGCCGCTGCTCCACCTGCCGCGTCCGGATCGTCGTCGGCGCCACCTGCATTCCGCCGCCGTCGACCGGCGAGCAGGCGGTGCTGCGGCGGATCGCCGCGGCGCCGATGGTGCGGCTGGCCTGCCAGGCGCGTCCCTCGGGGGACGTCAGCGTCGTGCCGCTGCTGCCGGCGAACTGGCCGGTGACGGCCCTGCGCCGGCGGGAATGGCCGATGCCGGGGCAGGAACGCTTCATCGTCGTGCTGACCGTCGACATGCGCGATTCCACCCGCCTGGCCGAGACGCGGCTGCCGTTCGACGCCGTCTTCATCGTCGACCGCTTCGTCACCAGCGTCGGCGCGGCGCTGACTGCCAGCGGCGGGCGCATCAGCCACTTCCTGGGCGACGGGCTAATGGCCACCTTCGGCCTGGAAGCCGAGCCGCGCGAGGCCTGCTTCCAGGCGCTGTCCGCCCTGGTCGCCATCGGCCGCAACATCGAGGCGCTGAACGGCGTGCTGCACGCGCAAACCGGGGACAGAATCCGTTACGGCGTCGGCGTGCATTGCGGTTCGGCGGTGGTCGGCGACATCGGCGAAGGCGCCATGCGGACCTTCACCACCCTGGGCGACGCCGCCAACGCCGCGGCCCGGCTGGAGTCGCTGTGCAAGGAATTCCATTGCGAGGCGGTGATTTCCAACGACGTCTGGAGGACCGCCGGCTTCTCCATGGTCCGGCTGCCGGAACGCGAGGCATCGCTGCGCGGCCGCCAAGCCACGCTGCTGGTCCACCCGATCGAGCGGGTCGAGCACCTGGCGGTCTTCGTCTCGGACGGCCCGGTCCAGGAAATCCAGCGCACGCCCGGCGCATGAGCCCGCACGGCCGGCGCCACCCGACGAGGGGCCATGTTGATGCATAAGCAGATCAACACTCTGCAATACTGCCGGGCCGTGGCGGCCATGGCCGTCGTGTTCCTGCACGCGGCGATCGCCACGGCCGCGTTCGTCGGGCCACTGCCGCAAATGGTGCGTGCGGTCGCCATGAGAGGCTTCCTCGGCGTCGATTTCTTCTTCGTTCTATCGGGCTTCATCATCATGCATGCCCACATGGATGACGCCCGCACGCCCGCGGCCGCGCTGCGCTATGCCGGCAGGCGCGTGCGACGAATCTATGTGCCGTACCTGCCGGTTTCGCTCGGCATGATCGCCTTGTACCTGCTGTTTCCGGGGGTCTCCAGAGCCAATCACGACTGGGGCGTCCTCACATCGCTGACGCTGTTTCCCACCTACCGTTCGCCGGCCCTGGTCGTGGCGTGGACCTTGAGCCACGAGATCCTGTTCTACAGCCTGTTCCTCGTCCGGTATTTCAGCCGCTTCGGCATCGCGTTCGTGCTGGCGTGGGCGGCCGCCATCCTTGCGGCCCCGGCGCTTGGCTGGTCGCCCGGTATCGCGGTCGTGCAGTACCTGCTGTCGCCGCTGAACCTGGAATTCATTGCCGGCATGGCGGCCGCCTGGGCCTGTCGCCGCCTGCCGCCACGCTCGTGGCCCGTCTGGATCATGCTTGCGCTGGCGGCCCTTGTCGCCCTGTTCCTGACCCTGACGCCCGAGGCGCACCGCGTCTGGTTCGGCGTCGCGCTGGCGCCGCTGATCGTCGGGCTGGCGCTGCTGGAACGGTCCCGGCCCTTGGCGCCGGTGAGCTGGCTGCTGCTTCTCGGCAATGCCTCCTACGCGATCTACCTGGTGCACGACCCGGTGGTGTCGGTTGTCATCCGTGCCGCGGCGGTGCTGCACGCCTGGGTCCCGGCGCTGATCATCTGTGCCGCGGCCGGGACGGCGTTCGGTGTTGCCTATCATCTGCTGGTGGAACGGCCAGGGCTTCGCCTTGCGGCGGCCTTGCCGTGGGGATCGCGCCGCTCCCGGTACTGGCCGATATCCGCCCGGTAGAAGGCGCCGCGGTCAACGGGCCATTGCCCGCCCGATCGCCCGCCAGACCCAGCTTTCGGCCTCGCGCCGGTTGCCCAGGACATATGCGGCAGCGTTGGCATTCCGCAGCATCAGGGACTGGTTGTCGCCGGCGGCCCGCCGCCCCGCGAACAGCAGCCGGTCATTCGCGGCAACCGCGACATCGTCGTCGGGCAGTTCGATCGTCTGCGTGCCGCGCACGAGCAGCAGCGCCAGGCATGGGATCCGGTCCTGGCGGGACTGCGCGCTGCGGGTCAGGTCGCCGACGCGGATCGGCCCATCCAGGCGATCCATGGCATCCAGCAATCCGGGCGCCTCGCCCGGCTCGATGGCGAAGCTCCAGAAGCTCGGCGCTTCCTCGCCGACGAGAGTGCGCAGGCTCTCCACCAGGGAGTAGGCCCACAGGTCGCCCTTGCGGCGGACCAGATCCAGGAATTCCGCCAGCAGCGGGGTGCGCAGGACGGCGATGCACTCGGTGGCGATGATCTGGCTGGTGACCATCGTCATGTCGGCCCCGAACCTGGTGAACAGGATCTCGCTGGACTGCAGGTTCTGCCGCAGGATGATGAAGATAGCCGGGTTCAGCCGGCGGGCCGCGATGGCGATCGCGAGGTTCGTGGTGTCGTCGTCGGTGCCGCCGAACAGTCCGCATGCGGCTTCGATCCCTGCCTCGTGCAGTTCCGGCGTTCCCGTGCCCAGTCCCTGCACGCAGCGCAGCCCGGGGACCTGCAGGCCGGCCGGGTCGATGATCGTGGCATTGAAGCCCGCGCGTTGCACCGCCGCCACGACCTCGCTGCCGTAGCGGCCGTAGCCGCAGATGATCCAATGCCCGGGCGGCGTCGGCATCCGCGGCGGGCGGCTGGGCGACAGGTAGGAGCCGGGCGTGCCGGTCAGCCAGGCCAGCAGCCGGTACGTGTCAGGTGCCCGCATCGCCAGCGCGACGCGCTCGCCGAACTCGCGGAACGGGCTGATCACCCGGTAGGTGCCGAGGGCCGTCATCGAGGCCGCGACCGCCGGCGAACCCGCCCGGCCGATGATCGGCAGGCCCGGCCGCAGCAGGCACGCCGTGATGGCGACGGCAAGGTTGGTCTCGTCGTCGCTGCACAGCGCGAGCACGGCTTTGCATTCCGGTTTCAGCAGTCCGGCGATCGAGAGCGTCTCGGGCGAGCGCACGTCGGCCGCCAGCAGGGGCGCGTCGAGCGAGAGCGCCTCGATTTCCAGCGCCTGCACGCGCCGCTCGTCCCGGTCGATGGCGGTGAACCGGTAGCCGAGGCTGTCCAGCATGCCCACGACCGTGACGCCGGTCTCGCCAAGGCCGCACACGAGATAGAACGGTTCGCGCAGCCCGGCGACCGCGCGCCGGAACCGCGCGCCGACCAGGGCCTGCTGGAAGGTCCTGTCCTGGGTCAGGCTCAGGATCGCGCCGAGCAGATAGGCCCAGCCGATGACCAGCAAATAGATGATCAGGGTGGCGAACAGCCGCTGCTGGTCGGTGAAGGCGTACGGGATCTCGCCGAAGCCGATGGTCGTGGCGGTGTAGGTCACGAAGTAGAAGGCCTGGAAGATCGTCATGTGCCACGGCTGGCCCTGGGCATCGACGCCCGGGATCAGCGCCATGCCGACCGTGGAAACCGCGAAGACCAGGATGATCAGGATCAGCGGTCCCCGCAGCCGCCGGATCGTGATCAGGAAGACGCTTTGCACGTCAGCGCCTCTGGATGGTCGTATCGGCGATCAGGATGACGACCGAGACGCCGTTGGCGAGCAGCGCTCCGGCGGCGAGCGAAACGATGCTGCTGAGCGCGTCCACGTCTGGCGGGCCGCCGTCCTTCGGCGCCATGAAGAACCAGACCAGCGCGGCGGCGAACAACTGCAACAGGGCGACCAGGCTGGCCGCCTGCTGCACCGCGCCGATGTGGGTGCGGTCGCCGAACTTCAGGACGACGGCGATCAGGTTGACGGTCGTTGCCGCGAACAGCTCCCACAGGTGGTGATGCGCCGGGTTGTCGATGCCGCCATAGACGAACCCGAAGTTCAGCGTGGCAGCCAGCAGGATGACGAAGGCGAAGACAACCTTTTCCAGGTTCATTGATCGTTCCCGACCTACCAAGACGGTGAAAGCCTACGCTGGCTGGCATTGCCCGGCCTTGCGATGGGTCAAGTGTACTTGGGCATCCAGGAGCGGTCCTTGCCTCTCCGTCATGGCCGGGCGTGCCCCGGCCATCTGCGCTTCGACGGTGGGGGGTGGATGGCCGGGACACGCCCTACGGGATGCACAGATCTCTGAAACGAGTCGGAAATGACCGTAAAATCAAGTGTTTGCCTGGGCTCCGAGAGCGTTCCCCCATCGTCATGGCCCGGACAAGCCGGGCCATGACGAAAGGGAAACGCCACGGCGGACCGTTTCCGAGGTGTGTGCATCCCGTAGGGACACGCCCGGCCATGACGGTGAGGCAGCGGACCAGGCGGCAAATCCTTCTCCGGCCGTCGTCTAAACCTGATACGTATGGGGACACGCCCAGCCATGGCGAAGGAGAGACGGTCGCCGCCTGCGGGTCCGTGGGACTGCCAGACGGCCTCTTCATGACCATCACCGCGGACTCAGCCGCCTGCCTGCGGCGCCAGGGTGAAGGAGAACGTCGATCCCTCGCCCGGCGTCGAATCGACCCACATGCGGCCGCCGTGGCGCTCGACGATCTTGCGCGCGAAGGCAAGGCCGATCCCGGCGCCGCCGCCGTATGCCGCGTGCTCGTGCAGGCGGTGGAACACCTGGAAAATCAGCTCCCGATCCGCTTCCGCGATGCCGATGCCGTTGTCGCGCACGTAGTAACGCGCCGGCTGTCCCGGCACGGCGCCAATCTCGACCCATCGGGCCGGCTTGTCGTTGTAGCGGATGGCGTTGTCGATCAGGCTGCCGAAAACCTCGGCGACCCACGCGCGGTTGCAGGCCGCGGTGCCGAGGCGAGTTGGCCGGCGCACCTCGACATCGGGCCCGAGGACAGGGCGCACGGCCTGCAGCGCCTCGTCAACCACCGCGTCGAGATCGACGGTCTCGATCTCCATCGCGGTGTGCCCGATCCGCGCGTGCTGCATCAGGGCGTCCGCGAGACTGTCCATGCGCTGGGTGATCCTGAGGATGGTGGCAAGCTGCCGGCGGCCCTCCTCGTCCAGGCCCTCGCCCTGGTGCCGGCGGAGCAGGGTCGCCAGATGGTAGATGCCGCGGACCTGGTCCTTCAGCTCCGACGAGGCGGCCTGGGCGAAACTGTCCGTCTCGGCCCGGGACGCCTCAAGCTCGTGGCTGATCCGGTCGATTTTCTCGCTGCGGCCATGGACAACCTCGTTGATCGCCTGGCGCAGCTTGAGGACAGCGTCCTTTTCGTCTTCCTGCCAGCGGGTGGAGCGGTTGCGCACGCTCTCCTTCCACAATGCGAATGAGGTCCTTGGCCGCAGCCGCACGGTCCCGTCGGTTTCGGTGACGTCCACCGGCTTGTGCGGGTCGCCGGCCCAGGTCACCTCCGCGACCTGCTCCGGGCGGAACCAGAGCAGGAATTCGTTCCCACCGGGGGCGATGCGCACGGCCAGCACGCCGCTTGCGACGGCAGCATAGGCCTCGGCGGGCGGATGGAGCGCGGCCAGGCGGTCGGTCGCGAACAGCGGCTCCTCGCGCGCGCCGATCCACTGCACGAGGTCGCGCACCGCCTGCTCCGAAGGCGTGCCCCCAGTCAACGCGATCGTCGCGCCGGAAGCGACCGCCGCGCCGCCGGCCTCGACGAGGCCCAGCACGAGCGGAAGGATCTCGGCGGAGCCCAGCGCGGCGGCGAAATCGGGCGCGACCGTGAGGCTCTGGACCAGCCGATCCGTGGTGGTGCGCATGGCGAGGACCCGCTCGAAGTTTTCGGCATCCTCCTTGGCCGACATCAGCAGCGACAGCGTGTGCGCCAGGAACTCCGCCGCCATGCGGGTTTCGTGCGGGATGTGGCGTGGCCCCGCGTGATGCATCGCGGAGATGAGCCCCCACAGCCGCCCCTCTTTCATCAGCGGCATCACCATGGACGAGCGGACGCCCATGTTCCGGAGGTAGCCGGTGTACATGACCGAGACGCTGCGGAGGCTGGCGAAGCTCATGTCCACGGGACCTGTGATCATGGGGCCGCCCGCGCCGACAAGCGGCACCGGGACGTAGTCCACATCCGGCAGGTGGCGGACCCAGCTCAGGGAGAACAGCCGCCGCGCCGGGGCGGGGATGTCGCTGGCCGGGTAGTGCAGCCCGAGATACGTCTCGAGTTCGTCGCGTTTCGATTCGGCGACGACCTCGCCGCTGCCGTCCTCGTCGAACCGGTAGGCCATGACCCGGTCGTAGCCGGTGAAGTCACGGATCCGCTGCACGGCGAGATCGAAGAATTCGGCCAGGCTTCTGGTCTCCTGCAGCCGGGCGATGTCGGCCCGCAGGTCGGAATAGAGGCGCGTCGGCGCTTCGTCCGCTGCTGTTGCGGCGATCTCCAGTTCCAGGATGATCAGGCCGCCGCAGCGGTGGGCGAACAGGTGAAAGCCCCGGTCCGAGCCGACAAAGGACTCGCGCGCCAGGTGGATGGGGCCGCTGTCCAGGCTCATGCGCCGCAGTGGCCCGAGCAGGTCGTGCCCGGTGCGTCCCAGGACGCTGGTGGCGGTCTTGCCGATGATTGCGCCCGGCTCGGCGCCGAGCAGGCGGGCACAATTCGCGCTCGCGTGCAGGATCAGGTTCGACTGCTCGTCCACCGTGAGCATCACGCCGTGCGGCTGGATCGCCTCCGGGTACTGGATGAGTTCGCGGTCGCAGCTCGACAGGTCGACGTTCCTGGCGGTGATGATGTCATCGGCCCTGGGGGTGGCGGTCGGGTCCATCCTGGTCGGTTCCTTGTGACGTCGCGCGAAGGGACTGCTGCGTATCGGTGGCCGGGTGGAAGGTTATCCGATTGTCACGTCCGGCGCCACGCTGGCAAAGGCGACGGGCCGGGCCGGTCGTTCCGGGCCAAGGATGTGCAATCGGCGCCGGTATTGTGATACTGATTCGCAACTTGCGAGGCGGGGAGTGGAAAGCCGTCGCGTCATCGAACGCCTGACAGCAGGCGCCCGAATTTCCGCCAGGCCGGCACGGCCACGACACCCCTCGTCATGGCGGCCGCAGGGCCGGCATGACGAACAAGGCGCGGTGATCAACGCGCAGCGATCGCGGCCGCAGGCCCCCCAAATTCCTTCTCTGCGTGCTCTGCGCGCCGCTCTGCGGTCTCTGCGTTGCAAAAATGCGGTGCTGCCACAAAGAGCGGCGTTTCCGGTGAGTCGGCCGACCATCAACGCCGGTGGCGCCCCGGCCACCGCGATGCAACGCAGAGATCGCAGAGCGGGGCGCAGAGCACGCAGAGAAGGGATTCGGATGGCCTGCGGCCGCAATGGCTCGAACGCGGGCAGGCTGTTCCCGTTGCAAAGCGCGGCCTGGCATTCAAGACAATGAGGGCCGGGTCCATAACGCTTACGGGACAAGCCCGGGCAAAGGCTTCGGGACGCCATCCAAGCCTTGCGGTGCCGATATCAGCAGAAGGCATGGATGGTGGGCCTTCGCCCGCCATGACGATGCAGCAACGACTGTGCCGCCAACCCGCTTGTTTCAACGCCAACCGGGCCCGCGCCCGGCATGACGACGGGAGGCTGATGGAAACGTGTCGGAATTCCAGGCGTCCGGTATAAGCCTCCCTGTGGTTACCGGCCGGTCTTGACCATCCCGCCCCCGTCGCCCACCGTCGTCCGGTCTATTTGAAAAGGACATTTGCATGGCGACGCACGAGGGCCTGCGCTTCGGCATTTTCCTCGCCCCGTTCCATCGCGTGGGCGACAACCCGACGCTGGCGCTGGGCCGCGATCTCGAACTGATCCAGTGGCTCGACCACCTGGGCTACGACGAGGCCTGGATCGGCGAGCACCACTCCGCCGGCTGGGAGATCATTGCGGCGCCGGAAATCTTCATCGGCGTGGCGGCGGAGAGGACCCGCAGCATCATGCTGGGCTCGGGCGTCACCAGCCTGCCGTACCATCATCCCCTGCTGGTGGCGCAACGCTTCGTCCAGCTCGACCACATGACGCGCGGCCGGGCGATGCTGGGCTGCGGCCCGGGCGCGCTGGTTTCCGATGCCTACATGATGGGCATCGACGCCGAGGCGCAGCGCCGCATGATGGACGAATCGCTCGGCGCGATCATGGCGCTGCTGGCCTGCAAGGAACCGGTCACGCTGAAGACCGACTGGTTCGAGCTGCGCGACGCGCGGCTGCACCTGAAGCCCTACACCAAGGGCGGCTTCCCGATCGCCGTCGCCAGCGCGACGACGCCGTCCGGCGCCCTGGCGGCGGGGAAGCACGGCGTGGGCATGCTGTCGCTGGGCGCCGGGCTGCCGGGCGGTTCGGCCAAGCTCGCCGAGTACTGGCGGATGTGCGAGGCCGAGGCGGCGAAATACGGCAAGACCGTCTCACGTGACGACTGGCGTCTTGTAGTGAACATGCATTGCGCCGAAACGGACGAGCAGGCGATGGCGGAGGTGCGCAAGGGCGAGCGGATCGAGACCCTGTCCTATTTCAGCGACACGCTGGGGCGCCCGCCGATGCGCAGCGAGAACCCCCTGGCCGAGGGACTGGCCGCGGGATCGACGCTGGTCGGCTCGCCGGAGACGATCGTGGCGGGGATCGAGCGGCTGCTCGGGTTCACCGGCGGCGGCGCCGGGGCCGTGCTGTTCCGCTCGCATGAATGGGCCAACCGGGAGCAGACGCTGCGCAGCTATGAGCAGTTCGCCCGCTGGGTGATGCCGCGGTTCCAGGGCAGCGTGGAAACGACCCATGCCTCCCGCGAATGGTGCAGCGAGAACCGCAGCGGGATCTTCGGGCCGTCGATGGGGGCGATCCGCAAGGCGTTCGTCGATGCCGGCCAGGAGGTGCCGGACCATATGCGCATGCGGCTGCACACCGGCAAGAGCGCATAGCGTCACGGGGGCGCACGCCATTCGCGAGTGGTGAGGCGAGCCTCGCGGCCCGCCCGGTTATCGTCGGGAAGGCCCCACGACGCTGCGAACCGAGCGGCGGGCAATCGCCGGCTGGCATTCCGGCGGCAGGGGCCGCACGGTGGTGTTCGTGGCAGCAGTCTCCCCGTGCGGCGCGTCCATGCGCGTCCGCGACGGGGGCTGCCGCCTGGTCACATCCGCCCGGCGTGCCGCTGCCGGTAATGACGGAAGACGTCATCCGCCAGCTTCTTCTGCTGGTCGGGCATCGCCTTGTACAGTGTCTGGAAGGTGGTGATCAGGTTTTTCAGTCCATCGACATGGGCCTGGGCGAACTGCAGGTAGATCTGCATGTCCTGGACCGCCGTCACGTTGCCCTGCCGCATCTGGGCGGCCTTGTCCGTGGCGAGCTTCTGCAGCGCCGCGGCGTTGTCGCGCATCGCCTGGGCGACGGCCTGCCAGTCGGTTTCCTCGTCGGGGGTGATCTTCAAAGCGGCGTGCAGGTCGGCGATCCGCTGCTCCACCGTTTCCGCGTGCCGCGCCGCCCGGCCCTGCGGCGCGGCCCGGCCCTGCGGCGCGGTCGGCTGCGCCGGCGTCTCGGCCCGGGCCGGGGCGAGCGGCCCGGCGATCACGATGACGCCCAGCAGCGCCGTGAGTGCCAGCGAGCGCCGGATGGGCGTGACCAGAGAAGACAATGGCATGGTGATATCCTCTATCTTGGACCGACTCGGGTATCCGCGGCGGCGAACCGGGCCGCGACGGACCCTTGATGAACAAAACGCATCGTTTTGGCTACTGGCGCAAGCCTGCCGTGCGTTTACAATCGGCGTCATGCGATCACTTGCCGCCTGCCTGTCCGCTGTTGTCCTGCTGCTCGGTCTTACAGGATGCTCTGCTTATGATCCACCGATCCGGGGCGATCACAATTCGGATCGGTACAAGGCCGATCTCGAAGCCTGCCGCACGTCGTCGCGGGAGACCGTGCGGCTCAGGAATGCCGACACGCCGACGACCTGGATCATGTCGCCGTTCACCGGACCGCCGGCGGTGCGGGCCGCCATCCGGGCGTGCATGACGCAGAAGGGCTACGTCGTGGAAAAGACCGGCGGCTGATGGATTGTGAGGGAATTGCTGCGCCATTGGGCATGGGGCACCGTCCCATTGGCGTTAAAATAGCGTGGCGGCGGCACGATGCTTGCCATTCCGTCATGGCCCGGCTTGTCCCTACGGGATGCACACATCCCGGAAACGAGTCAGAAATTACCGTAAAATCAAGTGCTTACCTCACGGCCGAGAGCGTTCCCCCATCGTCATGGCCCGGCTTGTCCGGGCCACCTGTTCCAGCACTGTGCCGCGACAGGTGGCCCGGACGAGCCGGGCCATGACGAGGAGGCAACAGCCAGCCCTATTTTAACGCCAATGGGGCACCGTCCTCTCCGTGTCATGGTCCGCGAAGGCGGACCATCCACGCCATGCGGTGCTGATCGCGGCAAAGGCGTGGATGGCAGGCCTGCGCCGTCAGCGTCGGTATGCCCCGGGGGCATCGGGCGCGTGGGTCCGGGATTGCGCAGCCGGTGGACCGGAGCGGGATGCCCGGCAGCCCGCGCTGTCTGGGATGGCTCGGCCGGCGGGTCAGGCCATGGGCCAGTCGCTGATGGCGGCCCGGGACGTGGAGCCGCTCGCCTTCAGACGGGGCCGGACTGGCCGTCCGTGACCTGTACGCGTGTCGCCAAGAGGCGCATCAGCGTATGCGAAATAATACGGAGCCCGGGGAATTCTGGCCGTTTTCCCCGCGACAGTTGGCGCGGCCCGCGCTGGCCTGACGTGTTGGCCTGAAGAGTCCCCAAACCGACACCGTTTCCCGGGAACCGTATAAACAGGCTGCCGGCGGCCCCACTGAACGAGGGCGGCCGATGGGCAGCGCCGCTGGCATCAAAGCGTTGCCAGCACGCCGATGCGCACCAGCGCGCCCAGTGTATTGACGCCGCATTTCTCGAACAGGCGCAGGCGGTAGAGTTCGACGGTCTTGGCGCTGATGCCGAGTTCCGCCGCCACCTGCTTGGTAGTCAGTCCGCTGGAGAAACCGCTGAGAACGTCACGTTCCCGCTGCGAAAGCGTGGCCCACAAGGCCATTGCCTCATTGATCCGGCGTTCCCGCGACGTCACATCCAGGGGGTGGTGCAGGATCGAAACCAACCGGCCTTCGTCGAACACCGGGATGTTGACCACCTTCCACCAGCGCGCCTGGAAACTGCCGTCTGGATCGCGCAGATCGTAGCGCATGGGGGGCAGGTCGTCGGGGAGACCCTGGTCGAGCACGCGTCCGAGCGAGGCGCTCAGCAGCAACGGGCCATCCGATTCGGCGGCCGCCGGATTGTCGGGAAACACGTCGAACATGGCGCAGCCGAGGATTTCGTTCCGTCTCGTCTGGCTCGTGGTGATGAACGGCCGGTTGACCTCCAGGATCTTCAGTTTCGGCGACAGCAGCAGATAGGGCTGCGGGGCCGCTGCGAACGGCAGCCATAGCTGTTCATGGAAGCGCGTGGCGCACAAGGCGAGGTCACCGTCCCGGCAGGTATGTTGCGTGTCAGATTCTATCTCAGCTGTGAACTCGGGCTGGCATATAGGAATTTCCCATATCGCGCGCACGGCCTGCCGTCCTTATAAAAGCTCACAACAACGCGAGACTGGCTGTATCAACCGCAAATGGACAGGAAGATCCGGACTTGTCGAATGCCTGGCCGATGCCGCGTGGCGCGAAATACCTTCTGGTGCTCGATGACGAGCCCACGGTTCGTGAAATAATCTGCGAATTCCTGAGCTCGGACAGCCATCAGGTCGTACCCGCCGCGACCGGCGAGGAGGCGATGGCGGCACTGCAGGAATACGGCGTGCCCGACCTGATGATCCTCGATTATGTGTTGGCGGGCCTCGACGGCATCAAGGTCTACCGTCAACTGACGGCGGCGGCCGGACGCGCCGTTCCGACCATCCTCATAACCGGCATGATCAGCGACGACCTCGCTGCCGAGGCTTCCGGCCTCGGCGTGACGTTCCTGAACAAGCCGGTGAAACTCGAGTATCTCGCTGGTGTCGTGAAAAAGAGGCTTTCGGAATCCGCGGTCCGGACAACAGACCATTTGGAATGAAACCATAGTGGCGCTGCCGCGCGGGCATGCCCCGGTACGCAGATGGCCGCGAAAGCCTGCATTCCGTCAGAGGAATGTATCGCCGAGGTGGCATGATGCCGCCGCGGACGCTGATTCTTAAGCAGTCCCCCAGCCCGCCCGCGGCCACCACGATGGACGAAAATGGACGAGGCCCGTTGCCCTATCGTCATGGCCGGGACACGCCCTACGGGATGCACACATCTTGGAAACGGTCCGCCGCTGCGTTTCCCTTTCGTCATGGCCCGGCTTGTCCGGGCCACCTATTCCAGCACTTGTGCCGCGACAGGTGGCCCGGNTGCTGGAATAGGTGGCCCGGCTTGTCCGGGCCACCTATTCCAGCACTTGTGCCGCGACAGGTGGCCCGGACAAGCCGGGCCATGACGATGGAGGAACGCTCTCGGCGCCCAGGCAAGCACTTGATTTTACGGTCATTTCCGACTCGCTTCCAGGATGTGTGCATTGCGTAGGGACACGCCCGGCCATGACGGTGGGGCGATGACCCTGCGGAACCGTATTTCCATAGCAGGAGAAACGTCTTCGGGCTCTCCGGCATCCGGCAAAGCCGCCGGCGCCATCATCGGGGCGCCCCGGTATCGATCGGCCGACGCCGGCTGCGACGACGTGCCTATCCCAGCGCGCCGCACTGCCGCAGATGCAGTACGTCCGCTGTCGTCATGCCCAGGACCTCCCGCAGAACGGCATCTGTATCGGCGCCGGACTCCGGCGCGGGCCCGCGCCTGCGGCCGAACGATGCCTGCCAGGGCAGCCCGGGCGTCACGCCGTCCGGGTGCGGATCCCAGAAGCCGCGCGCCCGCAGGTGCGCATCCGCCACCAGGTCATGCGGTCGCGCCAGCGCCGCGGCCGGCACGCCGGCCTGTGCCAGGATCGCCGCCGCCTCCGAGGCACTGCGCCGGCGCGCCCAGACGGGCAATCCAGCGGCCGATCCAGTCGTCGATCCATTGGGCACGGCCACGGCGGCAAGCGCCCGCCGCTCGGCCTCGGCCCGCGCGTCCACGGCGATCCAGGCATCGGCGCCGGCGCAGCGATACACCGCATCCGATCGCGGCGAGGGCGCCAGCAGCGGCTCCGCCATCGTCCACAGCATCGCTTCCAGCATCGAGAAATCCACCCGCGCCACCATGCCGCTGCGGCGCCGCCACAGGCTGGCCGCGACGGCGAAGGCCAGCATCAGGCCGCACATCGGATCGAGCCACGCCATGCCGACGCGCGGCGGCACGTCCGGATGCCGGTTCAGCCCGGCGAACCCGGCATAGCACTGCAGCAGCGTGCCATACGCCACGGCCTGCGCTTCCGGCCCGGTGCGGCCAAGGCCCGAGGCGGACACGTAGACCAGCCGCGGATTGACCGCCGCCAGCGCCTCGGCCCCCAGTCCCAGGCGATCCATCACGCCGGTCGCGAAGTTCTCCACCAGCACATCGGACCGCCGCGCCAGGGCTTTCGCCACCGCCACGGCCTCGGGCTGCTTCAGGTCCAGGGTGATCGCCCGCTTCGCCTGGCCCAGCACCGTATGCAGTTCCGACGCCCGGCCGGGGTCGCCGCGCCCGGGCGCCTCGATCTTGATGACGTCGGCACCCATCGCCGCCAGAGTGCGCGTCGTGGTCGGCCCGGCAATCACCCAGCTGAAGTCCAGCACGCGGATGCCGGCCAGCGGCAGGGGCGCCGCCGGTTCCGCGGCGGGAATCGCCGGCGCGGCCGTGAAGCTGAGTCCGAACGGCGATCCCGGCACCGCGACGGCGCGTCCCGCCACCGTCTCCACACGGAAGAAACCGCGGTGCCGAAGCTGGGCGGAATCCAGGTGTTCCGCCGGCTGCCGCAGCGGAAAACTGGGCACGTGCGCGGCCTGGGCGGTTTCGGCGATCCATTGCTTGCCGTGGCCGCGGCTCCAGGCCGCCATCAGCGCGTGCAGCGCGTCCCAGTTCTCCCGCCGTTGCGCCAGCGTGGCGAAACGGGGATCGCCGCCCCACGCCGGCGAGCCCATGGCGCGCAGCCACGACGCCCATTGCCGCTCCTCCCGCGGCGAGATGGCGGCATAGCCGTCGCTGGCGGGCAGGATGCAGACCGTGGCGCCGTTGCCGTCGGCGACCCGCTTGCGGGACCAGCCTGCCCCGCCCAGGCCGGCGCGGGTCAGCTCGGTCATCGCCAGCGTCGCCAGCGCCTCCTGGATCGAGACGTCGACCACGGCGGGCTGGCCCAGCAGAGCCGCGTGCATCCCGGCGCAGGCCGCGGCAAGGCCGCCGATGAACGCCGATTGCTGGCCCGCCGGGCGCATCGGCGGCTCGTCCAGGTCGTCCACCTGGCCGGTCAGCATCGCGGCGATGCCGCTGGCGAAGAACAGGGTCAGGTCGGTCGCCGGCGCCTCGGCGCGCGGGCCGGCCTGGCCGAACGGCGCGATCAACACGAGCGCCGCCCGCGGGTTCGCCTGGCGCAGGGCCGCCGGATCGTGCCCGGCGCGGCGCAGCGTCTCCGGGCTGCCCTCGGCGATGATCATGTCGGCGGCGGCCAATGGGATATCGGGCGGGACATCGGCGCCGCCGCGGTTGAGGTATGCACCCAGCGGCGAGGACCCATCGGCGCCGATGCGCCTGACCGCGGCGCCAACGTCCGCCAGCAGCCGGCCGCACACGGCGGCGGCGAGGCCGGGGCCGAGTTGCACGGCGCGAAATCCGGTCAGCAGCGGCATCCTGGCGGTCCTCCCCGTGGGCACGTTGCACAGGGATGTCGCTGATGACAAATCGAGGACCCTCTCGTTCGGGCGGGCGCTGGCATGGATAGCCGTCGTGCAAGGGAGCCGTATCGATGAAACGTCGTGCCGTCCGGTCAGGACGCTTGCCACCGCCAGGTGCGCGCCCATAAATGCTCTTTACCAACAAAACAGGGAGAAACCTCGTGCTGGGCCTGATGCAGAACCGTCCGTTGCTGATTTCCACGCTGGTCGATTACGCTGCGGCGCAGCACGGCGAGCGGGAGATCGTCTCGCGCGATCCGAACGGCGTGATCCACCGCTCGACCTACGCCGCCGTCGCCGAGCGCGCCAAACGGCTGGCGGGCGCGCTGGCGGCGCTGGGCGTGGCATTCGGCCAGCCGGTTGCCACCCTGGCCTGGAACAGCGACCGACATCTTGAACTTTACTACGGGGTAACGTGCTCCGGCCGCGTCCTGCACACGGTCAATCCGCGGCTGTTCCCCGAGCAGATCCTGTACATTATCAACCACGCCGAAGATGGCTATGTCTTCTTCGATCCCGCCTTCGTGCCGCTGGTCGAGCAGATCGCGCCGTCGCTGCCGCAGGTGCGCGGCTGGGTGGCGCTGTGCGACGCGGCCAACATGCCGGCGGTGAAGGTGGGCAACCTGCTGTGCTATGAGGACCTGCTCGCCGCCGCCGACCCGCTGGCGGCCTGGCCGGAATTCGACGAGAACACCGCCGCGACGCTCTGTTATACCTCCGGCACGACCGGGAATCCGAAGGGCGTGCTGTATTCGCACCGCTCGATGGTGCTGCACGCCTTCGCCGCGTGTGCCGCGGACTCGTTCGCGTTCACGGCACGGGACTCGATCCTGGTGGTGGTGCCGCTGTTCCACGCCAATGCCTGGAGCATCCCGTTCGCGGCCGCGATGAGCGGCGCCAAGATGGTGCTGCCGGGGCCGAAGCTCGACCCGGAGAGCATCTTCATGCTGCTGGAGCAGGAAGGCTGCACCACCTCCGGCGGCGTTCCCACGGTGTGGCTGAACTTTCTTGCCTGGCTGGAGCCGCAACGGAAGACGCTGGATTTGTCGCGGCTGAAGCTGAAGCGGGTGTTTTCCGGCGGCACCGCGCCGCCGCGCGCGATGATCGAGAAATTCCGCGACTGGCTGGGCGTCTTCCTGCTGCACGCCTGGGGGATGACGGAAACCAGCCCGCTGGTGACCGTCGGCTCGCCGCTGCCGAAACACGACGGCGCGGGCCCGGAGGCGCTGGTCGACATGCAGGTGAAGCAGGGGCGGCAGGTTTACGGCGTCGAACTGAAGCTGGTCGATCCGGACGGCAATGCCCTGCCACATGACGGCCGATCCGTCGGCGAACTGAAAGTGCGCGGCAACTGGGTGATCTCGGGTTACTACAAGGGTGAAGGCGGCAAGACGCTCGACGCCGATGGCTGGCTGAGCACCGGCGACGTCGCGACGATCGATCCCGACGGCTACGTGCAACTGACCGATCGGCTGAAGGACGTGATCAAGTCGGGTGGCGAATGGATTTCCTCGATCGAGATCGAGAACCTGACCGTCTCGCATCCGGACGTGTATGAGGCGGCCGTCATTGCCGTGCAGCATCCGGTCTGGCAGGAACGCCCGCTGCTGCTGGTGCAGCCGAAGCCGGGGCGGGCGCCGCCGACGAAGCAGGAGATCCTCGATTTTCTGGCGGCGCGGATCGCCAAGTGGTGGCTGCCGGATGATGTCGTGTTCGTTGACAGCCTGCCGCACACCGCCACCGGCAAGCTGCTGAAGACCGCGCTGCGGGAGCGCTACCATGGTCATCTCGCGGTCAGCGGGTAGCCGAGGCGAACCGCTGTCATTTCTTTATCGTCATGGTATGGCGGCAATCCCGGCCATCTGCGCTTCGACGGCGGGGGGTGGATGGCCAGGACTACCGCCCGGCCATGACGGTGAGAGAACGGCCGCCGGCTTTCTACGGCTTCACCACCGGCCGCCGCCGCCGCGTGCCCAGCGCGCGCTCCAGCGCGTGCCCGACCCCCAGGACCAAGGCATCCTCGAACGGCCGTCCGCCAATCTGCAACGCCAGCGGCAGCCCGGTGTGGCTGTAGCCGTTGCAGATCGACAACGCCGGGCCGCCGGTGACGTTGAAGGCGCGGTTGAAGAACGGCTGGAAGCCCGACGCCATCGAGTCCTCGCCGAGGGGCCGCGCCGGACAGCGGGCCGTCGGGAACACGACAACATCGACGGTCTTCATCACCTCGGCCAGTTCCGCGATCAGCCGCGTGCGTTCCCGCAGCGCATTGATGTAGTCGGCAGCCGAAACGAACGCGCCCGCCATCAGCCGGTGCCGCGCATAGGCGCCATAGGAATCGGGCGTCGTGCGCAACCAGTGCTGGTGGATCGCATAGGACTCGCTGCGGGCAATCAGGCTGCCGACATCGGTATAGGTGCCGAACGGCGACAGCCGCACATCGGCGACCGAGGCCCCCATGTCCTGCAACGCCAGCAAACTGGTTTCCAGCGCGGCGATGGTTTCGGGATCGGTCACCAGGTCCTTCTCGAAGAAATGCCGCACCACGCCGACGCGCAGCCCGGACAGCGGCGCGCCGATGGCCGCGGGGTAGTCAACCGGCGGAACGGCCACGCTGCTCGAGTCCTGCGGGTCGTGGCAGGCCAGCACCTGCATCATCAGCGCGCAGTCCTCGCTGGTCCAGCCCATCGGGCCGGCATGATCCAGCGAGAACGACAGCGGAAAAATCCCCCGCCGGCTCACCAGCCCATAGGTCGGCTTCAGTCCGGCAATGCCGCACCACGCGGCCGGTCCGCGGATCGACCCGCCGGTGTCGCTGCCCATCGCCCCCAGGCACAGCCCCGCCGCCACCGCGACGGCGGACCCGGACGATGACCCCGACGGATCCAGCGCGACATCCCAGGGGTTGCGCGCCGGCGGCCAGGGCAGGTCGAAGGACGAACCGCCGATGGCGAACTCCCAGGCCGCGAGTTTGCCTGTTATGACGGCACCGGCGTTGCGCAGCAGGCTGACGGTGAAGGCATCCTCGGCCGGGACATGGTCCTGCATCAGCGCGGAATGAGCGGTCGTCCGGATGCCGGCGGTCGCGAAGATGTCCTTCAGGCCGATGGGAATGCCGTGCAGCGGTCCCTTCCAGTTTCCCGCCGCAATGTCCGCCTCGGCGCGCCGGGCATCGGCCATGGCCTGCTCGTCCAGCAGCAGAAGATGGCTGTTCAGCCTGTGGTCCAGCATCCGGGTCCGCGCCAGGCAGGCCCTGGTCAGGTCGATCGGCGACAATTTCCTGGCCCTGATCAGGGCAGATGCCTGGGCAATGGTCAGACAGTGCAGATCGGTCATCAGTGACGCCTTCTGGTTGCGGTGCGCAGTCTCCAGAAAGGCAAAACCGATACCACCGCCGAGCGATCCGGCCGCCCGTTCCGCTACTCCATCAACCAGCCACGATCCCGCAGCAGCACCGGCGTCTTTTCCGGGCAATTCCGCTCCGCCTCCGTCATGCCGAGCCAGATCGCCAGCCGCTCCAGCACCCGCCGTGTCGGCGTCGCGAGGTCCAGCGCCAGCACCTCCTGCATGCCGTAGAAACGGAGTTCCTCCAGTTCGCCGTCGCCGCCGAGCGTGCCGCTGACGTATTGTTCCTCCACTACGAGGAACCTGGCGTTGAAGCGGATCGGCGAGGCCGGCGGCGTCACCGCGCGCGCCAGGTAGTGCAGCACATCCAGCCGGGGCGGCGAGCCGAGCGACAGGCCGGTCTCCTCCAGCAGCTCCCGCGCCGCCGCGGCGCCCAGGCCGTGCGCCAGCCTGACGGTGGCTTTCCGCCGCAGCGCGGCCTCTGTGTGCGGCGACAGCGGGGCGGCGCAGGGCGCGGTCATGTCGGCGGGATCGACCCGGCCGCCGGGAAACACCAGCCGGTTGGGCATGAAGCGATGCCGCGCGCCGCGCATCCCCATCAGCATGTGCGGCTCCTTGCCGCGGAGCCGCACGACGATCAGGCTGGCGGCGTGTCTGGCGCGGACGGTCTTCGGGCGAACGGCCAGGGCGGCATCGTCAGGCAAGGTCAAATCCTTTGGTCTTCAGGTAGGCGGCGAAGCCGAACCGCTCGGGCACCGAAAGCTGGCGGGCGACATTCTCGCTCCAGCCCACGCCCTCGCGCGGCGGATAGACGTCGGTGTTCTTCAGGCTGCCGGGCGCGACCGGCTCGCGGGCGCGGCGGCGTTCGTCGTAATCCGTGATGGCATCAGCCAGCGCACTGTCATCGTAATGTTCCCGGTGGACGACGACGCGCGGCGGCAGGCGCATCGACACCGGGCGGCGGAACACCGGCCAGCCGACGGTCAGGCCCGCCACGGGATAGACGCCGTCGGGCAGGCCGAGCAGCGGCGAGACCCGCTCGATATGGCTGCGCACATAGCTGATCGGGCAGGTCCCCAGGCCGATGGCATCGGCGGCGGCCATGAACTGGCCCATCGCCAGGGTGCAATCGACGGCGGTGTTGAGGAAGGTGTCCAGGTTGTTGTTGGCGTGCGGCATGTCGTGCAGCGCGCACAGGCGCTGCCCGCGCCGCATGTCGCCGCACCAGACCAGGAACACTGGCGCGGTGGCGATCCAGTCCATCGTGCCGATCCAGTCGGCGATCCGCTTGATGCGGGCGCGGTCGCGCAGGACGATGACGGAATACTGCTGCAGATCGGATTTCGCCGGCGCCGACTGCGCGGCGGCGAGCAGCGCGTCGAGCAGTGGGTCCGGCACGTCCTGATCCGTATAGCGGCGGGTGACGCGGCGATCGATCAGGGCCGAGATCGCGTCCGGGACCTCGACCCCGGGCAGGCCGATCCCGAAGCGGGCCTGCAACAACGCCTGGCTGTCGGTCATTCTGTGTTTCCTCCCGGTGTCTTGTCCGTGGCCGGCGTGGGCACCATGCGCATCAGGACGAGGCGAGGCCGGACCGTTCTCTTTCCGGCATGGCCGGAAAGAGACGATCCTGCGCCGCCAGCCCGCTACCCTTGCCGGAATGCCCCCGACGCGCAAGCTTCGGCCGCAACGCCCAATGCGACAGGAGGAAACCGCCATGCCCGCATCCTATGCCAGCCACCGTGCCCAGTTGAAATCCATCCTGCTCGCCTGGGGCATGCCGGAGGAAAACGCCGAGACTACATCTGCAATTTTGTCCTGGGCCGATCTGCACGGGGTAGACAGCCACGGGATTTCGATGATCCCCGGCTATGACGGCCTGCGCCGCGCCGGCCGTGCCCGGATGGACGCGCAGCCGATCATCGTGCGCGAGACGCCGGTTTCGGCCGTGGTGGACGGCGGCGGCGGGCTGGGCCATGTGCCGGCGCATTTCGCCATGGCCACGGCGATCGGCAAGGCCAAGGCGGCGGGGATGGCGGCTGTCGTCGTGCACCATTCGGCGCATTTCGGCGCCGCCGGCTACTACACGCTGATGGCGGCGGAGCAGGGACTGATTGGCATCGCCTGCACCTCGGCCTCCGGCATCCAGGTGGCGCCGACGTTCGGCAAGCAGGCGCGGCTCGGCACCGATCCGTGGTCGTTCGCGGCGCCCAGCGCCGACGGCGTGCCGTTCCTGCTGGACATGGCGACCACCACCGTGGCCGCCGGCCGCATCCGCAACAAGGCGAACGAGGGCCTGCCCGCGCCCGATGGCTGGCTGCTGGATTCCGAGGGCCGGCCGTCGAACGATCCGCTGGTGGCGAAGCAGAAGGGCGGGTTCCTGACTTCGCTGGGCGGCTCGCCGGAGAATTCGTCATACAAGGGCTACGGCCTGGCGGTGATGGTCAACATCCTGGCATCCTGCCTGTCGGGCGCGACGCTGGTCACTGACCCGATGCACACGAAGAAGCCCATCGGCATGGATATCGGCCACTTCTTCATGGCCATCGATCCGTCCATCTTCCGCGAGTCCGGCGACTTCCAGGCCGACGTCGCCGCATTCCTGGGCGCGCTGCGGGCGACCACGCCGATGGACCCGGCCCGGCCGGTGATGGTTGCGGGCGATCCGCAGCGGCAGTATGCCGAGGCTCGCAGAAGGGACGGGATCCCGGTTGGCCCGGGCCTGCTGAACCAGGTGCGGCAGATCGCCCAGGCGGCGGCGGCGCCCTGGCTGCTGGACTAGGCCGCGTCACAGGAGAACCAGAGCCGTGTCTAAACAGGTCGCCTCGCGGCGCATGACCGTGCCGGACATCCGCGCGCTGAAAGGCCGCGAGAAGATCGTCTGCCTGACGGCCTACACCGCCCCGATGGCGGCGCTGCTCGATCCGCACGTCGATCTGCTGCTGGTCGGCGACAGCCTGGGCATGGTGGTGCACGGCCTGCCGACGCCGACGGCGGTGACGCTGGACATGATGATCCTGCATGGCCAAGCGGTGGTGCGCGCCTCGTCACATGCGCTGGTCGTGGTTGACCTGCCGTTCGGCAGCTTCGAGGCGTCGCCCGAGCAGGCCTACCTGGCCTCCGTGCGGGTGCTGAAGGAAACCGGCTGCCAGGCGGTGAAGATCGAGGCCGGCGAGGCGCTGGCCCCCACCATCGCCTTCCTGGTCGAGCGCGGCGTGCCGGTGATGGGCCATGTCGGCCTGCGCCCGCAGGCGGTGCACGTCGATGGCGGCTTCCGTGCCAAGGGCCGCAGCGACGAGGAACGCGCCCGCGTCATCGCCGAGGCCCGCGCCGCCGACGAAGCGGGCTGCTTCTCGATCGTCCTGGAAGGCGTGGCGGAGACCCTGGCCCGGGAGATCACCGCCGGGGTGCGCGCCCCCACGGTCGGCATTGGTGCCTCGGCCGCCTGTGACGGCCAGGTTCTCGTCACCGACGACATGCTGGGCCTGTTCGAATGGACGCCGAAATTCGTCCGCCGCTATGCCGACATCCGCACGACCATCAACGACGCCGTGGCCCGCTACGCCGCGGACGTCCGGGCGGCGGCGTTCCCGGGGGAGGCGGAGGTGTATCGCTTCAAGCCGAAGGGGTCATAACCGCTGGAGTTGGAGAAGGATTCGGCGTCGCGGCCATTCTCTTACCGTCATGGCCGGGACACGCCCCATGCGTATCAGGATAAGCGGACTGGCGGAGCAAGGTCTTCTCCCTCACCGTCATGGCCGGGCGTGTCCCCATTGGCGTTAAAATAGGGCTGGCTGTTGCCTCCTCGTCATGGCCCGGCTTGTCCCTACGCAATGCACACATCTCGGAAACGGTCCGCCGCGGCGTTTCCCTTTCGTCATGGCCCGGCTTGTCCGGGCCACCTGTCGCGGCACAAGTGCTGGAATAGGTGGCCCGGACAAGCCGGGCCATGACGATGGGGGAACGCTCTCGGCGCCCAGGCAAGCATTTGATTTTACGGTCATTTCCAACTCGTTTCCGGGATGTGTGCATCCCGTAGGGCTTGTCCGGGCCACCTGTCGCGGCACAGTGCTGGAATAGGTGGCCCGGACAAGCCGGGCCATGACGGAATGGCAAGCATCGTGCCGCCGCCACGCTATTTTAGCGCCAGTGCGGGCGTGTCCCGGCCATCTGCGCTTCGACGGTTGGGGGGTGGATGGCCGGGACACGTCCGGCCATGACGGTGGAGTAACGGACTGGGCACCGCCGGTTGGCCAACTACAAGGCGGCTTGCCGGCGCTGCCGGTCGGCCCCGTCCCAGTCTTCAACCCAGCGCTCGAACGCCGCGAAAGTCTCCTGGGCGGCGGCGATCACCGCCGCGCTGGTCGCTTCATCAGTCCCGGTCCGCTCCAGGCGCTCGACGAAAGCCCGCCACGCCCGCCCGGTATCGGTGGCACGCCCGCTGAAGAAGCGGCGGCCTTCGATCGCGCCCGGGCCGAACAGGTGATCCAGCCGCTTCGCCAGTTCCCGCCCGCCGAGCGTCGAGCCCTCGACGACGTACGCCGCGCCCAGCCGGCGCGCTTCCGTCTCCAGGCGAGGCACATACCCGCACCGCGGCAAGGCGGCGACCGCAGCCTCATCCAGCCCGAGCGTCTGCAAGTCGGCTGCCAGCCAGCGGCTGCGCTCGGGCTCGATGCCCGCGGCGGCTTCAAACGGGACGTGGAAGCCGTAGAGGCGCGACAGCAGCGCCCGATAGGCGCCGCGGCCGATCGTTCCGGCCTGGACGGCGCCCAGGCCGGGATGGCCGTGCAACCGGGTGTGGGCCGGCAGCGTCGCCAGGCGCAAGGCGGTACGCAGGCCGCCGGGGGCGGATGCGGGATCCCCCGAGGCGGCCGATGCAGCGTGATCCATCAGAAAGCGGTTCCTGTCCGAAGGCTGGTCTGCGATCCGCGACCGGCGCTTGCGGGACTGCGGCCGTGGTGGCTGTCACCATACCGCAACTTCATCACGGATGGAACAAGCGACGCAGGCCGGCGACCGGTAGCGGTCCCCCGGCCCGCGTGCGGGCACTACGATGGATGAAAACGGGCGAGATCGGTGCCTCTCCGTCATGGCCGGGCGGCTGTCCCGGCCATCCGCGCTTCGACGGCGCGGGGTAGATGGCCGGGACACGCCCGGCCATGACGGAGAGAGAACGGCCGCGGCGCCCAATCCTTCTCCGGCCGTCGTCTTATCCTGATACGCATGGGCCATGACGATAGGGCGAGGACCCTGCGGAACCGTATTTCCTTACCAGTGCGACGACTCACGGCGCCTGCCAAGCCCAGGCGCCCCGGCCGGGCATGGTTGCAGGACCTCAGAACACGATCAGGTCGTCCACCCCGCGCACTCGCTCCGACGGGGCGTCGAAGTTGATCGCCGGGCCAACCGGCACGATCCCGGTCGGGTTGATGCGGCGGTGGCTGAGGTAATAGTGCCGCTTGATATGGCCGAAATCGACCGTCTCGGCGATGCCCGGGATCTGGTAGATGTCGCGCGTGTAGGCCCACAGGTGGCGGTAGTCGACGATCCGCCGGATGTTGCACTTGAAGTGGCCGAAATAGACGGTATCGAAGCGCACCAGCGTGGTGAACAGCCGGATGTCCGCCTCGGTCAGCGTATCGCCGCACAGGAAGCGCGACCGGGCCAGGCGTTCCTCCAGCCAGTCCAGGGTCTCGAACAGCGGGGCCACCGCGGCTTCGTAGGCATGCTGCGTGGTGGCGAAGCCGGCCTTGTACACCCCGTTGTTCAGCGTCTCATAGACGCGGTGGTTGACCGCATCGATCTCCTCCCGCAACGCCTGCGGGTAGAAGTCGCCTGGCCTGGCGCCGACCATGTCGAAGGCGCTGCCCAGCATCCGCATGATGTCCGCGGACTCGTTGTTGACGATGGTCTGTGTATGATGGTCCCACAGGATCGGCACCGTCGCGCGGCCGGAGTATTGCTCGTCGGCGCGGCTGTACAGCTCGTGCAGGTAGCGGCAGTTGTACAGCGGGTCGGGGATGACGCCGTCGCCGGGCGCGAAGGTCCAGCCCTGGTCCCCCATCAGCCAGTGCGTCACCGAGATCGAGACGATGTCCTGCAGGCCCTTCAGCGCCCGCACGATCAGCGTCCGGTGCGCCCAGGGACAGGCGAGGGAGACATACAGGTGATAGCGCCCCGCCATGGCGCGGAATCCGTCCTGGCCGGTCGGCCCGGGGCGGCCGTCGGGGGTCACCCAGTCCCGGAAGGCGCTTTCCTGCCGTTCGAAATGACCGTCCCTGGTGATGTCCGACTCGTGCTCCTGCCACTCACCGTTGATCAGCAATCCCATCGATGGTCTCCAAGGCTCATCGTTCGGTCGCGAACCTGGCCCCGACCGGGACGCTGGCGATCTCATCCACCAGCTTGCGAGTCATGGCCTCGCCGAAGCTGTGGAAGTCATGCACTTCCAGGACGAAATTGCCAGGGCCGCCGGCGACATTCTCACGGTAGTACTTGGCCAGCCCGCCCGGCGGCTGGACATGGGCGAAGGTCCAGGACACCGGATGGTCGTTGATGATGGCCAGGCCGTTGATGGTGATGCCGGCCTTCACCGCGTCGTCGCGGGCGTCCGCCGCCTCGCGCCCGGCATTGTTGGTGCCGTCGCCGCAGACGTCGATGACGCGCCGCGTCGCCGTCAGCCCGCTCTCGGCCAGGAGCTGCACCGCCTGATCGATGCCGGCGCTGATCGCGGTGCGGCCCCAGAACGAGCGCGGCGCCGTGGTCAGGTTGTCGACGAAAGCCTTGGCGGTCGCCCGGTCCTTGATCACCGTCCAATCCAGCACGGTGCGGACCTCGAAGCTGCTGGCGAACTCGACATAGGCGACGGCGATCTTGCCGATGGGGCCGTCCTTGATGGCCTCCAGCACCTTGTCGTTGGTCAAGGCGTTGCTGTAGCCGTCCTTCTCCAGCTTGAACTCGCTGTCATCGATGCTGCGGGAGACGTCGCTGACCAGCACCAGCGCCACGTCCACGTCTTCCGCACGGACCGGCGTCACCGCGAGTAACGCCGCCAGCAGCACAAAAACCGACGCCAAGCCTATCCGACCCATCGCACGGCCCTCCAGCCTCCGATCTGACGCTGTGGAGGTCTTCACGTCAAAGGAAATTCGCTGGTATGCCGTGCGGTAACGTTACGCTACTGGCTGGCCCAGACGATGCGGTGGATCCACGCCACCTCGGTCAGGTCGAAGCTGTAGTCGGGATGCTCGGGGTTCAGGCTCTTGAGCTCGACCCGGCGGGCGGAGCGGCGGGCCAGCTGCTTGGCCATAACCTCCCCGGCCAGGGTGCGGACCACGACGCGGTCGCCGCGGCGGATCGGGGCGGCGGGCGAGACGATCACCTGGTCGCCGTCGCGAAACACCGGCTCCATCGAATCGCCGCTGATCTCCAGCGCATAGGCGTTGGTATCGGCCACCTCGGGCAGGCTGACCTCATCCCAGCCGCCGCCGACGGGATAGCCGCCGTCGTCGAAGTAGCCGTCGCCGCCGGCCTGCGCCAGGCCGATCAGCGGGATGCGGCGGGCGACGCCGCGGGGCGGGGCGGTGCTGGCCAGCGCCCGGGCGCCGGAAACCAGCGCGGTGAAGCTTTCCAGCGAGGCGCCGGTCGCGTCCAGCACCTTGGCGACGCTTTCGGTGCTGGGCCAGCGGGCGCGGCCATCCGGCATCCGCCGCTTGGACGGGTTGAAGGTGGTGGCGTCCAGCCCGGAGCGCTTCGCCAGGCCCGACGCGGAGAGACCATTCTCCGCGGCCAGCGTGTCGATCGCGCGCCAGACATCCTCGTGTTTCATCAAGCGGCTCCGGTAGTTCGATGGCGCCCCGGGGGACGCCTGGGGCGGGGCGGCGTCTCAGCCGCGGGGCATTATTCTAGGAATGACTGCCAAATGAAATAGGAAAATCCACCATTCTTCTTGCATTTGTATGCAACCTATGGTTACATTGGCGATATCCGCCACACGGCGCTATCACGTTATTGGGATCATTGTTCATGCCACTTGCCGCTCGCCAAGCCTGTACCGCGCTTCGCCATCATGCCTGCCCGGGACCGCTCAGCCAACCCTTCGCCAGCGCCGAAGATGCCTGGCTATGGACGATGGCGGCGTTGATCGCCCGCCGCGAGGGCGCCCGCCATTCGACCAATGAGGGACGGTTGCCGCGGCCCTGCGAGCCCGACGACGTCATCAAGTGTCTCGATACCTTGTATCGCCAGCGGCGGATCGACCTCGCCCATGCCCGGGTGCTGCGGCTGTGGGGCGAGCGGCAGACGCCGCCCAGTTCCGCGATCGCGGCGGAGCGTCACGACTATGGGTTGTGGATCGAGGCGCTTGAGCGCCTCGCGTGGCCGCTTCGGATCAAGGGGATTGTCGCTACCTGAGGCATTTTAGGAAAAATATCATTGACTCTCCTGTTGGGATTCACGTAATGTTCTGATGTCAGCGGGCGAGGTGCGTCCACTGACATTCGTCTCCCCCCAAACCTGCGCAGCCGCTGCCCGTCCGGGCGGCGGCTTTTTTTGTGGAAGGATCGTTCCCATGGCCTTCGCCGTCCGCAACCTGTCGGTTCTGGCTTATGCAAACGGCTTCACGCTCTGGCACTACAAGTCCGGCAAGGATCGGCTGGAGGCGATCAGCGGCAACAATTACCTGGCCGACGCCGCCGACATGCTGACGCCGGGCGACCTGATCATGGTCACCGCCGCCGACGGCGCCCGCATCCTGTGCGTGACGCTGGCCGACGTGGAAACGGTGGTCACGGCGCCGCTGTCCTGACCCGGCGTCACGGCGTGTCCGCGGCGGTTCCCAGGATCTCCGTCGCATGGCGTGCCGTTCCGTCCGGGGTGATGGCGAAGCGTCCATCCGGACGGCGCCGGCACAGCCCCATGGCCGCGAGCCTGACGAGGCACGGGTCATCGGCCAGTCCGGGCGGCCGCCCTGCCGCCCCGCACAGGTGTAACCGGTGCAAGGCCGCGCGGCAGCAGGTTTCGAGGTACGGCTGGTTCCACATGACGCGAACCTCGGCCAAACGCCGGCGCAGGGCAACCCCGGGTGCCGGTACGGCCACGCCGTCGCGGCATCCGGCTCCCGGGACGGTGCGGCTGAATGCCGCGGAGGCGTCGCATGGGCGCTGACTTTGGCGACGAACGGCACGGCCGTTGCTACCCCGTCATGGTGGGCGCAGACCCACCATCCACGCCTTTTGCCGATACCAGCAACGCAAGGCGGGGATGGCGGCCCGGAGCCTGTGCCCTGGCTCTTGTCCCGGGTAGCCGCCATGACGACAGGACGGTGCGCCGTGTCCCGTCGCCTAAGTTAGCGCCTATGGGGCGTGTCCCGGCTATCCACCGCTCGGGGGGACGCTTGTTGTCCCGGAGAGGACACCCCTGCCCCGCCGGCTATCGCTGCCGATCCGGCGCGTTTGTCTCAACCTTTCTGCGGCTCGTTGCATGACGCCTGCCCGGCCGCACCGCCCGGCTACTCGTCGAGAACCAACTTCCGCCCGAACGGCGGGTCGGCATCCGCATACGCCTTCGGGACCGCCCAGATCACCGGCCAGCGGGGACGGTGACGCGCCGGCCCCTCCAGGTCGGTCAGCACCACCGCGATATCCGGCCGATGCTTCTCGGCTTCCTCCAGCAACGGCGTGAAGTCGGTGCCGCCGCCGCCGTGGAAGTCGATCTTGCGCAGGTCGATCCGGCCGGGCGGGAAGACCTCCACCCGCCGCACCCGCTCGTCGCCGATGATCAGCGCAAGGCCGGCCTCCTGCCGCCGCGCGATCGCCTCGATCTCCCCGCAGAACCGTTCCAGCAAATGCGTGCTGATCGAGCCCGAGACATCAACGATGACAACCAGCCGCGGCACCGCCTTCGTCGGGCTGAACCCCGGTTCGAACGGCAGCCGCCGATCGGCGCCGGCACGGCCCTGGTTGGCGATGTAGGAGCGGGTCGGCCGCGACCAGGAAACCGCCGGCTTGCGCGCCAGCGCCCGCGCCAGGCGGGTGCGCAACACCTGCTCCCACGGCGTGCGGCTCTGCGGCAGATCGGCGATCAGGGCCCGCAGCATGGAAAAGGCGCCGTCGCTGGCATGGCCGCGCAGCAGCCGTTCGCTCTGCTCGCGCGCCTGTTCGGCCTCGGCCTCCGGTGACCCCTGCGCTTCTTCACTTGGGGCCAGATCGGCATGGCTCGACGCGCCAAGCGACCGAGCCTTCGCCGAGCGCGCGCCGTCCTCACGCGTGCGGTCGGAGGACTGCTGGTCGGAGGCCCCCTGCTGCGTCGCCTGGTCGTCTGACTGCGCGCTGCTGGACTTGCCGCCCGATTGCTTGCTGCTGGCGCCCTTCTGCGGCTTGTCCTCGTCCGGCATCCGGCGGTCGTCAACCGCGCGATACAGCCGCTCGACGTCCCAGTGCAGCAGCGACACCTCGACCGTCTCCCGCACGTCCAGCGCGGTGGCAAGCAAATGGTTCAGTTGAACCGCTTTCGGCGGCAACGACAGCCAGCTGAGATGCCCGAGCGTGCTGTTGACGATGGCATCCGCGCAAATATTGAACAGCCGCAGGTCGACGTCGCCCAACAGGCGCCGCAAATCGAGAAAACGTTGCGGATGCCGCAAGGCGACGTGCAACACCTCGTGCGCCACCACGCCGGTCTGCTCCGCCAGCGACAGGTCCTCGAACGCGGGGGCGTAGTAGATGGTGGTGCCGTCGGTCCAGGCCGGCGCGGCCCCCTCGGTGGCGGGCGAGTCCTCGTGCCGGATCCATAGCGCGAGGCCGCCGGTGGACGGCGCGAACTCTACCATGCGCTGGATCGCACGCGTGGCGCGATGCTGATAGAGCGCGCCGGTGTCAGGCATACTGCGCTTCCTGGCGGCTTTCGTTATAGCGTCGGAACGACGCGCTGTCGAGGATCGCGGTCTCCAGCCCGCATGCCAGCGCCTTCTGCATCAGCAGTTCCATTGCCAGTGTCTGCGTCTCGCGCACCGGCAGCGGGATCAGGCCGCGGATGTCGGGCAGTTGCTCGATGATCGCCAGCGCCCGCGCCAGGGTTTGGGGGTCGGTGGCGGCGGCGACGAGGCCATAGGTCATGCCGTACAGCCCGTCCAGCGTGCGCGGCAGCAGCGCGGCGGTTTCGGCGCCGGGCGCGGCGGCGAGCAGGCGCATGACGTCGGCGCCGGCCTGGATCTCGCGCAGCACGCCGAAGAACTCGGCGGCGTTGGCGGCGCCGATGCGGCCCTGGACGAACACGCGCTTGGCGGAATCGGACAGGCCGGACTTCAGTACATTCGAAACATCCTCCCACCCGCGCGGGCTGGCGCCGATCAGGTGCTCGTTGGCGAGCTGCGCGTGGGTGTCGTCCAGTTTGTCGGGGCGGATCTTCAGGTAGGCCATCACCTCGGGCGCAAAATCCATTTCGATGGCGTAGGCCAGGAACGCCTCGATCACCGTTTCCACGTTGAAATGAAACATGCGGTCGGCCAGCGCCGTGCCCATGTCGTGGCTGATCGCGCCATGGAAGCTGGCGTTGCCGGCGGCCACCACCTGCCAGCCGTCCGGCAGCTGGTAGTTGCCGACGCGACGGTCGAGGATCAGCGAATAGGCCGAGATCTGCAGCCGCTGATCCGCCGCGGTCAGCTCATCCAGGAACAGGATGCCCTGCGGCTGGTCCGGCGTGGGCAGGAATTCCGGCGGGAACCACACGGTCTTCGCCAGCGCGTCGTCGGCGTAGATGGCGCCGCGGATGTCGACCGGCTCGATCGTGGTCAGGCGCAGGTCGATCAGGGGAACGTCGTACTGCGCCGCGACCTGGCGCACGATCGAGGACTTGCCGACGCCCCTCGTCCCCCACAGCATCGAGGCGCGCCGCCGCAGGACCGGATCGGCGTATTGCTCGACCAGGGCGGCCTTGGCGCCGGAGATCGAGATCGGCGGAATGTTCATCGGGTTACTCAGCATTCGGTCATCCTGTTGTTGTTCTGGCCGGGCCGGTGGTCCGGGATGGTCAAGGCGCCTGATGAACAGCCAACGGCCGGCGCCATGTCGCCGCCTTGGATCGCCGGGGTAGCGGGGGAATTTCGATCGACGGAATTTCGCGCCTGGTGAAGGCGCCCAGCATCAGCACGCCCGGCGTGAACATGGTTACGAACCGCATGATCGAGCCGTCCGGGATGTGCACGAAGCACAGGCTGCCGGCGCCGGCGATCAGCGTGGCGAAAATCAGCAGCGGGGTCGCGCGCCGGAGCGCCACGCCCCAGCGGGCCCGCAGCCGCGTCTCGTGGAACTGGCTGGGTGGACCGGTGAGCGTTGTCGCCAGGTGCACGACCAGCCGTTCCAGTTTGCCCTCGATCTGCCGGCTGCGGTCGAGGGTCTTGCCGCGGGCCTGCACGCTGCCGATCCAGGCCGCCCGGCGCCGGCGAAGCAGGCCCCAGTCCCGGCCCAGAACGGCAAGTAAATCCTCGGGCAGTTCGTAAGCATAGCCGGCTTCAGGGACGATTTCGATGCTGGCGGGATAGCGCTTCACGGTCGTGTCGTTCAGGGTCAGGTTGAGGCCCTCGATCCGGGCCTCGCCGCCGGTGAACACCATCTGCATCGGCGGCGGGTCGTTGCCGGCGGTCTTGGAGGCCGGCGCCAGACGGTAACTGACGGCAATCGTAACGCCGGATGCCGACCGGAAATGCCGGTGCGGCGGGACGGTGGCGATGTGGGCGAGCAGGTCGCGCGGCTGCGGGCCTTCGATCCGCAGCGTCGCCTTCAGGCCGCTCGGAAGCGTGAGGTTCCGTGTCAGGCGGTAATGTCCCGACCGTGGGTTATCAAGCTGCAGTATTTCGCGGATGCCGGCCTGCTGGCCGTCCTCGCCGGCGTGGTCGATGGGCTTGAACACCAGGCAGCGCTTGATCCGGTCGCTGCTTGCCAGGTCGACATGCCGGCCGTCGCGGGCGAACGGCTCGATCAGGCCGAGGATTTCATGATGCGTCAACGGGTGCATCGTATCGACAGGTGTCATTCCGACCAGCCGGTCTACCATTGTGCCTTGCATCATTGTCCGCTCAATCCCGCAAGAAGCGCAGCGCCACGCCGTCACGTGGATGCAAACGGCGAAGCCGCAAGGATGATGCCAAATAAATGACAATTGGATACTCATTTTTTTGTTTGTAATTATCGGTTTACACTTGGCAAGCCGGATTGACATCGTTGCGCGCTCGTGTCGAGCGGCGCGGACAGTCTCGGGATATTGTACGTCACCCCGGCAAACATTGCGGCCGCCGACAACTTGTCGGCGGTGAAATAACGAAGCGCGTGAAGGGCGAAGGGGCGATTGGCGTGCGAAGCGGGGGTCCCCGGCCCCTCGTCATGGCCTACGGCGGCTGTACATCTTCGGCATGAGTTTTCACAACGCTTGTTCACTGCATCAGCCTGTCCCGCGGCAATAGAGTCCGTCCTCGAGGCTTTGGTGCCGCCCGCCATCCGGAAACGTCCGTGCCTGTTGATCCGGCCGTGATTTTCAACACGGAGAAAGCGCGGAGGGCCCGAAGGGCCACGGAGACCGGACCGGGCCGGGCGACAAGCCAACCTGGTCGCACCAACTCCGTGGCCCTGCGGGCCCTCCGCGCTTTCTCCTATGAAAATGCGGACCAGCAGGCGCCATCGTCTCTCTATCGTCATGGCCGGGCGTGTCCCGGCCATCTGCGCACGAACGGCGGGGGGTGGATGGCCGGGACACGCCCGGCCATGACGGAGGGGCAACGGACCCTTCGCCCATTTTCCGCCATCGTGGTGCCGGCGCGCCGGCTAGCTAACACCGTGTTGAAATCCGATCGGCCATCGACACACCGGCGCCGCCTCAAGCCAGCGAAAACGACGGCCGATCCCGATGCCGCTCAACCAGACAGGCCACGGGAATGGAGACTGAACCTCCGGCGAGCGGTACGGGGACAAGGATGACATGCGATGCGTCCCTGTTCTGGTGCCTCGAAGCCAGATTGTTCCGGAGATGCACGACCGCCGTAGCCATCATGGCAGGGCGTGGCCTCCGCCAACCCCCCCCAACTGTCGAAGCGCAGATGGCCGGGACACGCCCTACCGGATTCACAGACCCCGGAAACGATCGGCCGCAGCCGTGGCCCATACTGTCATGGCCGGTGCTGGTTTCACCGGCGGTAATCAAGCGAACACGGAGTTACACGGTGTTCGCACGGAGTTCCGCAGAGAAAGTGGGTACAGCGCTTCGCGCGAAGCGCCTGAAATCATCGGACGCCGCCACAAGGGCGACCATGTTGCGGGCGCCCCGGACAACTTCGTGAAACTCCGTGCAAACCCCGTGGAACTCGGTGTCCGCTTGATTGCGGTGGCAAACACATCCCCACCCCATCCCGGTCGGCACCACACCCCACGGCCGATCCGCGGCTCACGCCAAAGCGCCGCGGCCCGGCCATGACGATAGAGAGACGACCGGCGCCGGTGCGGAACAACCAGCCGTCAGCCCGGCGGCACCAGCGCGGCCTCGAACGCGGCGCGGACATCGGCGCCGAAACAGGCGAAGACGACCTGCCGTATGGTGCAGTCTTCAGCCAGCACGGCCGAGACAGTGTCCACGGCGATCCGCGCCGCCTCCGGGATCGGGTAGCCGTAGATGCCGCAACTGATCGCCGGAAAGGCGATCGTCTTCACGCCATGCGCGATGGCGAGCTCCAGGCTGCGGCGGTAGCAGGACGCCAGCAATCCCGCCTCGCCGTGCCGGCCGTCGCGGTAGCGCGGGCCGACGGCGTGGATGACGTAGCGGGCCGGCAGGCGGTAGCCCCTGGTGATGCGGGCCTCGCCGGTCGGGCAACCGCCCAGGGTGCGGCACTCGGCCAGCAGATCGGGGCCGGCGGCGCGGTGGATGGCGCCGTCAACGCCGCCGCCGCCCAGCAGCGACTGGTTGGCGGCGTTGACGATGGCATCAACGGCGAGAGTGGTTATATCCGCCTGCTGGACACTGATGCGTGACATTGCGTTCTCCCGCTGGCCACTCTCCCGCCGGCAGGGCCGGCTATTGGGGCGATCGTGGACCCGGTCCGGGGGCGATACAAGGCTGCCCGGGGGGGAGCCGCCCAGGGGAAGCCGTCCAGGGGAAGCCGCCCAGG
Source organism: Rhodopila globiformis (assembly GCF_002937115.1). Taxonomy (GTDB): domain Bacteria; phylum Pseudomonadota; class Alphaproteobacteria; order Acetobacterales; family Acetobacteraceae; genus Rhodopila; species Rhodopila globiformis. The sequence continues at coordinate 9,338 of NZ_NHRY01000054.1, read as the reverse complement.
GGAACCGCCCAGGGGAAGCCGCCCAGGGGAACCGCCCAGGGGAAGCCGCCCAGGGGAACCGTCCAGGGGAAGCCGCCCAGGGGAACCGTCCAGGGGTGGCCCGTTGCCCCACCGCCATGGCCGGGCGTGTCCCGGCCATCCACCCCCCAACCGTTCGTGCGCAGATGGCCGGGACGCGCCCGGCCATGACGGAGAGAGAACGGCCATCGCGCGAAATTCTCCTCCAGCCACCGCCTGATCCTGACAGCGATGGGGACCGCGCACGGCCATGACGATACGGCGACGACCGCGCGCCTCCGCTTTCCGCCGCGCCCGTTATCAGAACATGGCCGATTGTTCATGCAGCGAGTTGATCTTGCTCAACCCTTGTGTCCGGCAAACGCGGATAGTCGGCGCCAGCCAGCAGCGGGAGGCACATCATGCCACATCGCGGGAACGGGCTGACCGCCGGCATCGCCAGCCAGCGGGCGGCAACTTTCGCGGCTGCGCCGGGATGGCGGCCCTGCCGGTCCGCGCCCGCCACGGTCACCCGGTCATCAAGACAGAGGAGACGTACCATGGTTGAGACCTCCTTGCACCCGGCGCTCGACAAGCGGCTGGCGACACTGCGTGACCGTATCGAAGGGATCAGGCGCGCAATGAGTCTTGCGCCGCCAGCGGAAAAGGTGCAGGCAACGGCCGCCCTGGCGGAACTGGAGCGGCGCTTCGCGGCACTCGACAAGCAGGTTCGCGCGCTCCGGCAGGAGGGCCCGGGCCTGCGGCAGTCGATCAAGGCGGAGGTCATCCTGATGGCCGACGATCTTGTCGGCATGAGCGAGGACCTGATGACGTGGATCGAGACCGGCAGCCATCCCGATCCCTATGCGAGACGATTCGGGAACACGGACTGAACCACGCCCGGACGCCACCGGGCAGCGCGAGTCGTATCTTGCAGGCATCAAACTGGCAAAGGGTGATACGGTGCAGGACCAGCTTACCCCCGATCTCACGTCACAATCGATCCAGCCCCGCGCACCCGAGGGCACCGACGGCCTGACCGGGGCCGAAGCTGAAAAGCGGCTCCACCAGTTCGGCGAGAACGCCCTGGCCGAGCACCACGTCAGCGCGCTGGAACGTCTCGCTCGTTTCTTCTGGGGGCCGATCCCGTGGATGATCGAGATCGCCGCGGCGCTGTCGGCGGTGCTGGGCCACTGGGCCGACCTGAGCATCATCCTGACGATGCTGTTCATCAACGCCGGCATCGGCTTCTGGCAGGAGTTCAAGGCCGACAACGCGATCATGCTGCTGAAACAGCGCCTGGCGCTGAAGGCGCGGGTGCGGCGCGACGGCGCGTGGCAGGATATCGAGGCCAGGCTGCTGGTTCCCGGCGACGTGGTGCGGATCAAGCTGGGCAACATCGTGCCGGCCGACGTGACGCTGGCCGAGGGCGACTACCTCAGCGTCGACCAGTCGGCGCTGACCGGCGAATCGCTGCCGGTGGACAAGAAGATCGGCGATGCCGCCTATTCCGGATCGATCGCGCGGCAGGGCGAGATGACCGGCGTGGTCACCGCCACCGGCATGAACACGTATTTCGGCAAGACCGCCGGGCTGGTGCAGAAGGCCAGCACGGTGTCCCACTTCCAGCGCGCCGTCCTGCGCATCGGCAACTTCCTGATCCTCATCACCATCGGCCTCGTCCTGCTGATCGGCCTGGCGGCGATGTTCCGCCGCGACCCGCTGTTCGAGACCCTGGAATTCGCGCTGATCCTGACCATCGCCTCGATCCCGGTCGCCCTGCCGGCAGTGCTGTCGGTGACGATGGCCATCGGCGCCGAGCGGCTGACGAAGTTCAAGGCGATCGTTTCGAAGTTGGTGTCGATCGAGGAAATGGCCGGGATGGACATCCTGTGCAGCGACAAGACCGGCACGCTGACTCGCAACGAACTGACGCTGGGCGCGCCCGATCCGGCGCCGGGCGTGGCGCGCGACGACCTGCTGCTGGCTGCCGTGCTGGCCTCGCGCCGCGACGCGCCGGATGCGATCGACGCCGCCATCATCGCCGCCGCCCCCGCCGTGCCGGGGAATTATGTAACGAGATCATTCCAGCCGTTCGATCCGGTGGCCAAGCGGGCGGAAGCCGGGATCGAGCAGGACGGCCGCCGCTTCACCGTCGCCAAAGGCGCGCCGCAGGTCATCGCCGATCTGTGCGCCCCGGATGCGGCCGAGCGTGCCAGGATCGCCGCCGGCGTCGACCGGGACGCCGCCAAAGGCTACCGCACCCTGGGCGTCGCGCGGCGGGACGAGGCGGGACGCTGGCGCTTCCTCGGACTGCTGCCACTGTTCGACCCGCCGCGGGCGGACAGCGCCGAAACCATCGCCACGGCGCGCGCCATGGGCATGAACATCAAGATGGTCACCGGCGACCACGAGGCGATCGCCCGGCAGATCGCCGGCGAACTGAAACTGGGCCGGAACATCGTCGTCGCCGACGAGGTGTTCAACGACGGTGTGGCATCCGGGCGGCTGCCGGCGATCCTGGCGGCCGACGGGTTCGCGCGGGTCTTCCCCGAGCACAAGTTCGAAATCGTCAAGGCGCTGCAGGATGCCGGCCACATCGTCGGCATGACCGGCGACGGGGTGAACGACGCGCCGGCGCTGAAGCAGGCCGATGTCGGCATCGCGGTCTCCGGCGCCACCGACGCGGCGCGGGCGGCGGCGGACCTGGTGCTGACCGCGCCCGGCTTGTCGGTGATCACCACCGCGGTCGAGGAGGCGCGGCGCATCTTCGAGCGCATGACCAGCTACGCCATCTACCGCATTGCCGAAACGATCCGGCTGCTGCTGTTCATGACCGCGAGCATCCTGATCTTCAATTTCTATCCCGTCACGGCGATCATGGTCGTGCTGCTGGCGCTGCTGAACGACCTGCCGATCATGATGATCGCCTATGACAATGCGCCGTTTGCCGGGCGCCCGGTGCGCTGGGACATGCAGCGGGTGCTGACCATCGCCTCGGTGCTGGGCGTCTATGGCGTGATCGAGAGCTTCGGGCTGTTCTGGATCGTGCGCGACTACCTGGCATTGCCGCTGCCGATGGTGCAGGCGCTGATCTTCCTGAAGCTGCTGGTCTCCGGCCACATGACGATCTACCTGACGCGCAACAAGGGCGCGGTGTGGCAGCGCCCGTGGCCGGCCTGGAAGCTGGTGGTGCCGTGCGAGGCGACCCAGGTGATCGGCACGCTGGTGGTGGTCTACGGCCTGTTCATGACGCCGACCGGCTGGGTGCCGGCGCTGCTGGTGTGGGCCTATACGCTGGTCTCGTTCTGCGTGGCGAGCGCCGTCAAGATCGCCACCTACCGGCTGCTGGAGGACCACGCGGCGCATAACCTGCGGCGGGTCGAAAGCCACGTTGCCGCGTGACCGGCCGGTCCGTTGCCTCACCGTCATGGCCGGGCGTGTCCCGGCCATCTGCGCTGCGACGGTTGGGGGGCGGATGGCCGGGACACGCCCGGCCATGACGATAGAGAGATGACCGGCGCCGGCGAGACCGCATTTTCATTGGAGTGACAGGAGCCTGCATGTCCCACAAATCGTCGGTCAAATCCTCTGACGTCTCGCTGCTGAGCGTGCCGGCCTTCTGGCCGATGGCGCTGGCGACGGCGATGATCGAGGAAGGGACGGAACTGTATGCCAGGAACGTCAGGTTCCTGGACGAGGAAATCAAGATCCAGGCGGAACTGCGGCCGAAGCTGGCGACGCCCAACCGCGTGCGCCTGGACCTGCGGACCATGGTGCTGCGCGAGTACGGCACGCCGGGCGGCATCCCGACGCTGGTCGACGCGCCCTACGCCGGCCATACCGCGATGATCGCCGACTATCACAAGGGCCAGAGCCTGGTGGAGACGCTGCTGGGCAACGGCCTCGGGCACGTCGTGCTGACCGACTGGAAGTCCGCGACCGACGACATGAAGGACCTGGAGATCGACAACTACCTGGCCGAGATGGTGGTGGCGATCGACGATCTGGGCGGCCGGGTCAACCTGGTCGGCCTGTGCCAGGGCGGCTGGGTGTCGGCAATGATCGCGGCGCGGTTCCCGGAGAAGGTCAACGCCCTGGTGCTGGCCGGGTCACCGATCGACACCGACGCCGGCAACGGGCCGATCAAGCGCATGGTGCACGAGCATCCGATCTCGTTCTACGAGGAACTGGTGGCGCTGGGCGGCGGCCTGATGAAGGGCGCGTTCATGCTGCAGGGATGGAAGAACATGCATCCCGAGCAGCACTACATCCAGGACCACATCGAGCTGTATGAGCACATCGACGATCCGGCCTACGTGAAGAAGGAGGAAACGTTCGAAAGCTGGTACGAGAACCCGCTCGACCTGCCGGGCCGGTGGTACCTGCAGGCGATCACCAAGCTGTTCAAGGAGAACCAGTTGGCCAAGGGGCGGTTCGTCGCGCTGGGCCGGAGGCTGAACTTGCGCGCGATCACCTGCCCCACCTACCTGCTGGCCGGCGCGGCGGACGACATCACCACGCCGGAGCAGGTGCTGCACGCCGCCCGCCACATCGGCACGCCGCCGGACCGCATCGTGCAGGAGACGGTGCCGGGCGGGCATATCGGGCTGTTCATGGGCGCCGGCACGCTGAAGAACCACTGGCCGCGGGTGGCTCGCTGGCTGGCGGCGCAGGATGGGGGGATGCGGGGAGGTTGAGGGGGCGTTACTTCACCGTCATGGCCGGGCGTGTCAGGATAAGCGGAGTGGCGGAGGAAGGGCTTCTTCCCTCACCGTCATGGCCGGGCGTGTCCCTCTGGGATGCACAGATCTTGGAAACGGTCCGCCGTGGCCATTGCCCCTCCGTCATGGCCCGGCTTGTCCGGGCCACCTGTCGCGGCACAAGTGCTGGAATAGGTGGCCCGGACAAGCCGGGCCATGACGATGTAGGAACGCTCCCGCCGGCCGGTCAAGCCCCTGATTTTGCGGCCGTTTCCGGGTTGTTTCAGAGATGTGTGCATCCCGTAGGGCGTGTCCCGGCCATCCACCCCCCGCCGTCGAAGCGCAGATGGCCGGGACACGCCCGGCCATGACGATAGTGCGACGACCGCGCTCAGGCGCCGGCGCGGGACATGCCCTCGGCCGCGACCTCCCGCAATTTGGCGTGCAGGTGCGGGTTGGCGGCCACCACGTTGCCGGTTTCCAGCGGATCGCCCTGCTCGACGTCGGTGGCATAGCCGCCGGCTTCCTTCACCAGGATCAGGCCGGCGCAGATGTCCCACGGCTTGATGCTAAGCTCCCAGTAGCCGTCGAACCGCCCGTGCGCCACCCAGGCGAGGTCCAGCGACGCGGCGCCGAAGCGGCGGATGCCGGCGACCTGCGGCATCAGCGCCGCCAGCGTGCGGCTGAACGCGTTTCGCCGGGCCGCCGAGGCGGCGGCGAACGGAATGCCGGTGGCGAACACCGCCTCGTGGATCTCACGCCGGGCGGAGACCCGCAGCCGGCGTTCGTTCATGAACGCGCCGGTGCCCTTTTCCGCCCAGAACATCTCGTCCACCGCCGGCGCGTACACCAGCCCGGCATGGACCTCGACCGTGCCGTCGGCCAGGCGGCGCTCCAGGCCGATGCTGATCGCCCAGTGCGGCATGCCGTGCAGAAAGTTGGTCGTCCCGTCCAGCGGATCGACCACCCAGCGCCAGGTCCAGTTCTCGGACCCGGAGGCGCCGGATTCCTCCATCAGGAAGGCATAGCCGGGGCGCGCCTTGGCCAGTTCCTCCTTCAGCGTCTGCTCGGCCCGCATGTCGGCCTGGGAGACGAAGTCAGAGGGGCCTTTGACGCTGACCTGCAGCTGCTCGACCTCGGCGAAGTCACGCAGCAGCCGCCGCCCGGCCTTATGGGCGGCATTGGCCATGACGGTCAGGTGGGGGGAGAGGCGGAATGCCATCAGCCCTTGGCCCGCTCCACGTAGCTGCCGTCCTCGGTGCGGACCACGATCCGCTCGCCGGCCTCGATGAACGGCGGCACCAGGGTCTTCACGCCGTTCGACAGCACCGCCGGCTTGTACGACGAGGACGCGGTCTGGCCCTTCACCACCGGATCGGCCTCGGCGATTTCCAGCACCACGGTGGCGGGGATGTGCAGCGCCACCGGCTCGCCTTCCACCAGGTCGACGGTGATGGTCATCTGGTCCTGCAGGAACGGCGCGGCGTCGCCCAGCAGCTCGGTCGGGATGTGGGCTTCCTCAAAGGTCTCCGGGTCCATCAGCACCAGGTTGGTGCCGTCGGTGTAGGAATAGGTGTATTCCTTTTCCTCGGTGGTCAGCCGCTCGACGGTATCGGCGGTGCGCCAGCGCTCGTTGGTCTTGTTGCCCGACTTCAGGTCACGCATCTCGACCTGGATGAAGGCGCCGCCCTTGCCGGGGGTGATGATCTGCTGCTTCAGCACCGTCCAGCGGCGGCCTTCGTGCTCGATCACCTGGCCGGCGCGGATCAGGTTCGCCTGCTGCTTCATGAGTTCAATCCGATCTGTGAGAAAGTGCGGGCTTCTAGACCGTGGTGGCAGCGCGGGCAAGGCTGGCGCGGCCCGGGGCGTGGATTGGCCCGGTCAGAAGGGGATCACGCCGACATGGCCGGCCTGCGCACAGGCGATGATCGGCTATCGGTGCAGGATGCCCTCGGCCGCGTCGAGCGGTTCGTCGAGCACCGGTTCGGTCAGGTCGAAGCCTTCGGGAATGGTGACCGACCCGCGCATGAAGCCATAGATGTCGCGCACTGCCTCCGCTGCCGGCTTGGGTGGCGTCAGCACCGCGACCGGCCGACCGCGCCGGGTGATGATGACCTGTTCCAGTTCGCGGCGGGCAAGGCGGTCGAAAATGACGGCGCACCGGGCCTTGAATGCCGAAATGCCGATGGTTTCGCTGGCAGCCATGATTTTCTGTCCTGTCCCGCGACCCGCTCTTTAGCCCGGCCGGACACCTGATCCAACTGGCGGCCAGGCCACGTGCCCGCGATCACGACGCCCCGGCGACGCCCTCCTCGGGATGGGCGCGGGCGCGCTGGCGGGCGGCGACCTCGGCATCGGTCAGGCGGGCGTCGTAGATCGAGCGGAACTCGACGCTACGCGCCATCAGCGTCGCCGCCGCCACCATCACCAGCATCGGCAGCACCGCGGCGCGGGCGTACCCTGTCATCTCCATCATCAGCACCGTCGCCGAGATCGGCCCCTGGGTGGTGGCGGCGACCAGGGCGGTGGCGCCGAGCAGGGCAAACATCCCGGGTGGCACGCCGGGCCAGACCAACATCCACGGCAGGCCGAGCACGCCGCCCAGCAGCGCCCCCGTCGCCAGCGTCGGCGTGAACAGGCCGCCCGGGGCGCCGCTGCCCAGGCACAGCAGCGTGGCCGCCGGCCGCAGCCCGAGCAGCGCCAGCAGCAGCGGCGCGGCCAGGTCGCCAGTCAGCGCCAATTCCGCCACGTCGCGGCCGTTGCCGAGCAGTTGCGGGAACGGGATCGACACCGCCCCCAGGATTGCCAGCGTCCCCACCGGCACCACCACCCGCAGCCATCCCCGCGGCTTATGCCGATCGGCCCGGGCGACGAGGCGAACGAACAGAACGGAGGCGAGGCCGACGAGCGGCCCGGCCAGCAGCGCCCAGGCGAGGATCGACGTCGAATCGGGATAGGCCGGTATCACATAGGTCGGCGGGGTGCCCATCAGGGCGCGGGAAATTACGGTGGCCGCCAGCGACGTCACCACCGCCGGCAGCACGTAGCGCAGTGCCAGCACGCCGCGCAGCACCTCCAGCGCGAACAGGGCGCCGCCGAGCGGCACGCTGTAGGCCGCGGCCATGCCGGCGCCGGCGCCGCAGGCGACCAGCAGGCGGCGCTCCTGGTCGGTCAGGCGCAGCCAGTCGGCCGCCTGGTTGCCGAGGACCGCGCCGGCCTGCTTCGGCGCGCCCTCCCGCCCCAGCGCGGTGCCCATGCCGACGATGATCACCGAGAGCGTGGCGCTGGCCAGGGTGCGCAGCTTCGGCAGCCGCCCGGCGTGGAACCAGATGGCGGCGCTGATGTCGATGCTGTTGCCGCTGGATAGGCGGGTCAGCAGCAACTGCCCGAGGCCGGTGACCACCCCTGCCCCGGTCAGCGCCGCCATGTGCATCCAGTGCGGCGCGCGGGCGGCGCCCTGCAGCAGGTCCAGCCCCGGGCCGCCCCACAGCGCATGCTGCGTCAGCTTCAGGATCTCCGTCAGCGCGGCCGTGGCGAAGCCGGTGCCCACGCCGGTCAGCAGCAGGGCCAGCCAGAAGCCGGCAGTTCTGTGCCAGGTGAAGCTCATGCGGCCGATGCGGGGACGGCGGGCAGAACGGGGGCCTCCGGTCTGGGGGCTGCCGCACTTATGTTGGCCGCGCCCCGCCTGCTACACGCCGCGCATGAGCCAATTCGACGTGATCATCCTGGGTGCCGGCGCCGCGGGGCTGATGTGCGCGGTCCGCGCCGGGCAGCGCGGGCGGCGGGTGCTGCTGCTGGACCATGCGCCGGAGGCGGGGCGCAAGATCCTGATCTCCGGCGGCGGGCGGTGCAACTTCACCAACACCGGCTGCGTGCCGGATCGCTTCCTCTCCGACAACCCCCACTTCAGCCGATCGGCGTTGAGCCGGTACCGGCCGGCGGATTTCGTGGCGCTGGTGCGGAAGCATGGCATTGCGTTCCACGAGAAGACGCTGGGACAGCTGTTCTGCGACGGCTCGGCACGGCAGGTCGTCTCTATGCTGCTGGCCGAGTGCGCCGCCGCCGGCGTGGATCTGCGCCTGGCGCACCAGGTGACGGCCATCGGCGGCGCGGAGCGGTTCCGGGTGGAGACCGACCACGGCGCGTTCGCGGCGGGCAGCCTGGTGCTGGCGACCGGCGGGCTGTCGATCCCGAAGCTGGGCGCCACCGGGCTGGCCTATGACGTGGCGCGGCAGTTCGGGCTGCGGCTGACGGCGGTCCGGCCGGGGCTGGTGCCGCTGACCTTCGGCGACGACACGCTGGCGCTGATGCAACCGCTGAGCGGCGTGTCGCTGGATACGGTGGCGTCGGTTGGCAAGCGGGCATTCCGCGAGGCGACGCTTTTTACGCATCGCGGCCTGTCGGGGCCGGCGGTGCTGCAGGTTTCGTCCTACTGGCAGGAGGGGCCGGTGACGCTGGACCTGCTGCCCGGACAGAACGCGGCGGCGTTTTTGCTGGAGCGGAAGCGCACGCGGCCGAAGGCGGAACTGCGCACGGTGCTGGCCGAGGCGCTGCCGGCCCGCCTGGCCGCCGCCTGGATCGGCGAGGCGGGCGGGCGGCGGCTTGCGGATGTGCCCGACCGGACGCTGGCGGCGGTGG
>NZ_NHRY01000053.1 GCF_002937115.1 Rhodopila globiformis | reverse complement strand
CGGCCTGCGCCACCACATGGTGCAGCGACTGGTGTTTGGCCTGCACATGCGCCGGATCGAGCCGTGCGGCCATCGGCTCGATGCTCTTGCGCTCGCCGGGCAGCAGCAGACCGGTGCAGTAGGCCCGCGCCGAGGCGGCGCGGCGGGCATGTCCCAGTCCTCCGACAATCGCATCCAGATACGCCTCCAATCGGGCCTCACCCGTCAGCGGCAGTCTCGCTCCTTCCTGATACATGGACCCCTATATGGGGTGGCTATAGTCAATAGCTAGAGGATAGTGACACAGTAAAAATAGGGACCTGACCGACCGTATGATCGGGGTGACGCATCGCAGCATCGGTGCAGGCCTGCCCAGCCCTCTACAGGCCGCGTGCCTGAAGGAGGGATTGCGCTTCTTCGTCTGATACGGTTCCCGGGAAACAGTGTTGGTTTCGACACTCTTCAGGCCAACACGTCAGGCCAGCGCAGGCCGCACCAACAGTCGCGGGAAGACCGCCAGAGATTCCCGGGTACCGTATGACAGGCCGCCACCCGGCGGGACGGCGGCAGTGCCCGGCCTCACCATAATGACGGCTGGGCCATACCAGCCGCGATTGCGGAACGACAACGCGTGTCTAAAATCCGGGAAATTGGATGATGAAGCCGAAACAAAAAAGACAGTTGCTCTGCGCTTTCTCCTATGAAAATGCGGACCAGCAGGCGCGATCGTCTCTCTATCGTCATGGCCGGGCGTGTCCCGGCCATCTGCGCACAGGCGGCGGGGGGTGGATGGCCGGGACATGCCCGGCCATGACGGAGAGGCAACAGCCTTTCGCCCATTTTCCGCCATCGCGGTGCCGGCGCGCCGGCTGGCTAACTCCATGTTGAAAATCCCGCGGCAAAGCCGCTCCAAGCAGTGCCAAGGTGGCACAAGGCCGACGCAAGCAAAAAACGGCGCAAGCGAGTCCCAGGGAAGGCCAGGCACCACCACGACTATCATCCAAAGTGCGCTACAGCACCCGCGTCGTCCGTCCCATCGCCTGAAGCCGCGTCACGGCGCGCCGGTCGAACGTGACGAACACGTCGCCGCCGAGACCGGCGCCCTCATGCGCGATGACGCCATCGGCGAAATCCCCGCCCGCATCAAGCATCGCCAGGCCCGCCTCCACGACCGGGCGGTCCGTTTTCACGGTTCCGGCCGCCAGCAGCGCCCGAATCGCCTCGCCCACCTCGGCCGGCTTGAACCTGTAAACCTTGCGCAGGACCCAGACGAACTCGCACAGGCTGGATGGCGCCACCGCAATCAGTTCCGCCTCGGTCAGCAGCGCGGCGGCCCGATCGGCCTGGGCGTCGTCGTCCCGCACCACCGCCCGCACCAGCACGCTCGTATCGGCGCTGACCTTCACGAGCGGCCGGCCCAGCCGTCTTCGATCGCCGATTCGATTTCCTCAAGCGTCGCGACCTTGCCGGTGCGGCCGGCCAGCAGACCGAGGAATCCGTCGATCGAACCGGCTGGCCGCGCGGCCCGCAACCCGACCTGGCCACCCGGCAGCAGCTCAAGCTCAATCTTGTCGCCCGGCCTGATCCCGAGATGCCGTAGCACCTCTTTCCGCAGCGTTACCTGTCCCCGCTCCGTCACGGTCAGCGTCGTCATGGCCCGCTCCGCTGTGTCGCCGCCAGTGGAGGTAATGTAAAATCGCATTATTCGCAAGCGAACGGCTCTGCACGATCCCGGTGCCGGCACGCGATTGCACGTGGGATAACCGCTTGACTCGCCGGAAGCCTGCTTCTAGGTATCGCGCCCTCGACTGACCCTGGGTTGACCGGATGGGGCGGTCGTTGGTTCGCAGGCAAACGACGCATGCGGTGCCGCCCGTTTTCAGAATGGGCCTAGGCCGCCTGTATTCGACACCCCGCAGGTTGGGACTTTCTCCCAGGCCGGCGGGTTTGGTCTGTTAACAACGATCGAACCGCGCGCCCCGGGCGAAGCGCGAACGGAAAAGAGAAAGAGGTCCATGCCGACCATCAACCAGCTTATCGCCCACGGGCGCGAGCGGCCGAAGTCCCGGAACTCGGTTCCGGCGCTGCAGGGGTGCCCCCAGAAGCGCGGCGTTTGCACGCGCGTGTACACAACCACCCCGAAGAAGCCGAACTCCGCGCTGCGTAAGGTCGCCAAGGTGCGCCTGACGAACGGCTATGAGGTTGTGAGCTACATCCCGGGCGAGGGCCACAATCTGCAGGAGCACTCGGTGGTGCTGATCCGCGGCGGCCGCGTGAAGGACCTTCCGGGCGTTCGCTATCACATCCTGCGTGGCGTTCTGGATACCCAGGGCATCGCCAAGCGCCGTCAGCGCCGGTCGCTGTATGGCGCGAAGCGGCCGAAGTAAGGGGTCGATCGCATGTCCCGTCGCCACCGCGCCGACAAGCGCGAAATCCTGCCGGACGCCAAGTTCGGCGACATCGTCATCAGCCGTTTCATGAACGCGCTGATGTATGATGGTAAGAAGTCCGCGGCCGAAAGCATTGTCTACAGTGCCCTCGACGTCCTGAAGCGTCGCGGCGGTGCCCAGGCCGATCCAGTGCGCATGTTCCATGAGGCTTTGGACAACGTGAAGCCTGCCGTGGAAGTGCGTTCACGGCGCGTCGGCGGTGCCACCTACCAGGTGCCCGTCGAAGTTCGGGCCGAGCGCCGCCAGGCTTTGGCGATCCGCTGGATCATCGACGCCGCCCGCAAGCGCGGCGAGCACACGATGCAAGAGCGGCTTTCCAACGAGCTGAACGACGCGGTCAACAACCGCGGGTCAGCCGTCAAGAAGCGCGAGGACACCCATCGGATGGCCGAGGCCAACAAGGCCTTCAGCCACTACCGCTGGTAGGCAACGGTTATAACCTTACAGATCTGTCGCTGGATCTACGGAGAGTAAGATGGCTAAGGCGAAATTCGAGCGGACCAAGCCACACTGCAATATCGGCACGATCGGCCACGTCGACCATGGCAAGACGTCACTGACCGCGGCCATCACCAAGGTGCTGGCTGAAACCGGCGGCGCCACCTTCACCGCCTACGACCAGATCGACAAGGCACCGGAAGAGAAGGCGCGCGGCATCACCATCTCCACCGCCCACGTGGAGTATGAAACCAAGAACCGCCACTACGCCCACGTCGACTGCCCCGGCCACGCCGACTACGTGAAGAACATGATCACCGGCGCCGCGCAGATGGACGGCGCGATCCTGGTCGTGTCCGCCGCCGACGGCCCGATGCCGCAGACCCGGGAGCACATCCTGCTCGCCCGCCAGGTCGGCGTGCCCGCGCTGGTCGTGTTCCTCAACAAGTGCGACATGGTCGACGACCCGGAACTGCTCGAGCTGGTCGAGATGGAAGTGCGCGAGCTTCTGTCCTCCTACCAGTTCCCCGGCGACGACATCCCGATCATCCACGGCTCGGCGCTGTGCGCCCTGGAAGGCACCCGGCCGGAACTCGGCCATGAGGCCATCCTGAAGCTGATGGATGCGGTCGACGCCTACATCCCGCAGCCGGAGCGCGCCACCGACCGTCCGTTCCTGATGCCGATCGAAGACGTGTTCTCGATCTCGGGCCGCGGCACCGTGGTGACCGGCCGCGTCGAGCGTGGCATCATCAAGGTTGGCGAGGAAGTCGAGATCGTCGGCATCCGCCCGACCACCAAGACCGTCGTGACCGGCGTCGAGATGTTCCGCAAGCTGCTCGACCAGGGCCAGGCCGGCGACAACATCGGCGCCCTGCTGCGCGGCACCAAGCGTGAAGACGTCGAGCGCGGCCAGGTTCTGGCGAAGCCCGGCTCGATCACGCCGCACACCAACTTCAAGGCCGAAGCCTACATCCTGACCAAGGAAGAAGGCGGCCGTCACACCCCGTTCTTCACCAACTACCGTCCGCAGTTCTACTTCCGCACGACCGACGTGACGGGCGTGGTGCAGCTGCCGGAAGGCACGGAAATGGTGATGCCGGGCGACAACGTGTCGATGACGGTCGAGCTGATCGCCCCGATCGCCATGGATGAAGGCCTGCGCTTTGCGATCCGCGAAGGTGGCCGCACCGTCGGCGCCGGCGTGGTCGCCAGCATCCAGAAGTAAGCAGCGGAACAACGCCGGCGCCGCGCCCGTTCATGACGGACGGGCAGGCGCCGGCTCTCGTTTCGGCGGGAATTACAAAGAGCGAACGATGGACAATCAGAATATCCGCATCCGCCTTCGGGCCTACGATCACCGCGTGCTGGACAACAGCACGAAGGAGATCGTGAACACGGCCAAGCGCACGGGTGCCCGGGTTCGCGGACCGATCCCGCTGCCGACCCATATCGAGCGTTTCACGGTCAACCGCTCTCCGCACGTCGACAAGAAAAGCCGCGAGCAGTTCGAAATCCGGACCCATCGCCGCCTGCTCGACATCGTGGAGCCGACGCCGCAGACGGTGGACGCGCTGATGAAGCTCGACCTCGCCGCCGGCGTGGACGTTGAGATCAAGATCTAAGACCATGCCCGCATCATCCCCTCAGCCCCTGCGCACCGGTCTGCTGGCCAAGAAGCTTGGCATGACCCGGATTTTCAAGGACGACGGCACCCACGTGCCGGTCACCGTGCTGCACCTCGACAATGTTCAGGTCGTCGCCGCGCGGACCCAGGAAAAGGACGGCTACACTGCCGTGCAGATCGGCTACGGCAAGGCCAAGGTAAAGAACGTCACCAAACCGCAGCGCGGCCACTTCGCCAAGGCGAAGGTGGAGCCAAAGAAGAAGCTGGTGGAGTTCCGCGTGGCCGAGGATGCTCTGCTGGAACCGGGCGCTACTCTGTCGGCCGCACATTTCATGGTCGGCCAGAAGGTCGACGTCTGCGGCACCTCGAAGGGCAAGGGCTTCGCCGGCGGCATGAAGCGCTGGAACTTCGGCGGCCTCGAGGCGTCGCACGGCGTTTCGATCAGCCACCGGTCACTGGGTTCGACGGGTAACCGGCAGGATCCCGGCAAGACCTTCAAGAACAAGAAGATGGCCGGTCACCTCGGCGTCGAGCGGATCACCACCCTGAACCTGGAAGTGGCGGCCGTCGATGCGGACAAGGGCCTGCTGATGATCAAGGGGGCGGTCCCCGGCGCGAAGGATGGGTACGTGCTGGTGCGCGATGCCATCAAGCGCGCCCGTCCGGCCGAGGCGGCCTATCCGGCGGCCCTGGCCGCATCCTCCGCAGAAACGCCGGCCGCGGGCTGAGGAACAGGCAGATGCAAGTCGATATCATCACATTGGAGCAAGGCTCCGCCGGCAGCGCTGAGCTGCCGGACGAAATTTTCAAGGCCACGCCGCGCCAGGACATCATGGCCCGCGTCGTGCACTGGCAGCTCGCCAAGCGCCGCGCCGGCACCCACAAGGTGAAGGGTGTGGCTGAGGTTTCCGGCACGACCAAGAAGCCGTACAAGCAGAAGGGCACCGGCAACGCCCGCCAGGGCAGCCTGCGCTCCGTGCAGTTCCGCACCGGCGGCGTGGCGCATGGTCCGGTCGTGCGTTCGCATGAGTACAGCCTGAACAAGAAGGTCCGCCGCCTGGGCCTGATCTCGGCGCTGTCGCACAAGCTGGCCGAGAACAAGCTGGTGGTGCTGGACGCCGCCAAGTCCTCGGTGAAGACCGCCGACCTGGCGAAGAAGATCAAGGCGCTGGGCTGGTCGTCCGCGCTGATCATCGACGGCACGGTCGATCCGGACTTCCTGCGCGCCGCCCGCAACATCCCCAAGGTGGATGTGCTGCCGACGATCGGGGCCAATGTCTATGACATCCTGAACCACGATGTGCTGGCGATCACCACGGCAGGGCTGGAAGGCCTGAAGGCGCGCCTCAATCCGGCCGCCGCCAACGCCGCAGAAACTGGCGCGGGAGAAGCCGCATGACCGCCGCCCTGAAGAAGCCTCTGTCGCGGGAGGCGATGTACACCATCATCCGGTCGCCGCTGATCACCGAGAAGATGACGCTGCTGTCCGAGCAGAATCAGTTTGGCTTCAAGGTTTCGCTCGACGCGACCAAGCCGCAGATCGCCGCGGCGATCGAGGGGCTGTTCAACGTCAAGGTCGTGAAGGTGAACACGCTGGTCGTGAAGGGCAAGACCAAGCGCTTCAAGGGACGGCCCGGCGTCCGCTCGGACGTCAAGAAAGCCATCGTGACCCTGGCCCCGGGCCAGTCGATCGATTTCACCACTGGCCTCGCATAAGGCACGCGGAAGATGGCACTGAGACAATACAATCCCGTCACGGCGAGCCTGCGCGGCACGGTCCTGATCGACCGGTCCGAGCTGTGGAAGGGCAAGCCCGTCAAGGGCCTCACGCAGGGCCAGAGCAGCACCGGCGGACGCAACAACCACGGCCGCATCACCAGCCGCTTCCGTGGCGGCGGGCATAAGCAGGCCTATCGCGTCATCGACTTCAAGCGCCGCAAGTTCGACGTGCCGGCGACGGTCGAGCGCCTGGAATACGACCCGAACCGTACCGCGTTCATCGCCCTGATCCAGTATCAGGACGGCGAGCAGGCCTACATCCTGGCGCCGCAGCGGCTGAAGGTGGGCGACCAGGTGATCGCCGGCGCCCGCGTGGACATCAAGCCGGGCAACGCGATGCCGCTGTCCGCCATCCCCGTCGGCACCATCATCCACAACGTGGAGATGAAAGTCGGCGCCGGCGGCAAGCTGGCACGCTCGGCCGGCACCTATGCGCAGCTCGTCGGCAAGGACGCCGGCTATGCGCAGGTCAAGCTGATGTCCGGTGAGCTGCGCGTTGTCCGCGCCGAGTGCATTGCCTCGATCGGGGCGGTGTCCAACCCGGACAACATGAACCAGAAGCTCGGCAAGGCCGGCCGCATGCGCTGGATGGGCTTCAAGCCGCACAACCGCGGTGTCGTCATGAACCCGGTCGATCACCCGCTGGGTGGTGGCGAAGGCCGCAGCTCGGGTGGCCGCCATCCGGTGTCGCCGTGGGGCCAGCCGGCCAAGGGCTACAAGACCCGCAGCAACAAGCGGACGGACGGCATGATCATCCGTCGCCGTAACAAGGGTAAGTAAGATGGCGCGTTCCGTATGGAAGGGACCGTTCGTCGACGGTTACCTGCTGGCCAAGGCCGAAGCGGCAAGGGCTTCGTCCCGCAACGAGATCATCAAGATCTGGTCTCGCCGCTCGACCATCCTGCCGCAGTTCGTCGGCCTGACCTTCGGGGTCTACAACGGCCACAAGTTCCTGCCGGTGCAGGTGACCGAGAACATGGTCGGCCACAAGTTCGGTGAGTTCTCGCCGACGCGGACCTTCACCGGCCACGCGGCCGACAAGAAGGCGAGGCGCGGCTGACATGAGCAAGCCCAAGCACGAACGCGGCCTGGACGAGACCGAGGCGCAGGCCATCGTCTCCAACCTGCGGGTCAGCCCGCGCAAGCTGAACCTGGTCGCAGCGTCGATCCGCAACCTGCCGGCGCAGCGCGCGGTCGCCGCGCTGACCTTCAGCAAGCGCCGCATCGCCGGCCAGGTGAAGAAGGCGCTGGAGAGCGCCATCGCCAATGCCGAGAACAACCACCAGCTCGACGTCGACCGCCTGGTCGTGGCGCGTGCCGAGGTGGGCCGCTCGGTGGTGATGCGCCGCTTCCACGCCCGTGGCCGTGGCCGCGCCGCCCGCGTCGAGAAGTGGTTCAGCCACCTGAAGATCGTCGTCGCCGAGCGCGAACAGGAAGAGGAGACCGCATAAGATGGGTCACAAAGTCAATCCGATCGGTCTCCGCGTCGGCATCAACCGCACCTGGGACAGCCGCTGGTTCGCCGGCGCCGACTATGCCAAGCTGTTGCACGACGACATCAAGCTGCGCAATCACCTGCGCCAACGCCTGCGGGGCGCCGGCGTGTCCCGCGTGGTGATCGAGCGTCCGGCGAAGAAGCCGCGCGTGACGATCTATGCCGCGCGGCCGGGCGTGGTCATCGGCAAGAAGGGCCAGGACATCGAGAGCCTGAAGAAGGATCTCACCAAGATGGCCAAGGCCGAGGTGAATCTGAACATCGTCGAAATCCGCAAGCCGGAGATCGACGCCACCCTGGTGGCCGAGAACATCGCCCAGCAGCTGGAGCGCCGCGTTGCGTTCCGCCGTGCCATGAAGCGCGCGGTGCAGTCGGCCATGCGCCTGGGTGCCCAGGGCATCCGGATCAACTGCGGCGGCCGGCTGGGCGGCGCGGAAATCGCCCGGGTGGAATGGTATCGTGAGGGCCGGGTGCCGCTGCACACGCTGCGCGCCGACATCGACTATGGCCAGGGCACGGCCAAGACGACGTACGGCACGTGCGGCGTGAAGGTTTGGGTGTTCAAGGGCGAGATTATGGCCCACGACCCGATGGCGCAGGACCGCAGGGCCGCCGAGCAGGCGCCGCAGCGGTAAAGGGATTGGTATAGTCAGATGCTTTCTCCGAAGCGCACCAAGTATCGTAAGCAGCACAAGGGCCGCATTCACGGCGTCTCCAAGGGCGGCACGGTGCTGAATTTCGGCACCTATGGCCTGAAGGCCCTGGAGCCGGAGCGGATCACCGCGCGGCAGATCGAGTCCGCCCGTCGCGCCATCACCCGCGCGATGCGGCGTACCGGCCGCGTGTGGATCCGCATCTTCCCCGATGTGCCGGTCTCCACCAAGCCGGCCGAAGTCCGCATGGGCTCGGGCAAGGGGGCGCCGGAATACTGGGTCGCGCGCGTCGCCCCGGGCCGCATCATGTTCGAGATCGACGGCGTCGCGCCGGAACTGGCACGCGAGGCGCTGACCCTGGGCGCCGCGAAGCTGCCCATCCGGACCAAGTTCATCGCGCGGATGGGAGACGCCTGATGGCCAAGAACGCCCTGTATAAAGCCACCGATATCCGCGCCAAGACGCCGGATGAGCTGTCCACGCTGCTGCTGGACCTGCGCAAGGAGCAGTTCAACCTGCGCTTCCAGCGCGCCACCGGCCAGAACGAAGGCCTCGGCCGGGTGCGTGAGTGCCGCCGCGAGATCGCCCGCATCAAAACCATCCAGGCAGAGAAAGCTCGCTCTGCCTCGGCCAAGTCGTAAGGAGAGAGGGCGATGCCAAGGCGCGTCCTGACCGGACGGGTGACCAGCGACAAGATGGACAAGACCATCACGGTTCTTGTCGATCGCCGGGTCATGCATCCGCTGTACAAGAAGTTCATCCGCCGCTCGAAGAAGTATGCGGCGCATGATGAAGGCAACATCTGCAAGATCGGCGACCTCGTCCGCATTATCGAATGCCCGCCGATCAGCAAGCGGAAGACCTGGATGCTGCTGGAGCGCAACGGCCAGATCGTCGGCGATGCCCCGGCCGATGCCGTCGCGATCGCCGAAGCGCATCCCGCGCCGCCCGCGCCGGTTGCGTAAGGGGGACGGAGCATGATCCAGGTTGAAACCAATCTCGAGGTCGCCGACAACTCCGGTGCGCGCCGCGTGCAGTGCATCAAGGTGCTCGGCGGCTCGAAGCGGAAGACCGCCTCGGTCGGCGACGTCATCGTCGTGTCGATCAAGGAAGCCATCCCGCGCGGCAAGGTGAAGAAGGGCGACGTGCACCAGGCGGTGATCGTCCGCACCGCCTTCCCGGTGCGCCGGGCCGATGGGTCCGCCATCCGCTTCGACCGCAACGCCGCCGTGCTGATCAACAAGCAGCAGGAGCCGATCGGCACCCGTATCTTCGGGCCGGTGGTGCGTGAGCTGCGCGGGCGCAAGTTCATGAAGATCATCTCGCTGGCGCCGGAGGTGCTGTAATGGCCGCGCGTATCCGCAAGGGCGACATCGTCCTGGTGACCACCGGCAAGAGCAAGGGCCAGCGCGGCGAGGTGCTGCAGGTGATCCCCGCGGCCAACCGCGCCGTCGTGCGCGGCGCGGCGATCGCCCGGCACCACCAGAAGCCGACGGGCGTCAACCAGACGGGTGGCATCGTTGAGCGTGAGGCGGCGATCCACCTGTCCAACCTGAAGCTGATCGACCCCAGGAGCGAAAGGCCGACCAAGGTCGGGTTCCGCATTCTGGACGATGGCCGGAAAGTTCGCGTCGCCAAGGCGACCGGCGAAGTGATCGAAAGCTGAGGCAAGTCCGATGAGCGGCAGCAAGACCAAGGGTGGCGGCAAGCCATCCGCCAAGACGGCCGGCCCCCGCGGCGCCGGCGGCCCGCCGGCCGGCAAGGAGGCGCAGCGCGCAGCCCGCAGGATCGACATCGCGGGCGTGGACAATCCCCAGGCGTCCGCCGAGGAGATGCCGCGCCTGCAGAAGCGGTACCGCGAGGAGATCCGCGCCAAACTGCGCGCCGAGTTCGGCTACGGCAACGAGATGCAGGTGCCGAAGCTGGAGAAGATCGTCATCAACATGGGCGTCGGCGAGGCAACGGGCGACCAGAAGAAGCTCGACGCAGCCGTGGGTGAGCTGACGACGATCAGTGGCCAGCGGCCGGTGAAGACGCTGGCAAAGAAGGCGATCGCCGGCTTCAAGATCCGCAAGGGCCTGCCCATCGGCTGCAAGGTCACGCTCCGCAAGGCGCGCATGTATGAGTTCATGGACCGGCTGATCACCATCGCCCTGCCGCGCGTCCGCGACTTCCGCGGCATCACCGGCAAGGGCTTCGACGGGCGCGGCAACTTCGCCATGGGCCTGAAGGAGCAGATCATCTTCCCGGAGATCAACTACGACCGGGTGGATGATGTCCGCGGCATGGACATCCAGTTCGTGACCAGCGCGAAGACCGACGCCGAGGCGAAGGCCCTGCTGAAGGCTTTCGACCTACCTTTCGCCAACTGAGTATTTGGGAAAACCACTGTCCCCCGGCTTGTCCGCGGGATCGAAGGTTCCGGAGGATCTAAACAGGATGGCCAAGATTTCCCAGGTCAACCGCAACGCGAAGCGAGAGAGGCTGGCCAAGCGCGACAAGTCGAAGCGCCAGGCCCTGAAGGACGTCCTGATGGACCGGACTCTGCCGGTCGAGGACCGCTTCAACGCCTCGCTCAAGCTGGCGCAGCTGCCGCGCAACGGCGCGGAAGTCCGCGTCCGCCTGCGCTGCGAACTGACCGGCCGCTCACGCGGGAACTATCGCAAGTTCAAGATCTGCCGCATCGCCCTGCGCGATCTGGCCAGTTCCGGGCAGATCCCGGGCATGGTCAAGGCGAGCTGGTAAGGGAACGACACGATGTCAATGTCCGATCCCTTGGGGGATATGCTGACCCGCATCCGCAACGCGCAGCGCGCGCGGCACTCCGTGTGCCTGGCGCCGGCGTCGAAGCTGCGGGCCAATGTGCTGAACGTGCTGAAGCGTGAGGGCTACATCCGCGGCTTCGCCGCCGAGGAAGTGCGCCCCGGCGTCGCCAACCTGCGCATCGAGCTGAAGTACAATGAAGGCGAGCCGGTCATCAAGGAGATCAGCCGCGTCTCCAAGCCCGGCCGCCGCGTGTATGCGAAGATCAAAGAACTGCCCCGGGTCTATGCCGGCCTGGGCATTTCCATCCTGTCCACGCCGCGCGGCGTGATGAGCGATGCCGAGGCCCGCGCCGCCAACGTTGGCGGCGAAGTCCTCTGCCGCGTGTTCTAAGGGGAAGCGGGTATGTCACGGGTCGGAAAATATCCGGTCGAGATCCCCGCCGGTGTGCAGGTTGCCATCGCCGGCGGTGTTCTGACCGCCAAGGGCAAGCTCGGTGAGCTGACGCTGCCGCTGAGCGAGCGGGTGAAGGCTACGGTTGACGGCAACAAGGTCACCGTGCAGCCGAACAGCCAGCAAACCCAGGACCGCATGATGTGGGGCACCACGCGGGCGCTGATCGCCAATATGGTGAAGGGCGTGTCGGTGGGCTACAGCCGCTCGCTGGAAATCACCGGCACCGGCTATCGCGCCGCGGTGCAGGGCAAGAACCTGGAGATCAACCTGGGCTTCTCGCATCCGGTGGTCTATCCGGTGCCGGAAGGCATCAAAATCACCTGCGAGCGTCCCACTGCAATCAAGGTCGAGGGCGTGGACAAGCGCCTGGTCGGCCAGGTCGCCTCGGAGATCCGGGCGTTCCGTCCGCCTGAGCCCTACAAGGGCAAGGGCGCGCGCTACACCGACGAGACCATCCGGCGCAAGGAAGGCAAGAAGAAATGAGCGCCAAACAGGACCTCGCCGCACGCCGCGCCGAGCGGCTCCGCTTCCAGCTTCGGCAGAAGGCATACGGGCGTCCGCGCCTGTCGGTGTTCCGCTCGAGCCAGAACATCTATGCCCAGGTCATCGACGATGCGAAGGGGCATACGCTCGCTTCCGCCTCGACGCTGGATGCCAGCCTGAAGGGCACGCTGAAGACCGGGGCCGACAAGGCCGCGGCGGCGGCCGTCGGCAAGCTGGTGGCCGAGCGGGCGCTGGCCGCCGGCGTCAAGCAGGTGGTCTTCGACCGCGGCGCTTATCTGTATCACGGCCGGGTCAAGACCCTTGCCGATGCCGCCCGCGAAGGCGGGCTGGATTTCTAAGGGGACGCATTCATGGCACGTGAACCGAGAGAAGGTGGCGGTGGCGGCCGGGGACGGGATCGCGAGCGCAGCCCCGATCGCGAGGCCGATGACGGCATCATCGACAAGCTGGTGACCATCAACCGTGTCGCCAAGGTCGTGAAGGGTGGCCGCCGCTTCGCCTTCGCCGCGCTGGTGGTGGTGGGCGACCAGAAGGGCCGCGTCGGCTACGGCGCCGGCAAGGCGCGCGAGGTGCCGGAGGCGATCCGCAAGGCCACGGAACGCGCCAAGCGCGGTATGATCCGCGTGCCGATGAAGGAAGGCCGCACGCTGCACCACGACGTCGAGGGCCATTTCGGCGCCGGCACCGTCGTGCTCCGCTCGGCCGCCGCGGGCACGGGCATCATCGCCGGCGGTCCGCTGCGCGCGGTGTTCGAGACGCTGGGCATCGGCGACGTGGTCGCCAAGAGCCTGGGCAGCCGCAACCCGCATAACATGGTGAAGGCGACGTTCGCCGCGCTGCACAAGGTGGCCAGCCCGCGCTCGGTCGCCACGCGCCGCGGCAAGAAGGTGCCGGAGCTGTTCGGCCGCCGCGAGCAGCACGCGCCGGCGCAGCCGCCGCAGGAGGCCCAGCCCAATGCCTAAGGTACGCGTCACCCAGATCCACTCGCCCATCGGCCGCAAGCCGGGGCAGAAGGAAACCCTGATCGGCCTGGGCCTGAACAAGATGTGGCGCTCGCGCGAGCTGGAGGACACCCCTTCGGCCCGCGGCATGATCCGCAAGGTGGCTCACCTGATCAAGGTCGAGGAGCTGTCCTGACATGGGCATTCTGAACGAACTGCGCGACAACCCGGGCGCGCGCCTGAAGTCGAAGCGGCTCGGCCGCGGCATCGGCTCGGGCAAGGGCAAGACCTCGGGCAAGGGCGTCAAGGGCCAGAAGGCACGCGAAGGCGTGGCGCTGAACGGCTTCGAAGGCGGCCAGATGCCGATCTACCGCCGCCTGCCGAAGCGCGGGTTCAACAACCTGTTCCGCAAGGAATACGCGCCGGTGAACCTGGGCACGCTGGACAAGGCGATCGCCGCCGGCAAGATCGACGCCGGGCAGCCGATCACCGAGGCGACGCTGATTGCCGCGGGCCTGGCGTCCGACCGGCGCGACGGCGTGCGGCTGCTGGGCGAGGGCTCGATCAGCCGCGCGATCACCATCACCGTGTCCGGCGCCTCGGCGACGGCGAAGGCGGCGGTGGAGCAGGCAGGCGGTAGCGTGACCACGACTGTGGCGCCGAAGCCGGAGGCGACGGCTGAAGCCTGAGGCCGGATTCATGCTGAGGCGAAAGCCGCGCAGATGCCGTTTCCGGCACGCGTGGCTTTCGCCTTTTCCGGTCCCGGCGCCGGATGGGCAATCGGCTGACCGGTAAATGACAGATTGGCAAATGGCTTGCGTGGCCTATCGCCCCGACCGACAATAGAGCGCGACGACAAAGGGAACCCCCATGGCCTCCGCTGCCGAACAGCTCGCAGCCAACCTGAATATGGGCGTCTTTGCGAAGGCGACCGAACTCAAGCAGCGAATCTGGTTCACCCTCGGTGCGCTGATCGTCTACCGGCTGGGCACCTACATCCCGCTGCCGGGCGTCGATCCGGCGGTGATGGGTGAGATGATGGCGCAGCACGGCGGCGGCGTCCTGGGCATGTTCGACATGTTCACCGGCGGCGCGCTGCGGCGGATGACCATCTTCGCGCTGAACATCATGCCCTATATCAGCGCCAGCATCATCATCCAGCTGATGACGGCGGCGGTGCCGACGCTGGAGGCGCTGAAGAAGGAAGGCGAGTCCGGCCGCAAGAAGCTGAACCAGTACACCCGCTACCTGACGGTGCTGATCGCCACATTCCAGTCCTACGGCATTTCCATCGGGCTGGAGAGCATGCACGGCAGCTTCGGCGCGGCGGTCATCGATCCCGGCTGGTTCTTCCGCTTCTCCTGCGTCATCAGCCTGGTCGGCGGCACCATGTTCCTGATGTGGGTCGGCGAGCAGATCACCGCCCGCGGCATCGGCAACGGCACCAGCCTGATCATCATGGCGGGCATCGTCGCCAACCTGCCCAGCGCTTTCGCCTCGATGCTGGAACTCGGCCGGACCGGCGCGCTGTCGCCGTTCTTCATCCTGCTGTTCCTGGTCATCGCGGTGGTGACCGTCGGCGTGATCGTCTTCATTGAGCGGGCGGCGCGGCGGGTCCCGGTGCAATATCCGAAACGCCAGGTCGGCAACCGCATGTTCGGCGGCGACACCACGCATATCCCGCTGAAGATCAACACCTCGGGCGTGATTCCGCCGATTTTCGCCAGCTCGATCCTGCTGCTGCCGGCGACCATCGCGGGCTTCGCGACCAACGCCCCGGGCTGGGTGCAGTTTATCGCCGGCCAGTTGGCGCACGGGCAGCCGCTGTACATGGCGATGTACGCGGGGATGATCATCTTCTTCTCGTACTTCTATACCGCCGTGGTGTTCAATCCCGAGGAGACGGCGGACAACCTGAAGAAATACGGCGGGTTCATTCCCGGAATCCGCCCTGGCAGCGCGACCTCGGAGTATTTCGACCGGATTCTGACCCGCCTGACCACCCTGGGCGGCATCTATCTGGTGATCATCTGCCTGCTGCCGGAAATCCTGATCACCGACTATGGCCTGCCGTTCTATTTCGGCGGCACCTCGATCCTGATCGTGGTTTCGGTGACCATGGATACGGTGACGCAGATCCAGTCGCATCTGCTGGCACATCAATATGAGGGTCTGATGCGAAAGACCCGGGCAAAGGGGCGTAGGTGAAACTGATACTTCTGGGCCCGCCTGGCGCGGGCAAGGGAACCCAGGCCAAGCGCCTGGAGGACCGCTACAAGATCGTGCAGATCTCGACCGGCGACATGCTGCGTGCCGAGGTCGCCGCCGGCTCGCCCATCGGGCAGGAAGCCAAGGCGGTGATGGAGGCCGGGCAGCTCGTCTCCGACGACATCCTGGTCCGCATGCTGGCCTTGCGCCTGGACAAGGCCGACGCGAAGAACGGCTTCATCCTGGACGGCTTCCCGCGCACCGTGCCGCAGGCCGAGGCGCTGGACAAAATGCTGGCCGGCCGCGGCCTGAACCTGGACGCGGTGATCGAGCTGAAGGTGGACGATGACGCGCTGATCGACCGCATCGCTGGCCGCTTCACCTGCGCCAAATGCGGCGAGGGCTATCACGATACGTTCAAGCAGCCGGCCAGGCCGGGTGTCTGCGACGTATGTGGCAACACCGCGTTCACCCGCCGGGCCGATGACAACCGTGACACCGTAGGCGCGCGGCTGGCCGCCTACCACAAGCAGACGGCGCCGATCATCCCGCACTATGCGGGGACGGGCATCCTGCGCACGGTGGACGGCATGGCCGAGATCGACGACGTGACACGTCAGATCGAGGCAGTGCTGGCCACTCTTCCCGGAAAGGAAGGTTGAATTCCGCTCGGGAAGAGATGTTGAGTTCCTCACGCAGAGTTGATAAGTCTTCGTTGACTCCTGCGGCGCGGAAACTATAGTCCCGCGCTCCGGCGCGACCCCATATGGGGTTTCGCGTCGCATGCGCGTATTTCAGCCCTCTCGGGGCAGGTATGGGTCCGGAACCGACCGGGCGACAGGAGAACCAGCGTGGCGCGTATTGCCGGCGTGAACATCCCGACGAACAAGCGAGTGACGATCAGCCTTCGCTATATCTATGGCATTGGCCCGACCAAGGCGGCTGAAATCTGCCAGAAGCTTAACATTCCGGATGATCGTCGCGTCAACCAGCTTTCGGATGAGGAAATCCTCCGCATCCGCGAATTGATCGACCGTGACTATCGCGTGGAGGGTGACCTTCGGCGTGAAGTCTCGATGAACATCAAGCGGCTGATGGACCTGGGCTGCTACCGCGGCCTGCGGCACCGCCGTGGCCTGCCGGTCCGTGGTCAGCGCACGCACACCAATGCGCGCACCCGCAAGGGCAAGGCCGTGGCGATCGCCGGCAAGAAGAAGGTCACGAAGTAGGCCGGCGTCTCCGCCTCGTTATTCGGATTTATTCCGCCGCGCCGCCCACCGGCGCGGCCAGCAGTTGAAGCAGGATCAAGACTCATGGCGAAACCCGCCGCATCCGCCCGGCCGCGCCGCAAGGAACGGAAGAACATCATCGCTGGCGTGGCGCATGTTGCCGCGACGTTCAACAACACCGTGATCACCATCACGGACGCGCAGGGCAATGCGATCGCGTGGTCGTCGGCCGGCAGCCAGGGCTTCAAGGGCAGCCGGAAGTCAACGCCGTATGCGGCGCAGGTCGCCGCCGAGGATGCCGGCCGAAAGGCGCGGGACCACGGCATGGAGACGCTGGAGATCGAGGTCAGCGGCCCCGGCTCGGGCCGCGAGAGCGCGCTGCGGGCGCTGCAGGCGGTTGGCTTCGCCGTCTCCACCATCCGTGACATGACGCCGATCCCGCACAACGGCTGCCGTCCGCGGAAGCGCCGCCGCGTCTGAAGGTTTTCCCGTATCGGCCGGTTTGCTCCGGCCGGTGCGCTGGCAACTGGTCGAGGCCCCTTTGTCGAGACCCTTGGGGTCGAGGTCCCTGGGGTCGAGGCTCGGGGGTGGATGTTTGACACTGTCCACAGGACGTGAACCGTGCCCGACGCGGTTCGAAAGGTGTTAGTATGAGGCAGAGCGCAGTCATTCAGAGAAATTGGCAGTCTCTGATCAAGCCCGAAAAGCTCGAAGTCGAGCCGGGCGCTGATCCGTCGCGCGTTGCCACCGTCGTTGCCGAACCGCTGGAACGCGGCTTTGGCATGACCCTGGGCAACGCCATCCGCCGCATCCTGCTCTCGTCCCTCCAGGGCGCTGCCGTCACCGCGGTGCAGATCGATGGCGTGCTGCATGAGTTCAGTAGTGTGCCCGGGGTCCGCGAGGATGTCACGGACATTGTGCTGAACGTCAAGCAACTCGCGTTGCGGATGCATGGCGAGGGCCCGAAGCGCATGACGCTGACCGCGACCGGTCCCGGCGAGGTGCGCGCCGGCCAGATCCAGGCGGGCCACGACATCGACATCATGAATCCCGACCTGGTGATCTGCACCCTGGACGACGGGGTGAAGCTGGGCATGGAGTTCACCGTCAACCTGGGCAAGGGCTACCAGCCGTCCAGCGTCAACCGTCCGGAAGACGCGCCGATTGGCCTGATCCCGGTCGACTCGATCTACTCGCCGGTGCGCCGCGTGTCCTACCGCGTCGAGCCCACCCGCGTCGGGCAGGTGACGGACTACGACAAGCTGCTGCTGACGGTGGAGACCAACGGCGCAGTGACGCCCGAGGACGCCGTGGCGCTGGCGGCGCGCATCCTGCAGGATCAGCTGCAGCTGTTCATCAACTTCGATGAGCCGCAGCAGATCCGCCTGGAGGAGCCGCAGGACGACCTGCCGTTCAACCGCAACCTGCTACGCAAGGTGGACGAGCTGGAACTGTCGGTCCGCAGCGCGAACTGCCTGAAGAACGACAATATTGTCTATATCGGCGACCTGGTGCAGAAGTCCGAACAGGAAATGCTGCGGACGCCGAATTTCGGCCGCAAGTCCCTGAACGAGATCAAGGAGGTGCTGAACTCCATGGGCCTCGGGCTGGGCATGACTGTCGCCGGCTGGCCGCCGGAGAATATTGAAGAATTGGCCAAGCGGCTGGAAGAGCCGTTCTGAGCCGGCATAGGGAATACATCACATGCGTCACGGAGTGGCCGGCCGGAAGCTCGGCGTTACCTCGACCCATCGCGTTGCCATGTTCCGCAACATGGCCCACGCGCTGCTCAAGCACGAGCAGATCACCACGACCCTGCCGAAGGCGAAGGAGCTTCGTCCGGTGGCGGAGAAGCTGATCACCCTGGGCAAGAAGGGGGGGCTGGCGAACAAGCGCCGGGCTCATGCCGAGCTGCGTGACGACGTGATCGTCAACAAGCTGTTCGGCACGCTGGCGGACCGCTATCGGGCGCGTGCCGGTGGTTACACGCGGGTGCTGAAGGCGGGCGTGCGCTACGGCGACGCGGCCGACATGGCGGTGATCGAGTTGGTCGATCGCGATGTATCGGCCAAGGGGCAGGACAGCGGTCCGGTCCAGGCGAGGGAAGAAGAGACCGCGGAGTAAGCCGACGAAGGCCCCAGGTGGGGCCTTTGTTGTATCTGGGGTTCGCTAAAGCCCCAGTTCACTCAGCCCCGGGTGCTCCGCCGGCCGCGGTCCGCCACGGTCCCAATGGAACAGTCGGGCCGACTCCGCAATCGGCAGGTCGTTGATGCTGGCGTGCCGCGCCCGCATCAGCCCGTGCGCGTCGAATACCCAGTTCTCGTTGCCATAGGCGCGGAACCAGGTGCCGGAATCGTCGTGGTATTCATAGGCGAAGCGCACGGCGATGCGGTCGCCGGTGAAGGCCCAGAGTTCCTTGATCAGCCGATACTCCAGCTCCCGGTTCCACTTCCGCGTCAGGAACGCGACGATAGCGGGACGGCCCTGGAAGAACTCGCTGCGGTTCCGCCAGGCGCTGTACTCGGTATAGGCCAACGCCACCCGCTCAGGGTCGCGGGTGTTCCAGGCGTCCTCGGCGGCGCGCACCTTCTGAATGGCGGTTTCCCGGGTGAACGGGGGCAGCGGCGGGCGATCGACGGACATGGCGTATTCCTCCGGCCTGGGCGGGACAAGGCCCGCGCACCGTACGACGCCCCGTCCGGCAGCCGGTAGGCCTTTCCCCGCCGGCCTGGTTCACTCCGCCGCGCGCGCCGTTTCCTGGCTGATGATGGAGTGCCCGGTCATCTCCGCCGGCTGCGGCAGTCCCATCAGGTGCAGCAGCGTCGGCGCGATGTCGGCCAGCCGCCCTTCCTGGATCGCCGTCACGCCGCCGCCCATCAGCAGCACCGGCACCGGGTTGGTGGTGTGCGCGGTATGCGGGCCGCCGGTTTCCGGATCCTTCATCAGTTCGCAGTTGCCGTGGTCGGCGGTAACCAGCAGTGCGCCGCCCTGCCGCCGCACCGCCTCGGCGATACGGCCGAGGCCGGCGTCCACCGTCTCCACCGCCTTGATCGCCGCTGGCAGCACGCCGGTATGGCCGACCATGTCGGGGTTGGCGAAGTTCAGGACGATCAAGTCGTACTTGCCGCTGTCGATCGCCGCCACCGCCTTGTCGGTCAGTTCAGGCGCCGACATCTCCGGCTGCAGGTCATAGGTCGCGACCTTCGGCGACGGCACCAGGATGCGGTCCTCACCCGGATAGGACGTTTCCTCGCCGCCGTTGAGGAAGTAGGTGACGTGCGGATACTTCTCGGTCTCCGCCATGCGGAGCTGGGTCTTGCCGGCCTTGGACACCACCTCGCCCAGGATGTTCGGCAGCGTCTCGGGCGCGAACAGCACGCCGAGGAACGGTGCCAGCGCGTCGGAGTAGCGCGTCATCCCGGCCGCCCTGGCGATCTTCAGCACGCGGCTGCGTGGGAACCCGTCGAACGCCGGGTCCAGCAGCGCGCCCAGGATCTCCCGCACCCGATCGGCACGGAAGTTGAAGCACAGGATGCCGTCGCCGTCCTTCATGCCGGCGTAGTCGCCGATGACCGACGGCGGGATGAACTCGTCGTATTTCTCCGCCGCATAGGCCGCCTCGATCGCGGCGGCCGGCGAGGGATAGTGGGCGCCGTCCGCCTCCACCATGGCGGCATAGGCTTTGGACACCCGGTCCCAGCGCTTGTCGCGGTCCATGGCGAAGTAGCGGCCGATGACGGTGGCGACCGGCACGCCGGCCGGCAGCGCGGCACGGAACTCAGCCAGGTACTCCGCGCCCGACTGCGGCGGGGTGTCGCGGCCGTCGGTGAATGCGTGCACGACGGTCTTTACCCCGGCCTCGTGCAGGAACTTCGCCAAGGCCGCGGCATGGTCCTGGTGCGAATGCACGCCGCCGGGCGAGAGCAGGCCCATCAGGTGGCACGTGCCGCCGCTGTTCTTCAGCGTCGCGACCAGGTCCAGGAACGCCGGTTCGCGCGCAATGCTGCCGTCCGCCACGGCATCGCCGATGCGCACCAGCTCCTGCTTCACCACGCGGCCGGCGCCGATGTTCAGGTGGCCGACCTCGGAGTTGCCCATCTGCCCGCCCGGCAGGCCGACGTCGCGGCCCGAGGTGTGCAGCAGGGCGTGCGGGCAGGATTCCCACAGGCGGGTGAAGTTGGGAGTCTTCGCCAGTCGCACGGCATTGTCGGCGGTTTCCTCCCGCCAGCCGAAACCGTCCAGAATCGCCAGCATCACCGGTCGCGTCGCCATCCGTGTGTGTTCCTTGCCTGCCTGAGCCTTGAACGACTGCGTAGCGCTCAAGATGGCGACGGACAAGCACGTCGTCAGGGGGTGATCGAAACGGCCAGTTCGCTAGAGCGTTTTCAGCCTGACTGGAAACGCTCCAGCTCATAATTTCACGAGCAATTTCATCGGCCTGAAATCGCTCCGCGATTTCCAGTCAGGCCGATATTGCTCTAATCCGTTCGATCGTTCGCCGCAGGCTGGGCGATCGTTCGGCGGCCCGTTCAGGACGCCACGATATCTCACCAGGGCGCAAAGCCGATGATTGTAGCCCAGGCCCTGTCTGGCGACCGCCCCGGCTTCCGCCCGAAGGTCGAGGCGGACAGCCCGCGGCGCCCGCTTTGCCAGTTCCAGGAGCCGATCCTTGGGATCATGCAGATCATCAGGATTGTCCGGCATGCGGCCTTTGGCATGCTTGCCGATCAACGCGACCATGGCGTCGTGATCCGCAAGCAGCCAGGCTTCGACCTCACGGACCGCGACGCGCAGCAGCAAGCCTGGTGGATGCGACAGGTTTCCCAGCCACGTCCTGCAGAGGGCCGCCGGACAGGTGTTGGTGTCCAGGTCCGTGATGACGAGAACCGGGCTGTGGCGAGCCATTTCGCAGAACTTGCGGATTCGCGACCGCAAGTAGCCGTTTCCGCCGCGCCGCAGCCATAATCCGACTTCGAGCGACGGGAAATCCAGCAGCCGCCGCTGCGCGACCGCCTCGCTGAGTTCGTCCTCGGTGGCGACTGTCAGCGGCAGCATCTAGAAGAGCCGCAACTGATCCGCATGTTCGGGACGGGTCTTGGGCAGGATGACTTCGGCTGGCGTCAATCCGGATTGAAGCGCGCGTTTCTCGGTTTCGTTCGGCGGCAGGATGGTCGTGCCTTCGTCGCTTGTCTCCAGCCGCAAGATCCGGTTCCCATCGATCGGGTTGTCCAGCAACGCCTCGCTGTGGGTGCTCAGGATGACCTGGCGCCTCCGCTTGGCATCGCGCTGAAGGCGCTGCAGCATCAGCGGGATCTGTCTGACGATTTCCAGGTTCAGCGAGAGTTCGGGCTCTTCGAGCAGCAGCAGGCCGTTGCCTTCGAGCAGCGCCCAGAACAGGCCGAACAGCCGCAAGGTGCCGTCGGACCACTGGTTTTCGCGCTGCCATCCCGCCTTTGGCCTGTGGTGTTGGTATCGAACCTCGAGGTGCGGTTGGCCCAGGTCATCGCGGAGGAATTTGAGCTCCCGGAATTGCGGGATCGCCAGCCGCAGGGCTTCTTCGATGCGCTTCAGCCTGGCGTTCCGGGTTTTCTCGGTGGTTCGCGCAACATGCTCCAGCAGGCCCTGGCCGAACGGGTCGTCCTCCAGCATCTGGCCACGCAGCTTGTCGGCATACTTGAGAAGTTGCGGCACGACGTGCAGGTAAAGCACGCCGCTGAAGAAGTCGGCGATATCCCGGAATACGGCGTTGGTCTGTATCTGCTCCAGATGAGTTTGCGTTTTGCGGGCAGTGTCGCGGTCATCATCCAGCCCGGGCCGGTCGAGGATTGGTGCGGGATCGTTGCCCCGGAACACCTGCTCGGCCGTCACCAGTATCCTTTGGGCGCCGCGCCCTTCCGGCCTGAAGCCGAGGATGTAGCGCCAAAGCGGCTCGGGATCGTCGCTGTTTTCCGCCAGATGGACCTCGATCCGGACCTCCGGGTCGCGACGCGCGTGCAGGCAACGGAGTTGGGCAATGCCGCCGCGCTCGGCGACGGCGGCCTGCAGTCCGCCGCCTTTCGGTTTGCAGATGTCGCGGAGGAAGCGGAAGACGTCCAGCAGGTTCGACTTGCCGCTGGCGTTGGCGCCAACCAGGTAGGTGACATCCGTCAGCGCGATATCGGCCTGCCGGAAGTTCCGCCAGTTCTTCAGGATCAGTCGTTGGACGAGCATGTCGGCAAGGGCGGGCTTTCATTGAGCAAACTCAATATAGGCCGGGCAGGCCGGATTCGCCATTCGGCAAATCCGTCCGTTACCTACTTCACGCCCAAGGCAACGCGCAGCAATAACTGCTCCAATTGTGCACCGGCGCCCCATGCCGTCATGGCCGGCGCAGACCGGCCATCCACGCCTTTGGAACGTTCGGCACCGCAAGGCGTGGATGGTGGCCCTGCGGCCACCATGACGATGATAGGCCGGTGCGCCGGCTGCGATGGAGGCGGTTATTGCCGCGCGTCGCCCAGCGCCGCCAATCCGACCTTCGCCGTTACCCATCCCGGGTGAAGATCCCGCCGCTGGCCCCGATCGCCCCGACCAGCTTGCCGTCGATCACGATCGGGAAGCCGCCCTCGCTGGCCACGCCCCGGGTCAGCGCCAGCAGGCTGAGCAGCGATGGCGAACCGCCGGTATTGATGCCTGCCTGGAAAACCCCGGACGGCCGGCGATACAGCGCCGCGGTGTGCGCCTTGGCCTGCGAGATCTCGATCGAGGCATACTGCGTCCCGTCCATCGTGGCATGTGCAACCAGATTGCCCGCCGGGCCGACCACCGAGGTCGACATCTTCCAGTTATGCTTAATCGCCTCCGCCATTGCCACGCTGATCGCCTTCGGCGCCTCGTCCAGGCCGATGGGCTGGCCGTAGGGGATGTCGAACGGCATCGCCTCGGGCACCGAAGGCGGATTTTGCGCCTGCGCGACTGGCACAACGGCAATGGCGGCAAGTATCGAGACAGCAACAAGGCGCATGATTATTTCCTCCATATCGGCGGCGACTGTGGCCGTGGTAGTCAGACTATGGCCGCAACAGTCCCGCGGCAATACCCACCGGCACCGGCCCGAAACTTGACCATTGCCGGCCGCGGGTTTCCCATACCGTTGAGAAAAGCAGCAACGGGAGCGGACGATGCATGATACGGTGATCCGAGGCGGCACCATCGTCGATGGAACCGGCGCGGCGGCCTATACCGGCGATATCGCCCTGGAAGACGGCAGGATCGCCCATGTCGGCGGAAAAGCCAGTCCCGGCAAGCGGGAAATCAACGCCGACGGCCTGCTGGTCACGCCGGGCTGGGTCGATGTGCATACCCATTACGATGGCCAGGCCACCTGGGACCCGGTGCTGGCACCATCGTCCTGGCACGGCGTCACCACCATCCTGTTCGGCAACTGCGGCGTCGGTTTCGCCCCTGTCCGAAACGAAGATCATTCCGCACTGATCGGCATGATGGAATCGATCGAGGAAATCCCCGGCATCGCCCTGGCCGACGGCCTGAAATGGAACTGGGAAACCTTCCCGCAATACCTCGACGCGCTGGAGCAGATGCCGCGCGCCATCGACGTCGCCGCGCAGATCCCGCACCATCCGCTGCGCGTCTATGTCATGGGCGACCGCGCGATCAAGCACCAACCCGCCAACGCCGACGACATCGCGAAAATGCGTGATGCCGTCAGGCAAGGCTTGCAGGCTGGCGCCTTCGGCTTCACCACCTCGCGCACCAATTCGCACCGGACGCCCACCGGCGACATGGTGCCCGGCCGCTATTCGGAAGTCGATGAACTGCTGGGCATCGGGTCCGCGTTCAAGGGCATGGGCCACGGCGCCTTTGGCGTGAACAGCGATTTCGACGACGAAACCGAAGAGCTGGAGTGGATCACGAAGCTCGGCCAGGACACCGGCCGCCCGGTGTGGTTCCTGCTGACCGACCGCCCCACCGACAAGGTGCGCTGGAAGCGCCTGATGGACGGCGTGCACAAGGCCCGCGCGCAGGGCGCCATGGTCACCGCCCAGGTCGCCGGCCGCCCCGTCGGCGTCATGCTCGGCATCGATACGGCGCTGAATCCGTTCTCCATCCGCCCCAGCTACCGGGCGCTGCTGAAGCTGCCGGTGGCGGAACGGGTTCGTCGCATGCAGGATCCGGCGTTCCGCGCCCAGGTGCTGTCCGAGGCGCCGTCGCAGGACCTGCTGTCGCGTCTCTCGCAGTTCCGCCAGCACATCACCACCCGCTGGAACCGCATGTTCCCGATGGGCGATCCGCCGAACTACGAACCCGCCGAAAAGGACAGCATCGCCGCCGAGGCGGCACGGTCGAACCGCACGCCCGATGAAGTGGCGTACGACTATCTCGCCGGCGGCGCCGACAAGTTCCTGTTCTTCCCGGTCGTCGGCTACAATGATGACAATCTCGACATCATCCACACCATGCTGACGGACGACGCGACGCTGCTGGGCCTGTCGGACGGCGGCGCGCACTGTTCCTCGATCGTCGATGCCAGCGTGCCAAGCTGGATGCTGATCCACTGGGCGCGCGACCGTTCCCGCGGGCCGCGCCTGCCGCTGGAGACGATGGTGAAGCGCCAGACCAGCGAAACCGCCGACTTCTTCGGCTTCCACGATCGCGGACGCCTGGCGGTCGGCAAGAAAGCCGACGTCAACATCATCGACTACAAGGCACTGCGGCTGCACGCCCCGGAGGTCCGTTACGACCTGCCGATGAACGGCCGGCGGCTGGTGCAGCGGGTTGAGGGCTATCGTAACACCTTCGTGTCAGGCATCCCGACATTCGAGGACGGCATCTATACAGGCGCCACGCCCGGGCGTCTGGTCCGTGCCGCCGCCTGATGGTGCGGATCACATGAAGCAAGGAAAACAAGATGGAACCCCGCAGACTGGGCCAGTCGTCCCTGGAAGTGCCGTCGATCACGTTCGGCTGCAACGTGTTCGGCTGGACGGTGGATGAGAAGACCTCCTTCGCGCTGCTGGATGCGTGGCTCGACGCCGGCTTCAACTTTCTCGATACAGCCGACGTCTATTCCCGCTGGCACACCGGCAACAGCGGCGGCGAGTCGGAAACGATCATCGGCAAGTGGATGAAGGCGCGCGGCAACCGCGACAAGGTGATCATCGCGACCAAGCTGGGGATCGAGATGGGCCCGGGGAAAAAGGGCCTGTCCCGCGCTTATATGGAGCAGGCGGTGGAGGATTCGCTGCGCCGCCTGCAGACCGACCACATCGACCTGTATCAGTCCCATCGCGACGATCCCGAAACACCAATCGAGGAGACGCTGTCGGCGTATGCGGACCTCATCAAGCAGGGCAAGGTGCGCGAAATCGGCGCCTCCAACTTCTCGGCCGATCGGCTGGCGGAGTCGCTGAGGATCAGCACGGAGAAGGGGCTGCCGCGGTATCAAAGCCTTCAGCCGCACTACAACCTGATGGAGCGGGCGGAATTCGAAGGGCCGCTGGAAGAGCTGTGCCTGAAGGAGAAGATCGGGGTCATCGGCTATTACTCGCTGGCCAGCGGCTTCCTGACGGGAAAATATCGATCTCGTGACGACCTGGCCGGCCGCGCCCGCGGCCGCGGCGTGGAAAAATACCTCAACGACCACGGCTTCGGCGTGCTGAAGGCGCTGGATGAGGTCGCGCAGCGCTACGACGCCAAGCCCGGCCAGATCGCGCTGGCCTGGCTGATCGCCCGCCCCAGCGTCACCGCGCCGATTGCCAGCGCAACGACCCTGGAGCAGCTGGCGGAGCTGACAGAGGCCGCGGAAATCGAACTCGATCCGGATTCGATCCAGAAA
Organism: Rhodopila globiformis; assembly: GCF_002937115.1. Taxonomy (GTDB): domain Bacteria; phylum Pseudomonadota; class Alphaproteobacteria; order Acetobacterales; family Acetobacteraceae; genus Rhodopila; species Rhodopila globiformis. The sequence continues at coordinate 6,197 of NZ_NHRY01000053.1, read as the reverse complement.
ATCGACGAAGCCAGCAAGCCGCGCTGATCACCGCCGCTGCGGCAGCGCCAGCAGCACGCCGCTGGCCGCCGCGGCGGCGGCACACACGATAAAGCTGATGCGATAGCCGCCCAGCGCCGTGACAGACAGTCCGAACAGCGGCGGCAACGCCATGCCGCCGGCGAACATGATGGCGGTGCCGAGGCCGGTCGCCTCGGTCCGCCGCACCCCGCCCAGCGCCGCATAGTCCGCGTAGGCAACGCCGGTGTAGCCGCCGGCGGTGCAGCCTGCCAGCACCGCGTTCGCCAGCACCGCCCAGGCCGGCCAGCCCGGCCCGTAGAACCCGGCCAGTGCCGTGCTCGCCGCCATGCCCACCCCGTGCACCGCCAGCGTCTGTGTCGGCGTCAGCAGCCGATCGGCCAGCCATCCCCAGATCGGGCGGCTGATGGAGCCGGCGATCTGGTAGGCGGCGAGAATCTGTCCGGCCTGCACCAGCGTCAGGCCGACCGTCGTGGTAAGCTGCACAGTCATGAACGCCACCAGGCACAGCGCCACGCCGGCATAGACGAACGCCGCCAGCGACAGCCGCCGCAGGCGCGGGTCCGCCAGCAGGGCGAACGGCTGCAACAGGCTGTGTCCCAGGACGCGGCGGCCGGGCTCGCGGTCGTGGTCCCAGCGCCGCCGCGGGATTTCCATCAGCCCGATCAGCAGCAGCACGGGGCCGAGTTCCGCCAGCAACGCGCCGCGCCAGCCGACGGACAGGGCCAGCGGCGGCAGTATCAGCGCCGCCAGCACGCCGCCCAGCGGCACGCCGATCTGGCGCAGCGACATGACGAGGTTGAACACCGGCCGCGGGGTTTGCGGCACCAGCAGGTGCGTGCTGGCCGGCGCTGCCGCGCCGTAGCCCAGGCCAAGCACCACCGCGGCCAGGGCGAGGCCGATGACGCCTTTCCCCAGCGCCGCCAGCGCCAGCATGCCGGCGGCGGCGAGCAACACCACCTGGGTGGCGCGCACGCCGCCATGACGCCGCACCAACCCGGGCGAGAGCAGCGCCGACAGGATGCCGACGCCATAGGCGGCGGCGACGAAATACCCCACCAGGGCGCCGCTGACCTTCAGGTCCTGTGCCACCTCGGGCGCGATGGCGGGCACGGAATACATTGCCATCGTCGCCAGGGTCTGCACCGCCAGCGTCGCCGCCAGCGGCCAGAACGGCATCGACCGCAGCAGCCGGGCGGTTGTTTCGTGGCTCAAGCGGTGGTGCCGGGGATGGAGGCCATCATGGTCGGGTCCTTGGAATCGGCGGGTGCCCGACTCTGGCATTGAAGCGGGCCCCCGTCGATGCCGCGCGGATCGGACGGCGGCGCCTTATCCGCCAGGTGGTTTCGGCCTAGGAATGGCACAGGCGCCGGCGATCGCATCGCCTGCTTCCACCGCCTCGACCGTCGCCGCGTCGAGGTCCGTCTGGAACGTGGCGTGGAAGCGGTTGACCATGTTGCTCAAGCCGACCGTCAGGCAGATGTCCATGATCTGCTGCGTCGTGAAATGCCGCGCCAGATCGCCATAGGTGGCATCGTCGATTGGCTCCAGCCGCGTCGATTTTTGGGCGTAGCGCACGATCGCCGCCTCGGCCGGATCATAGACGCCGTCCGGCAGGGGATCGTCCAGCAAATGCCGCATCTGGTCTTCCGTCAGCCCCAGGCTCCGACCGAGCACAGTGTGGGTGGGGATTCAATAGAAGCAGTTGTTGACGACGGTCGCGGTCAGGTACGCCAGTTCGGCATGCTTCGGCGCCAGGGTCGTGCGGCCGCGATACACCGTGTGGGCCAGCGTGAGAAAGGCCTGCCCGGCTTCGGGCCGGTTGGCCATGGCGCGATAGATGTTCACCAGTTGCCCGCGCGACTGCGCCGCTTCCTCCAGGAAGGCTTTGGCATCGGCCGGCGTTGCGGGGTCGTTTTCATGCAGCACTGGGATACGGGCCATGGCGTCGTCCTTCTTGCATCGGATCTGCGTCGTCTGCGCCACAAAGCGGCGCTTCCGGTGTAAACGCCAGGGCGACAAAGTAAAGCGGCCTCAGGCAAATTGCCGGTCATCCGCGCCCGGTTTCGCGCGCGCCGGAAATCCCGCTACACTGCGGGCCAACGCAGAACGAGGGAGGAAACCATGCAAGGTGTCGTGTTCACCGGCGACCGTGGGCTGGAGCTGATGACATTCCCGGACCCGACGCCCGGTCCCGGCGAGGTGGTGGTCGAGATGAAGGCATCCGGCATGTGCGGATCGGACCTGCATCAATACCGCCGCCCGAGGAACCAGGCCCGCAATGCCACCGGCCTGCCGCCCAACCCGAACCCGACCATCGTCGGCCACGAACCCTGCGGCGTCGTCGCCGCCATCGGCCCCGACGTGCTGCCCGCCGAGGCGAAAATCGGCCAGCGGGTCATGGTGCATCATTACCAGGGGTGCACCCAGTGCAGCCATTGCCGCTCGGGCTGGCAGCAACTGTGCCAGGAGGTGCCGGTGAAGGTCTATGGCAACAACGCGCATGGCGGCCACGCCAAGTACCTGCTGGTGCCTGCCAACACGCTGGTGCCGCTGCGGGACGAGTTGTCGTTCACCGCCGGGGCTGCGATTTCCTGCGGCTCGGGCACGGCGTATGGCGCGCTGCGGCGGATGAACACCTCGGGCCGCGACACCATCGCGATTTTCGGCCAGGGACCGGTTGGCCTGGCTGCCACGCAGTTTGCCAAGGCGATGGGCGCGCGGGTCATCGCGCTGGATATCAATGCGCAACGGCTGGCGCGGGCGAAGGAATTCGGCGCCGACGAAACGGTCGATCCGGGCTCGAACGATCCGGTCGAGGCGATCAGGGGCCTGACCCACGGCAAGTACGCCGACCTGACACTGGATACGTCCTCCAATCCCGACGCGCGGCTGAGCGCGATCCGCAGCACCAAGGTCTGGGGCACCATGTGCTTCGTGGGCGAGGGCGGCGACGTGCACATCGACGTCAGCCCGCATTTGTTGCGCCGGCAACTGACGCTGGTCGCGTCGTGGACCTTTTCCAACATCATCCAGGCGGAATGCGCTGATTTCTGCATTGACCGGAAGATCGACGTCGATCGGCTGTTCACCCACCGCTGGACGCTGGATCAGGCCGAGGAGGCGTACAAGCTGTTCGACAGGCAGTCCGACGGCAAGGGCGTGTTCCTGATCTGAGCTGTCGCTGCCGCGGGGCGGAAGACGGCCTGAGATCGTCTCTTCATCGTCATGGCCGGGCTTGTCCCGGCCATCTACCCCCTGTCGTGGAAGCACAGATGGCCGAAACACGCCCGGCCATAACGGAAGGGGAGTGACCATCCCATCTCCGGCACGCGTCAGAACGGAAATCCGAAATTGATATGCCAGACGGTCAATCCGCTTCCGAACACGACGCCGGCGCCGATGCGTGGATTCGACAGCCACAGCAACTTGAACGGCGACGCGGACCCCACCGAAAATCCGAACTCAACCTGGTTTTCCACCTTCAGCGGCGGTTCCAGGAAACGGCTGAACTGCAACGGCGCCGGATAATAATAGTAGTTCGCGTAAACCCCCAGGTCCGGCTCCAGATTGCCGACGCTGAAGCCAAGCGGATGGCGCACCTCGCCGCCAAGCTGAAGCGAAACATAATGCTCGGAGAATCCCGATCCGACGGTCTCGTCGCCAGCATAGACCACGGCGTTGCCGAGCGACAGGGTCGTCTCGCCCACGTGCCATTCGCTGATCGCCCGCGCGCCCCCCAGGAAGACATAGGCCCACGGGTTGCCGACGTCGTCGCCGAACGCGCCAACCACGCCGAACTGCGCAAACGGCTTCACCACCGTGCGGCCGCCAAGCGGAATATCCAGTTCCGCGCCCGGCACGAGCCCCAGGGATTTCTGGTTGATCGAAATGCGCGCGCCGTTCGTGTCAGTGAGGTTCAACGAGTACACGCCAAGCTGGATCGGAGACAGCAGCCGCAGCGTCCAGCCATCGGGCAGGATGCCGTGCAGCGAGTAGCTCAGCGGCAGCGTGTAGACGTTCGCCGTCAGTCCCGCCAGCGAGTACCCGCCGAAGCCCAGATCGGCTGCGTACACGTAGTTCAGGTTCACCGTCCGGAACGGATTCGGCGCCGGTGCCGTCTGGGCACGGCCTTGTGTCGCGGCAAACAGAACCGCGCCCGCGCAGGCCAGGGCGCCGATGCTCCGGAGGTGGGCGTCCCTATGCCGTCGCCTGCCCCAGGCGGTTGAATGGACCGAATCCATAACCGTTATCAGATGGGATAGTCATTGCACACCGAAACCATCTACCGCCCTGGTCCGGGTAATGAAATGCCTGTGCCGCTCGGTGGCCTGCCGTTGCCCGTCCACGGCCGGTCAATTCTGTGTGCGAGGACCTGCGGTCGCCTCAGTGCTGCCCCAGCATATGCCGGCCGATCTCCTGCGGGTCTGCCCCGGCCGCCGGCATCTGGTGCACGATCGCTCCATCGTGCATCACCACGATCCGATCGGCGAGTTCCAGGATCTCGTCCAGGTCCTCGGAAATCAGCAGTACCGCCGCGCCGGCGTTGCGCGCCGCCATGATCCGCGCCCTGGTCTCCGCCACCGCCTTCACGTCCAGACCGAAGCACGGGTTGCAGACGATCAGCAATCGCACGTCGCCGTCCAGTTCGCGGGCCAGCACGCAGCGCTGCACATTGCCGCCCGACAGCACGCCGATGGGCGCCTGCGGCGAGGGCGTGCGGATGCCATAGGCCGCGACCATCGCCGCCGCCCGCGCCGCCATGCCGTTGCGGTCCAGCCAGAAGCGGCGGTCTTTCCCCGCATCCAGGTCGAAGCTGCGCAGGGCGAGGTTCTCCGTCACCGTCATCCCCGGGACGCAACCGTTGCGCAATGGTTCCTCCGGCAGCACCCGCACGCCATGCGCCTGGGACTGCATCCGGGAGGCGTCATACGGCGCGCCCTCCACCAGGATTCGTCCGGCGGTTGCGCGCCGCTGGCCGCCCAGCACTTCCACCAGTTCCTTCTGGCCGTTGCCGGACACGCCGGCGACGCCGACAATTTCGTGCGCGCGCACGTCCAGGCCGTCGATCGACAACCCCTTGCGCCCAGCATCATCGGCGGTGCGCAGGCCGGAGACGGACAACCGTGCCGCGCTCTCGGCAACGCCCCGGCGCTCGGGGTTCTTGGGCGCGTGCGGCTCGCCGATCATCATTGCCGTCAGATCGGCGGCGGTGAACTGCTTCAGCGGGCCGGACCCGGCCATGCGGCCGCGCCGCAATACCGTAACGTCATCGACGTGGGCGAAGACTTCCTTCAGCTTGTGGGTGATGATGACGATGGTCAGCGCGCCGGAATGAGCCAGGTTGCGCACCAGGCCGAGCATCTCCTCCGCCTCCTGCGGCGTCAGCACCGATGTCGGCTCGTCCAGCACCAGGAAGCGGCGTTCCAGGTAAAGCTGCTTGATGATCTCGGTCTTCTGCCGCTCGCCAGCGGCGAGGCTGCCGGCCTCGGCCTCCAGTTTCACCTGGAACGGCATGCGCTGCATGAACTGCCGCAGGGCGGCGATTTCCGCACGCCAGTTGATCACCGCCGGCACGCCCTGGCGCGCCATCACCAGGTTTTCCGCCACAGTCATCGACGGCACCAGGGTGAAATGCTGGTACACCATGCCCAGGCCCAGCGCATCGGCATCGGCAGGGCGCTCGATCGCCGCTTCCCGCCCATCGACGATGAAGCCGCCTTCGTCGGCGCGGTAGTAGCCCAGCAGGCATTTCACCAGCGTCGATTTGCCGGCGCCGTTCTCGCCCAGCAACCCGTGCACGGTGCCGGGCGCGACCTTCAGCGATACGTCGGATAGCGCGTGGAACGAACCGAAATGCTTGCCGATGCCGGCGGCCTCGATCCCGATGGCGCGGCTCATGGCAGGCCGGCGAGGAACGTTGCGCTGTCGCTGACGGCGCCGAACACGCCGCCCTGCATCCTGATCATTTTCAGCGCGGCCGCGTGGTTGCCGGCATCGGTGGCGCCGCAGCAGTCGGACAGCAGCAGGCACTCGAAGCCGCGGTCGTTAGCCCAGATTTGCCACCTACCCCGAGACAGCTTTTCTTTTCAACATCTTACAGCGCCGTTTTTGGCCGAGTGGCACTACACGCGCGTCATGGGGCGCTAGACAGTGTGCTTCTGGACACCTCCCGGAGC